>CAKQDG010000018.1 GCA_934219025.1 uncultured Prevotella sp. | reverse complement strand
CATATGCAAAGATGCTCGAGGGCACCGTGCGCGGCACGGGTATCCATGCCTGCGGAACTATTATATGCCGCGATGCCATCAGCGACTGGGTGCCGGTGTCTACAGCCGAAGACAAGGCAGACCCTGGACACAAACTGCTCTGTACGCAGTATGACGGACACGTGATCGAGGAGACCGGACTTATCAAAATGGACTTTCTCGGACTGAAAACTCTCTCCATCCTGAAAGAGGCAGTGGAGAATATACGTCTGCACACGGGCAAGGAGATAGACCTGGACACTATCCCTATCGACGACCCCGATACTTACAAGCTATACAGCGAGGGACGCACCATAGGAACATTCCAGTTTGAGTCTGCCGGCATGCAGAAATATCTGCGCGAGTTGCATCCCACCACCTTCGAGGACATCATAGCCATGAATGCCCTCTACCGACCGGGACCAATGGACTACATCCCGTCGTTTATCGCCCGAAAGAACGGTAAGGAGGAGATAAAATACGACATTCCGTGCATGGAGAAATATCTGAAGGATACCTACGGAATCACCGTATACCAGGAGCAGGTGATGCTTCTGTCGCGTCAGCTCGCCGACTTCACCCGCGGTCAGAGCGATGCCCTCCGAAAGGCGATGGGTAAGAAGAAGAAAGCCATCGTAGACCAGATGAAGCCTATGTTCATCGAGGGTGGAAAAAAGAATGGCCACGACCCTAAGGTGCTCGAGAAAATATGGGCAGACTGGGAGAAATTCGCCAGCTACGCCTTCAACAAGAGTCATGCCACGTGCTATTCGTGGGTGGCATACCAAACGGCTTATCTCAAGGCGCATTATCCCGCAGAGTATATGGCTGCCAACATGAGCCGAAACCTTGCCAACATAACGGAAATCACGAAACTGATGGACGAGTGCAAGGCGATGGGAATTGAAACTCTCGGACCCGATGTGAACGAGAGCCGCAACAAGTTCAGCGTGAACAAAAACGGAGCTATACGTTTTGGTCTCGCTGCAATAAAGGGCATGGGATCGGCTGCTGCCGAGGCTATCATTGCCGAAAGAGAAAAAAACGGACCGTATAAGGATATCTTTGACGTGGCTCAACGTGTGAATCTAAGTGCTTGCAACCGAAAATGTTTTGAAAGCATGGCACTAAGCGGCGGTTTCGACAGCTTCGGTATAAGGCGAGAAAACTATTTCGGGAAAAACGACAGGGGAGAAAGTTTCTTCGACACGATGCTGAGATACGGACAGGCCTACCAGGCAGCACAGAGTGAGGCTCAAAACTCACTCTTCGGTGGCTTTGATGCCGTGGAGATTGCTACGCCTAAAATTCCTGAAGGCGAACAATGGAGCGATATCGAAAGGCTGAACAAGGAGCGTGACCTTGTGGGCATTTATCTCTCTGCTCATCCCCTCGACGAATATGCCGTGGTGCTCAACAACCTTTGCAACACCACTTGTCCGGAAATATCCGACAAGGAGGAACTGATGAAAAAGGGCGACATCACCGTGGGGGGTATCGTGACAAACGTGAGAGATTCGTTCACGAAAAAAGGTTCGCCATGCGGGTTCGTAACGATAGAGGACTTTACAGGTTCCGGCGAACTCGCCCTGTTTGGAGATTCGTGGGGCAGATGGAAAGGTATGCTTTCTATAGGTGCATCCGTTTTCATCACGGCTAAAATCACACAGAAATATGCCGGTAGCAACTTCTATGACTTCAGTATTGGTGAAATACAGTATATGGAGAAGGTGAAGGAGCAACGCATCGAGAAACTCACAATAGATATAGATCCGCAAAAGATAACCGAAGTAGTGGTTTCTGACCTGTTCGAGAAAATCAAGGAGTCGGAGGGAAAGACGCAGGTATTCATGCAGCTCAACAGCATTGAAGACCACCGCAACGTTACGATGCGCTCCAAACTTCCCGGGGTGGATGTGTCGCGCGACTTGCTCATGTATATTGACTCATGCGAAGCACTGAGCTACAGAATAAATTAACGGCTGTTCATTCTTTGCATTTTGTCCGCTTGCGGAATTATGGCATAAATTTTGCCGTTGCTATATTGTGGAAATGTCTGCCATTATGAATGGACGACAATAGTATGACTGAAAATTTTAACAAAGTAAATAAAACAAGAAAATGGAAGTAACAATCACAACAGAGAATTTTGAGAGCTTGAAGAATGGCGATATGCCGTTAGTAGTGGATTTCTGGGCTACATGGTGTGGACCGTGTCGTGCCATCGCTCCTTATATCGAGGAACTGGCAAAGGAATACGACGGCAAAATCGTTGTAGGCAAGTGTGACGTTGAGGAAAACGATGATATTGTAATGGAGTTCGGAATCCGCAACATCCCTACAATTCTGTTCTTCAAGGGAGGCGAGGTTGTAGATCGTCTTGTAGGCGGACAGTCAAAGTCGGCTATTCAAAAGAAATTCGAAGCTTTGCTGTAATGAGAACGATAGAGAATCGTTTGCTGTAGAATTTATATATGAAACAGCTTGCTGAGATATAGAAAAACTGGCGGTAATTTAAAATGCCGCCAGTTTTTTTTGTTGGTGAGGGCTATAGACTTACCCTCATCATTGCCATCACACTAATAAATTTCTTTAAATCAGGATGTTAGCTGTGAAGTGTGAGGGTGTGAGGGTAAAAAACAAAAAAACTATTTTTATATTATCTTTTGCTTTTGAAGAAGTTTTGCATCAAGCTTCGGCATTCTTCTTCAAGCACACGGCCCGTAACAGTAGCCTTAGGGTGGAACACATTAGGTGCAAACTTGCGGTATCCCCGTTTCTCGTCGGGAGCACCATATACGATATGTGGAATCTGTGCCCATCCGATAGCACCGGCACACATGGGGCATGGTTCCACGGTTACGTAAAGGGTGCAGTCGGTGAGGTATTTGCCGCCAAGGGCGTTTGCTGCTGCCGTGATTGCCTGCATCTCGGCATGGGCAGTAACGTCAGTAAGAGTTTCTGTCAGGTTATGGGCACGCGATATTATCCGCCCTCTACACACTACAACCGCTCCTATTGGAATTTCGCCTTGGTCAAAGGCAGTCTGAGCTTCGGCGAGAGCCTTGCGCATGAATTGTTCGTCTTGCGTCATATCAAAACTTTACGGTTCTTGTTCCGTCCTCGTTTTCTTTTATTTCAACTCTGACTGCACTCTCTGGCAACAGATCTTCAATCAGCTCAGGCCATTCTATGAAGCATACGCCTCCTCCGTAGAAGTAGTCTTCGTATCCCATATCATACACTTCTTCGAGTTTCTTGATGCGGTAGAAGTCGAAGTGGTAAATGGGGTAGTCTACTTTCTGGGACGTATATTCGTTTACTATTGCAAATGTTGGCGACGTGACGGTATCTTCCACACCAAGACATTCGCAGATTGCCTTGATAAATGTTGTTTTACCGGCACCCATCTTGCCGTAGAATGCAAAGACTTTGCCTTCGCCCATGTTACTCACAAATTCTTTGGCAGCATCGCTGATGTTGTCGATACTGGTAATTGTTATTTCGTTGTTCATTTTTTTTTATGATTTTTTTTCTTGGACGGCTCGGACGGCTCGGACGGCTCGGACTGCTCGGACTGCTCGGACGGCTCGGACGGCCGGACGAGTTTGGAGAAATTTGATTTCCTTAGTCTCTTCTTTTCCTCTTCATCGTAACCAGCGGGATTAGCATTTCTTCCATTGATATGCCGCCGTGCTGGAAGGTATCCTTATAGTATGACACATAATAGTTGTAGTTGTTGGGATATGCAAAAAATGTGTCGCCCGTTGCAAATACGTATGATGTGCTTAGGTTTGGAACAGGCAGTTGCGCCTTTTGCGGCTCCTTGATGGTGAACACCTCCTTGGCATTATAGTTCAAGTTCTTGCCCAACTTATAGCGCAGGTTGGTGTTTGTATTGCGGTCGCCTATAATTTTTACCGGTCTTGAGGCACGTATGCTGCCGTGGTCGGTAGTAAGCACGATGGAGTAGTCGCTGTTGGCAAGACGGCGGAAAAGCTCTGACAAGACCGTATGTCTGAACCAACTGAGCGTTATGCTGCGGTAGGCAGATTCGTTGTTTGCAAGCTCCCTTACCATTTTCGACTCCGTACGCGCATGGCTAAGCATGTCGATAAAGTTTATTACCACAACATTGAGGTCGTTTTCTTCCAGTTGGTTGAATTGCTGCAACAGCTTGTCGGCTCCTGTCGAGTCGTTCACCTTATGGTAAGAAAATTTTGTCTTTCCCCTGCGGTATCTGTCAAATTGAGTTTTGATAAGCGGTGCTTCGTTCAGGTTTTTGCCTTCCTCTTCGTCTTCATCAACCCATAAATCTGGGAACATTTCAGCTATCTGACTTGGCATCAGTCCGCTGAAAATAGCATTGCGCGCATATTGTGTTGCAGTGGGAAGGATACTCATATAAAGGCTTTCGTCGATGTCGAACATATCGCCGATTTCCTTGGCCAGCATCCTCCACTGGTCATAGCGGAAATTGTCTACAACGATAAGGAACACTTTTTCCTTTTTGTCGAGCATCGGAAATATCTTCCGACTGAATATGTTGTTGCTCATTAGCGGACGCGATGCGTCTTGTGCTGACTTTGGGTTTACCCAGTCGAGGTAGTTGTTGCGAATGAATTTGGCAAATCCGTTGTTTGCCTCGCTCTTTTGCATCATCAGCATTTCGGTCATGTTGCTTTCGGTGCTGCTCAGTTCGAGTTCCCAGTGCACGAGAATCTTGTATATCTCCATCCAGTCCTCTACAGTCTGGCAACTGTCGATTTTGGATGATATGTTCATGAAATTCTGCTGATATCCGGTTTGCGTTACTTCGGTAACAATCTCCTTGCGGTGAATGTTCTTTTTCAGTGTCAAGAGAATCTGGCTTGGATTAACTGGCTTGATAAGATAGTCAGCAATCTTCGAACCGATAGCCTGTTCCATGATATTCTCTTCTTCACTCTTTGTTACCATCACTACTGGGGTGGCAGGCAGAATTTCCTTTATTTGCTGCAGAGTTTCCAAACCGCTTATGCCAGGCATCATTTCATCGAGCAAGACGAGGTCGAAGTTATGTTTGCGACATTCGTCTATGGCGTCAGTGCCGTTGCTCACGGTTATCACTTCATAACCTTTCTTTTCCAAAAATATTATGTGGGCATGAAGGAGTTCAATCTCGTCATCAACCCATAGTAAAAGTCCGTTGCTCATTTTGTTCTGTTTTTTTGTTATGGGAGTAATGGGAGAACTGCGAGT
The DNA here is from genome assembly GCA_934219025.1 of uncultured Prevotella sp. GTDB lineage: Bacteria > Bacteroidota > Bacteroidia > Bacteroidales > Bacteroidaceae > Prevotella. The sequence goes on along the minus strand of CAKQDG010000018.1, from coordinate 24,450 downwards.
TCTGGGAGAATTGGGAGTTCGTTACTTCACATTCTGCATTCCTCACTGCTCACCATTAGAATCCGTCCAATTCGTAATAGTCGTCTTCAAGATTGATATTTTGCTGACTGTTTTTCTTGTCGTCAGAAGGCTGTATGTTATAGTTGCCGTCGTCTGCATCGTCGTTGAAGTGTATGCCGTTGTCCTGCTGTTGAGGCTCAGGGGTGGATGGTTTTGGCTTCTCGGACGGCTCGGACTTCTTGGACGGCTCGGACTTCTTGGACGGCTCGGACTTCTTGGACGGCTCGGACGACTCGGACTTCTTGGAAATCGTGGGAGTTGTTGGCGACTGAGTTTTCTTGACAGGTTCTGCAACTTGATTGTCAGTCATGTTGTAGGTGTTGTCTTCCTCTACAGAAGGTGTTGCCACGTTCTCCTCCATTGGAACTGTCGTCCTGTTATCTTCCGTTGAGATTGTTGTTGTATTCTCCTCCATCGGACCTGTTGTGGTATTCTCGTCCATTGGGATTGTTGTTGTATTGTCATCCTCTGCAGAATTTGCAGCTTTGCTGTTTTCTACAGGAATCATTGTATTGTTGTCGTCCTCTACTGGAGTTGCCTTCTTGTTTTCCTCTATTGGTACAACAGTGTTATCGTCTGTAGGTTCAGAAGATTTTTCGTCAGAAGGAATACCGATATTCATGAAAGTGTCATCGTCTATCACGCCGCCGTTTACGAGTTTGTCTTCAGATTCTTTTTCTGTTTCCGGCTCCTTCTTGTATTCTATCGTCTCTGGTTCCGTGAGTAGCTTCACCGTGCTGATGCGCAGAGGGATGAAGTGCTTTTCGTAGAACTTTTCGTAATCATCATAGCTGTATTGTGTGCCAAGCAACTCTTTGTTTTTGTCGCTGATTATGATATGTCGGCATTTTCTTGTGAGTCTTTGTATATTGGCGTTGCTATATAGCTGACGTGCATATTGCAGAACCTCGTCGTAGCTTTTGAATCCACCGATAATCATCCGTTTCAGTCCGTCGATTTCCTCAGTAGTAATGGCAAAGTTTCTTACAATGAAGTTAGAGAAGTTGTATTTTGCGAGTTCATAGAGCAACTGGTTCTCGTTTACCACTGAATCGGCATGGTATGCAATGATGAACGAGAAGTCCACATTCCTTTCGGCTGTGAATTTCCTGGCTTTTATGGAATCGCTGTCGCTCATCACCACACTGCGCCTTGCCCACACATCGCTGATGTCAAATTTTCCTCCGTGCAACTTCTTTCCGGCTTTCACTCCGTTGATAATCATTCCGGCAAGTGTGCTCACTTCACTTTTGGGGTATTTGTCCACAACCATTTGCATGTCGTCGGTGCATCCTTTAGCATCGCCGGCATTAAGTTTTGCCATACCGTCGAAGAATATGAATTTGTCGCGGTTGGCGCCAAGAGGAAAGCGCTTCTCGGATATTTCAACGTTTTTCCTCACGTCGGAAAGTCGGTCGGCTTTGAATGCATCATATGTTGCCGCATATAGCGAGTCTTCCAGGTGCACGCCGAAGCGGGCATTCTCTTCGAAGTTGGGGTCAGACAGGAGTGTGGTCCATTCGCTGTCGGGGAATCCTGTTTTCAACTTTTGTAGATACGACTGAGCCACGACCGGTTGCCCCATTCGATTGTAGAGCAGGAACAGATGGTAGTAAGCATTGTCCATGCCTTCATAGTCGGGGTAGTTGTCAGCGAGTCTTTTCAGTTCTTTCTCGCTGAGAGGCAAGTTGTCGAGTTTGTCCTTGAAAATCACTCCGGCGTTATACAGTCCGTCCATAATCAGTTTGTTGCTTTCGGCAATCTGGTCTTCGGTAAACGGAATCTGTGCAAGGTAATATTCCCGTTTGTGCGGATCGTTTTGTGCACTGTCGGCAACATTCTTTATAGAATCCTCGATTGCAGCAGCTGTGGCTAAGGAGTCGCGCATTTCGTCGGTCATTTCCTCCACGCCCTGAGCCTGTGCAACAACAGTTTTGTTCACACGCTGCCAGTCGTCCACATTCTCTCGCTTTCCCCAAATTTTCTGGAATTGCTGCTTACCCTGGTTCACTGACATCGGGTTATAGAAATACCACAGACCGTTTTTCTGGTTCTGTGTAGAATTATTTTGCGTTGCGTTGTTGCGGTTTTGGTTAAAACCGGTGTTTCCGCTGTTTTCTGCAATTTTCTGTTGAGCTTCAGCTTCGGCTTGCGCGTCGCGTTCAGCTTTTTCCTTTTTCTTGAGAGCATCTATAACTCGGTCGATAGCGGCATTGCGTTCCTTTTCCGGCATTTTTGCCAGAGATTGCAGAGAGTCCTGAAGATGCACGGCATCAGTATAAGGCACCAGTTCGTCGAGGATTTTCGAGCGGTCAGACAGTTGTTTGTAGTCTTTGCGGTCTTTGTCGAGCAGTCCAATAGCCTCGCCGTAGCATCGTTGTGCGTTTTTGAAGTCTTCTTTGTTCCAGTATATGTCGCCGAGAGTGAGTAGCAACACGCCCTTTTCTATACCGTTGCGCGTAGATTTCGCATTACCTTTTTCGTAGGCGTCGATAGCCTTAACGGTGTCTTTCTGCACCATGTAGATGTTGCCCATGGCGTAGTACACCTGGTCGAGATAATCCTTGTTGTTGTCATTTCGAGCCATGCGCTTCAGCCTGCCCACCATCTGTTTGCCTTTGCCGCCAGCCATAACCTCGGTCATGGCGATGCGTGCGTTGAATTCCAGTTCGTATGGAGGGTTTTGCCTTATCACTCTTTTGTAGGCTTTGTAGGCTTCGAGTTTGTTGCCCAATTCCTCTTGTAGCTGTCCCATGATATACCATTCGCGGGCACGTTGTTTCCTTCTTCCTTCGTGGCTGATCACTTTTCGCAAGTAAGGTATGGCTTCGGCATATTGTCCGGCTTTTATATAGTAGTCGGCATAAGCATAGTCCCAATCCTTTTTCGCTTTCCAGCTCATGGAGTCGCGACTGATTTTCTTTATCACGTCTTCAGCGTCGTATAGCCAGTCCTGCTCGGTGTAGCATCTTGCGAGCCAAGCCCTTGCCTTGCCGTAAATTCCAGGCTGAGTGGCATATAGTCGGCTCATATATGAGAATGTGGATGCCGCTTCTTCGAATTTGCCTTGCATAAACTGCGAGCGCCCCATCAGAAGCCATGCTTTCCACAGAAAAGGGTTGTATTCCTTTCTATTTAGCCATTCAATGTCTCTTGCCGTTTTCTTTCTCGACTTGTTCCAGTCCGGACGTTTTTTTATACTGTGCAGCTTTATGGCTTTTTGGCATTTTTCAATGGCCCTGTCGAAGTTTCCTTTTCCCAGTTCGCGACTTGCCTTGTTGCCAACGGTGTATAGCGGCAGCATTTCGGTGAAGTTGTCTTTGTTGCCGTTTTCCTTTTCAAGGGCAGCGTCGATGTATGCAAGCGAACCGTTGTAATAAGTGTTGTATCTTGCGTTGAATGAATGCCACCAACGGCTGGTCGACGTGTTTTTTTGTGTCGAGCATCCGATGATGGTCATAACCATTAAGAAGGTTATGATGATGGCAATATGTTTATTATTCAGTATTTTCACAATATAATAACTCTCAATTCTCCATTTTATTGTGTGATGCTGAATCCTGCTTCTCTTAAATCGTTCCAAAAGGCAGGATAGGATTTGCTAACGACTTCAGGGTTGTTTATCTTAATGCTTCCGAGTTTCATTGCAGCCGGAGCAAATGCCATTGCCATGCGGTGGTCTTCGTATGTGTCGATTGTGATGTTGCTGTCGGGCTCACACCGCTCGCCGTTCCATATCAGTTCCGTTCCGTCGCCGTCGCTTATCTTATATCCCATTTTTTGCATTTCGGCTTTCAGAGCCTCAATGCGGTCGGTTTCCTTTATGCGGAGCGATGCGAGACCGGTGAAGTGGAACGGTATGTTCATCATGGCACAGGTTACGACGAAAGTCTGTGCCAAGTCAGGCTGGTTGATAAAGTCGTAGTCGAGCCTTGCCGAATGCATACCGGTTTTTTTTAAGGTTACTATGGTTTGTTCTCCGCGGTTTTTGTTGCTGAATACAGTTCTGATGCCAAGCATGTTGAACAAGTATTTTGCCACGGAATCACCTTGCAGCGATCCGTCCATCAGCCCTTTCAGTTGCACTTCCGCTTCAGGGTCGTCAGCGAGAGCCATCATTTCATACCAGTATGACGCTGCGCTCCAGTCGCTTTCGATATAGTATTTTGTAGGCTTGTATGGCATAGGCTTCACTTCTATTGTGTCGGTGTCGGTCCATTCTGCCGTTATTCCAAAGTCTCTCATCGTGCAGAGCGTTAGGTCTACGTAAGGTCGCGAGATGATGTCGCCACACAGTTTCAGAGTGAGTCCGTTTTTCAGTCTCGGTCCAATCATGAGCAGAGCCGAAATGAATTGCGAACTTGTGTTGCCTTGAATTTCGAGCGTGCCCCCTTCGAGTTCTTTCCCGGAGATTTTCAGTGGCGGGAACCCTTCTTCCTCTTCATATTCTATGTCGGCCCCCAGACGTCGCAGTGCATCCACGAGGATGTGTATGGGGCGGTGTTTCATCCTTTCCGTTCCGGTGATGATGTGAGTGCCTGGCGTTACGGCGAGGTAGGCCGTCATAAACCGCATGGCAGTTCCGGCAGCTTTGATGTTGATAACGTGCGGCATATTCCACAGGGCATTTACGATGACCTCGGTGTCGTCGCAGTTGGATAGATGTTCCGGCAGAATCTCTCCACCGGAGAGGGCATAGATGATGAGTGCTCTGTTGCTTATGCTCTTCGACGAAGGTAGTTCAACGGTAGCTTCAAGATGTTTTGGAGAGGTGATGCTATATGTCATGATTTTTATTGACTATGATTAAAAGATGTGTAGGGCTTTTGTTTTGCCCAAGCTAATTGCAAAAGTAAGAAAATATCCTTGTTCCTACAAGTTAAGCAAGGCAAAACCCTGTTAAGAAGAGTTTGACATGGTGTTATTTGTGGCAAGAGATTGATAGAAGATGCTTTTCTGTAAAATGGAAAAAGCAGTTTCTCGCTATTAATGCGAAAAACTGCTTTGTTATATCTTATTGCTGTTTTCAGACCTTGCTGTTCTGCTTTGTTTTGCATTTATTTTGTTTCGTTGCTGAAAAAGAAGTAAGCATCTTTCAGCTTTGTCTCGTCGTTGTCTGTAGGATATATGGTCTTGCCGTCGAGCCATACCGGGTTGCCGTTGCTGTCGGTTGATTCAGAGATGCCGTATTCGTAGATGTTGATGTTTACGATATTGTCTTTCCATGCGCCATAGGTGTTGATAAGGAAGTACACCTTGAGGTTGTGTGTTGCTTCGCCGTAGTTCAAGCTGAGCGACACTGGTTGTATTTCGCTCAGATAGTAGTATATGATTTTGTTTTCGTAGGCATACGGCTCATATTTCACTTTGATGTCCACCTCTTGCTCTTCGGCAGCCGCCTTTATGTCTTCATGTCCTGAGAGTTGCTTGAACAGGAGCTTTGCCGGGAAATCGTTGATTACGAACGACCTTTCCGGATAGCTGAATCTCACGTTGATGCCAGTGATGGAGTCAAGCTGATTTTTGTTTTTTTCCTTGTCGATATTCTTGTCAAAGTAGTATATCTTGCCGTTGTAGTTGCCCATCATCATCATTGCATAGTTCTGCTTTTGTTCTTCGGTGAGCTCTTTGTTGTCGTTGTCGTCGTTAAGGCAAGAGGTCATTGTCAAAGATATGGTTGCTCCCAGGAGCAAGAGTGATAGAATGTTTTTTAGTCTTTTCATTTTGCTTATTCCTTTAAATTAAAAACTCTATATATAGAAATGTGCACATGTCGGGAATATTGCCTTGTGCATGCGATTTTTTTATCCTTTGTGAATAAGATTCATAAATTCCTGCCGTGTTTTTGCCTGCTCGAAGGCACCGCAGAAATCGCTCGTTGTAGTAATAGAGTTCTGTTTTTCCACACCGCGCATCTGCATGCACATGTGTTTAGCCTCTACCACAACGATTACACCCTGAGGGTGGAGTGTCTCGTTGATACAGTCTTTTATCTGTTGCGTCATTCGCTCCTGCACCTGCAGGCGATGGCTGAAGATGTCTACTACACGGGCTATTTTGCTTAGTCCGGTGATGTAGCCGTTAGGGATATACGCCACGTGTACCTTGCCGTAGAACGGCAGCATGTGGTGCTCGCAGAGCGAGAAGAAATCAATGTCTTTCACAATCACCATCTGGTTGTATTCCTCTTTGAAAAGGGCATCGGTAAGCACCTTGTGCGCATCCTGAGTGTAGCCCCTTGTAAGAATCTGCATGGCCTTGGCCACTCGCATCGGCGTTTTCTGCAGACCTTCGCGTTCGGGGTCTTCGCCGAGAAGTTCGAGAACGCTTTTATAGTGGGATGCCAGGTCGTCGAGACCTGGACGAAATTCTGTTTCTGGATTCATTGTTTTTGTTTTATGGGGGTTATGGGATTAATAGGACAAATGGGACTAATAGGACTAATATAATAGGACAGGGACTAATAGGACAAATAGATGGGGATAACAACCGCCCTCTTAGTAAGCCACGCTGATTTTACCCTTTACGATGCATGCCTGTTTGTATCCCATGGCCTTGATGCTCTTGAGCATTTGCGCTGCCTCGCTGTATGACCGGAAGTTGCCCACGCGGCATATCCATCTTGGTGAATAGAAATGCACATAGATAGGCTGGTCGGGGAATTTCATCTTTATGTCGTTGCCGATTCTGTTGGCTTTTTCCTTGTCGGCTCTTGAGTTGCCTCCAGAGAAAGCCTGAATGCGGTATCCGGTTATTTTATAGCTGTTGCGCATCATTTTCTTGCTGGTGTCTACCACCGGACGCTCATTTGCCTCCGTTTCTGTGGCAGTCTTTGCAGTATGCTTGTCGGCAGGTTCATTCTTGCGCTCGTTTGCGGTCGGCTTGTGTTCGGCAGCCGTTTCCTTGTTTTCCTGTTGCGGGCGTTTGTGAGCCAGAGAGTCCTCCTTGCCGTGTTCTTTGTGGTTTGCCGTGGCGGTCTTGTCGTCTTGTCTGGTGGCCGCAGGGTGTTTTTCGGCAGAGTTTTGTTGCTGTTGTGCCTGATTGCTGCTTGCCTTCAGTTTGGCATTGTTCACCAGGTTGTCTATATCGGCACTTTGCTTCACGGTAACTGTTCCCTCGCCCTGTTTGCTCTTTTGGAGTTCGGAGAGGAAAGACTGAGCGCCGGCATGCAGGCAGAGCCCTGTGGCAAATACTAATATAGCGATGAACTTTTTCATTTTCTTTTTTCTTGTATTACTTTTTGAAATGTTCCCCTGCGGCACGTGTTTTGAGCCGCAGGCGGAACAGAGTGTATTTCTTTGTCTTTCAAATTATCTTGCGTCGATGATACCCTTGAAGTCGGCAGCTTTCAGCGAAGCGCCGCCAATCAGTCCACCGTCGATGTCTGGCTTTGCAAACAGTTCGGGAGCATTGCTTGCCTTGCAGCTTCCGCCATAGAGGATAGTGGTGTCGTCGGCCACTTCCTTGCCGTATTTGTCGGCGATAACGCTGCGGATGTATGCGTGGATTTCCTCAGCCTGGTCAGCAGTGGCAGTCTTGCCTGTGCCGATAGCCCAGATTGGCTCGTAAGCCACGATGATGTTTTTGAATTCCTCGGCCGAGAGGTTGAACACGCTACCTTCGAGTTCAGCCTTTACCACTTCGTTCTGCTTGTTGGCTTCGCGCTCCTCAAGGCTCTCGCCGATGCAGAAGATAACCTTCAGGTTGTTTTTCAGGGCGAGCAACACCTTTTCTTTCAGAATCTCAGGAGTTTCGTTGTAGTATCCGCGACGCTCAGAGTGGCCCAGGATTACATACTGTGCACCCGTGCTCTTTACCATCTCGGCAGAAACCTCGCCGGTGAAAGCACCCTTCTCCTTGTCGGCGCAGTTTTCTGCTCCCAGTCCGATGATGTTCTGGTCAAGGAACTGTGCGATGCTTGCCAGGTGGATGAATGGTGTGCAGATGATAACGCCACAGTTTGGCTTTTCAGCTGTGAGTGTGTCGTTCAGCTCTTTTGCAAGAGCGATACCGTCTTGCAGGTTCATGTTCATTTTCCAGTTGCCTGCTACAATTTTCTTTCTCATTATGCTAATTGTTTTAAAAATGATTGATGTTTTTTTTTAGGACTGCTCGGACGACTCGGAGCTCTCGGAGTTGTCCGAGAAGTCTGAGCAGTCTGAATTGTTATGCTGCTCTGCTTTGCTTGACCTTCTCCTTATCCATTTTGTCCAGGCCCACATCCTGTCGGCTATTGTGAGCAGCAGTAGCGGCAGGAAGAACCACAGAATGGTGTAGGCTATTTTCTCGCCATTTGTCATTTTTGGCAGATGCCCTTCGGGGATTTTGTCGAGAGCAGGAGAGTCTTCGTTCAGGTCGGGCAGTTCGTTGTGGCTCCACTTCTGTATCACTTTTCCTCCCTTGAGCAGCAACATTCCCGGATTGCTTCGGATTATGGTCTTCAGCGTTGTCTCGTCGGAGAACAGAAATCTGTATTCGGCCCCCGTCGTGTCGGTCCATCTCTCAATAGCCTTCTTGTTGCTCGCCGTCAGAGCCACGAAGCGGTAGTGGTGGGCAGTGGCATAGTCGTAAATCTGGTTTATGTTGCCAAAGTTGGTGTCGTCGGCATTTTCCAGATGCGGCGATATGAGCAGGAAAGTGTATCCGGGATTGCTCAGGATGTCGTCGGTCATGTCGTCGCCCGTTGTGGGATCCTCCATGCTGAAGTCGTGTATTGGCGGAACGTATCCTTGGCTCACCTGTGTGGTTTTGCTGTCCACGAAAGTCCATGTGGAGTCGGGATAGTTGTCGAGTGTGAATTCCTTTGTTATGCCGTTTTTCTTCAGTGTGAACGTGGTTTCAAATTTTGGCTGTTCTGCCCCTTCGGGTATTTCCATAGCCTTGGGGATGTCGGTGCCGATGTGGTATGGGCGGAAGTCGAACACGGGTAGTGTGTACAGACAGTAGGTGCTTGTTGCCAGACTATATATTATGGTATAGTTTATGGCAATCCACTGGTTGGTTCGTCCGATGAACCGCACCATTGCCGTGGGGTTTCTCCATATCGCGATGGCGGCGGCAAGCAGGAATATGTTTTTTGCGAGCGTCTGCCCGTTGGTCAAGATTAGCGCGTCGCCGAAGCAACCGCAGTCTTTCACGGGGTTTGCCACGGCAATCCACACCGTGATGGCAGTCATCACCGCCATAAACGCGAGGATTAGCTTTGACACGAGTCGGCGTCTTATGGCAAAGAGCAGGAATATGCCGAGGCTGAATTCCAGTGCGGCGAGTGCTACCGATGCCGACAGCGTGATATAGTCGGGCACCATGTCGGCGAGTCCCACGGCAGCAAGGTAGTCGTGAATCTTGTATTGCGTTCCGATAGGGTCGATAGCCTTCACATATCCGGAGAATATGAATGTTGCCGCCACGATGAAGCGGCATGCGTTTACAGCTATTCCTTTAGCAGAGTCTTTTAGCATTGTCTATTTTATGTTCCTTTCCCTTCAGTCCTACTCGCCGTAGGTGAGCTTTATCACTCCAAACACGGAGTAGTTTATGATGTCCATATAGTTGGCGTCGATGCCTTCGGATACGAGCGTTCCGCCGTTCAGGTTTTCAATCTCCTTCACGCGTTCTATTTTTGTGAGTATGAAATCGGTGTAGCTGCTCACCCTCATCATGCGCCACGCCTCGTTGTAGTCGTGGTTTTTGCGCAGCATCAGCTGCAGTGCCTCCTGCAGGTATTTGTCGTAGAGTGTCATAGCCTCGTCGTTTGATATGTCCACCGTGTCGGCAAATCCCTTTTCGAGCTGAATCAGTCCCACGATGCCGTAGTTTATCAGTGCGATGAATTCCGAGCGGGTGTCGTCTTCCACCATGGCCACACCCTTCACCTCGATGCTTCTGATGCGTCGAGCCTTGATTAGCAGTTGGTCGGTGAGCGACGAGGGGCGCAACATTCTCCACGATGCGTTGTAGTCGTGTAGCTTTTTCTCGAAGAGCGCTCTACATTCCTTCATCACGCTCTTGAACTGTTCCTCTGTATTTTGTTTTTCCTTGTTCATCATTCGGTTGGCAGAAATATCTGCTATATATATTATATAATGTGGGCGCAAAGTTACGCATTAATATTGATAAAAGAGTGCAGTGGCGGTTAATTTTTAGCTTTTCGCCTTTCGCGGATCACTTTCACCGTGGCACACTGCGCATCAAAGCGCGCTCGGAGCGAGTCGAGCTTAAGCCTTTTCAGGGTCAGCAGGCTCAGTTCTGCGGCAGTAGCCGAACCGCTCTTTTTGTGGTTCTCCACCATTGCGGCCAACTTTCCGATTTCCTCCTCCAGCTTCTGTATTGCCATGTCGTTTTCCTGAATCTGCATCTGTGCCATCCTCTCCGATGCGTCCTGGTAAAGCCTGAGAGCCTCCTTGCGCTCCTCTATTGCCTTGGGGTGAGCCTGTCGGAGCGAGTCGATGAGCAGGAGCGTGTGGGCGTAGTCGCCCTTGTCGAAATCATTGTGAGCCTGCTCCAGCAGAGCCTTTGCCTCGGCCTTTTCCTTGTCGGTGCAGGCCGTGAGGGTGATTGCTGCTGCAAGGATTATGGTTGCAGCCGTGATATTTATTTTCATTTCTCTTTTTTTTGAATACAAAGGTAAGGATTTTATTCTATTATGGTTGGAATATCTCCGTATATTAACAAAATGTTACAGTTTAATGTTAAAATTCTTGTCTCTCCGCTGCGCGAGAATGGTTTGTTTTGAAAGAAGAAAAAGTTTTTCCGAAAAACCGCCGTTCTTGCCGCAAACACGTAACGAGCTCATTTATAAAGCGTTGCGTCGAAAGCTGTTTCCGTAGCAGTCCTTCTTCGTTGATGAAGCAATGCTTCGTTTTGAATGAAGCATTGCTTTGCTCCCGAAGAAGCGCATTTCCGGACTTGAGTCTTGAGCGTTTTTGAAACGGGAAAATGGCAGATTTCTTGTCGTTTGTCTACTGCCGGTTTTCATTTGCGCGGTGTTCCTCTTTTTGCCGACGGCAAATCCGTAAGGTTATATGCGGTTAGTTGTCAGGAAAAGAAGAAATGATTTGTTAAAATGAAATCGCAGGAAAGTGAAAGAATGTGAAATATAACACATGGGATTACTCGTTTTTGTGGGGCTATCACGGAATGTGACGGGAGAGTATTGGTTGTCGGAAGTGATCTCCTATCCAACTTTTTTAGACGAAAACCAACAAAACCCCCTCTGACAAGTAAAGCCCTCGTTTCTCGGGCTTACCGATGTGTTGTCGTATTTCCTTACGAGAACAAGTTCTCTTTCGGAAATCCGTCAATCCACCGGTAATGCCTTTGGCATTTTACTTGTCAGAGGGCGATAAACATAAAAAACAAAGGAAATCATTTTCAACCTGTAAAACAGAATGGCAATAAGGTTTGTCTATATAGTAACAGACAAGGAATTTAGTATTCTTACACTCTGTTTTATTTGTATGCCACAAGGTTTTCGTCTAAAAATATATTTGTCACTCCCAATAACGGAAGAACAAAAAAACTTGTTCCTCGGGTGTCTCTTTCCCCCATAAATTACCCCCCCCCGAGAAAATTTCGATACATATTTATAATATCGTGCCAAATTGTTGCAAAATAAAAAAATGATTTGTATTTTTGCACCGTTCCAAAACCATACATACACAAAATGCTAAAGGCAAAATAGACAAAACGTATAAATAGTAAAACGACATAATAAAAATAACATGGAAAAAGTAGCTCTTATAACAGGAATAACAGGTCAGGACGGATCGTTTCTGGCAGAATTTTTGTTGAACAAAGGATATGAAGTGCACGGCACTATAAGACGCTCCTCGGTGGACTACCGCGAGCGCATCGCACACCTCGAAGGAACCCCGCATTTCCACTTGCACTATGCCGACCTGGGCGATTCGATGAGCCTGATACAGGTGGTAAACAAGGTGCGCCCGACAGAGGTTTACAACCTCGCCGCACAGAGCCACGTCCAGGTGAGCTTCGACTCTCCAGAGTTTACCGCCGACGTAGACGCCACAGGAGTGCTCCGCGTGCTCGAGGCAGTGCGCCAGTGCGGACTGGCAAAAACCTGCCGCATATACCAGGCTTCAACATCCGAGCTATACGGCAAGGTGGAAGAAGTGCCGCAAAACGAAAACACTCCGTTCCACCCATACAGCCCCTATGCCGTGGCAAAACTCTACGGATACTGGATAGTGAAGGAATACCGCGAAGCTTACGGCATGTACTGCTGCTCCGGCATACTGTTCAACCACGAAAGCGAGCGCCGCGGCGAAACATTCGTAACCCGCAAAATCACACTCGCAGCAGCACGCATCGCACAGGGCAAGCAAGACTGCCTCTACCTGGGCAACCTCGACTCGCTGCGCGACTGGGGATACGCCAAAGACTATGTGGAATGTATGTGGCTCATCCTGCAGCACGACAAACCGGAAGACTTTGTCATCGCAACCGGCGTGCAGCACACCGTGCGCGAGTTTGCCACTCTCGCCTTCCGCTATGCCGGAATAGAACTCCGCTGGGAGGGCAAGGGCATTGAAGAAAAAGGTATCGACGTGAAAACCGGAAAGGTGCGCGTGGCTGTATCCGAAGACTTCTACCGCCCAACAGACGTGGTGAACCTCTGGGGAGACCCGACGAAGGCAAAAAAAGAACTGGGATGGAACCCGCAGAGCACCTCGTTCGAACAGCTTGTGGAAATAATGGTGAAACACGACATGCAGAAAGTGGCTGCCGACCATGTGGCATCAGTGATGCGCGTAAACCTGGCAGAATACCTGGAGAAGGGCGTAGTGAAATAATTGCGCACAGGCAGCAAAAGGAAGAAAAACAGTTACAGGATATAAAAATGATATTCCCCTTGCCGTGCTGCCCCTCTGCATAAGGAGGGACAGCACGGCAAGGGAGAAGGGAAATTTGGATATGTTAGACAAAAACAGCAAAATTTACATAGCCGGACACCACGGACTCGTAGGTTCGGCAATATGGAACAACCTGAAAAACAGAGGCTACAACAACCTGGTGGGTCGCTCACACAAAGAACTCGACCTGACAGACCAGTATGCCGTGCAGAAATTCTTCGACGAAGAACGCCCCGACGCCGTAGTGCTCGCCGCAGCATTCGTGGGCGGCATCATGGCAAACTCGCTCTATCGCGCCGACTTCATAATGCAGAACATGAAGATGCAATGCAACGTGATAAGCAATGCCTACTCGCACGGAGTGAAAAAACTCCTGTTCCTCGGCAGCACATGCATCTACCCCAAAGACGCACCGCAGCCGATGAAAGAAGACGCTCTGCTCACCTCGCCACTGGAATACACCAACGAGGAATACGCCATAGCAAAAATCGCAGGACTCAAGATGTGCGAGAGCTACAACCTGCAATACGGCACCAACTACATCGCCGTGATGCCCACAAACCTATATGGACCTAACGACAACTTTCATCTTGAAAACAGCCACGTGATGCCCGCAATGATGCGCAAGATCTATCTTGCAAAGCTCATACACGACGACAACTGGGCCGCAATCGAAAAGGATATGGACAAGCGCCCGATAAACCCCGACGACAAGTTGAGGAAAATCATCGGCGAAGGAAACGTGGACGGCAAAAACCCGAAGGAACGCATACTCAAGGCTCTGGAATACTACGGCATATTCAACAACAAAGTGGTGCTCTGGGGCACAGGCAAGCCGCTGCGCGAATTTCTCTGGAGCGAGGATATGGCAGACGCCAGCGTGCACGTGCTGCTCAACGTGGACTTCAAAGACATCATAGGAATTGAAAAATACAGTAGCGTGTTCTACGGAGCAAAGGTAGACGGAGCCGTAGACCGCAACAACAGCGAGGGTAGGGGAGGAGCAATACCATCGCTCGGAGAAATAAGAAACTGCCACATCAACGTGGGAACAGGAAAAGAACTCACCATACGCCAACTCGCAGAACTCGTGGTCAAGACCGTGGGCTTCGAAGGCACCGTGGAATTCGACGCCTCAAAACCCGACGGCACACCGCGAAAACTCATCGACGTGGAGAAACTACATTCGCTGGGATGGACACACAAAGTGGAAATCGAAGACGGAGTGGAGAAACTCTACGAGTGGTATCGCAACAGCATTAGCTGAAAAAGACCCCATGCCATACAGACCTTATAACCGAATACAACTTATAAAACTTTTATGAACCTTAAGATGTACAACATGCACAGCAACGCATTCGTCGTTGCCGGCACACTGTTGGGCGACTTCATTTTCGCCATGCTCACATACTTCCTCTTCTCCAGATATCTGCTCGGGGTGGTATGGGACGATGTGCAGCTGCACACCTCGATGATGGTGGCAGTGCTCTACAGTGCATGTATCATAAACGGAGGAGTGATACTCTATCTGAGAAAAGTGAAACGGTTCCAAATCGTTCTGCTCGTAATCAGAAACGTGTTGCTCTTCGCTCTGCTCGCCATCCCCCTGCTCCGCATAGGGCGATTCCATTATATGGACTACAAGATAATGCCGCTCTTCCTCACCACAGTCATCATCGTGGTGTCAAGCTTCCGCCTATGCGTGAGATGGGCAATGAACCTCTACCGCAAACGAGGAATACACATCAACAAAGTGGTGTTCGTTGGTAGCAAGAGCAACAACATTGCCCTCTATCGCGAGATGCGCTCCATATCATCGCTCGGATACAAGGTGGTGGGCTACTTCGACGACCAGCCCAACCCGCGTTTCCCCGAAGAGTGCCCATATCTCGGCACACCGGAATCCGTGCCCGACTATCTCGCCGGCAACCATGAAGTACACGAACTATTCTGCTGCCTGCCGTCAAGACGAGCCGACGAAATCGTGAAGATTATAAAGTTCTGCGAGAAAAACTTCGTGCATTTCTACAGCGTGCCAAACGTTACCAACTATCTGCACCACCGCGTATATTTCAATATGCTCGGCAGCGTGCCATACCTGAGCCTTATGCGCGAACCTCTCTCGCATCCCGAAAACCGCGCCGTAAAGCGACTCTTCGACATCCTTGTGTCGGGACTGTTCCTCATCACGCTGTTCCCGATAATATTCATCGTCGTGGCTATAATAACAAAGCTCACCATGCCCGGACCGATATTCTTCAAGCAAAAGCGAAACGGACTCAACGGCAGGGAATTCTACTGCTACAAGTTCCGCAGCATGAAGGTGAATGCCGATGCCGACAAACTTCAGGCAACGAAGAATGACCCGCGAAAGACAAAATGGGGCGACATAATGCGCAAGACGAACATCGACGAACTGCCGCAGTTCTGGAATGTGCTCAAAGGCGACATGAGCATCGTGGGACCTCGTCCGCACATGCTCAAACACACCGAAGAATACTCCAAGCTCATCGACAAATACATGATTCGCCATTTCGTGAAACCCGGCATCACCGGCTGGAGCCAGGTAACGGGATTCCGCGGCGAGACAAAAGAACTCTCGCAGATGGAAGGCAGAGTGGAAGGCGACATATGGTATATCGAGCACTGGTCGCTCGGACTTGACCTCTATATCATGTACCGCACGGTGATGAACGTGATACAGGGCGACAAGGAAGCCTACTAAGTCATGAAATGAAGAATGAAAAATTTGCCTCGCTTGCGCTCGGCGAAATGAAGAATGCGGATTAACTTTTCTTTACAAGAGAGAGTAATCCGCATTCTTCATTCTTCATATTCTTCATTTTTCATTCTTCATTTTGCCGAGCGATTCTTCATTAAATATAAATTCTTCATTCTTCATTCTTCATTCTTCATTAAAAAATATTATCTTTGCACCGCTTTTATAGATTGTATATTCATTATAGTATATGAGAATGTTGTCAGACGCCGAATTGGCGCAACTCCTTGATAAAGAAATTTTCCATAAAATATCTGATGCCGCCGACAGTCTCGGACTCGAATGTTATGTCGTTGGGGGATATGTGCGCGACCTCTTTCTGGAACGCCCATCTAACGATATCGACGTGGTTGTGGTGGGCAGCGGGATAACCGTGGCAGATGCCTTGAGAAAGTCGCTCGGCAAGAAAGCCCACATCTCCGTGTTCCGCAATTTCGGAACGGCACAGGTGAAATACAAAGGCACCGAAGTGGAATTCGTGGGCGCACGAAAAGAAAGTTACACTCACGACTCACGCAAGCCGATAGTGGAAGACGGAACACTGGAAGACGACCAAAACCGCCGCGACTTCACCATCAACGCCCTCGCAATATGTCTTAACAAAGAAAGATTCGGCGAGCTCGTAGACCCTTTCGACGGTGTCTACGACATGGAAGACGGCATAATACGCACACCGCTCGACCCTGACATAACCTTCTCTGACGACCCGTTGCGCATGATGCGCTGCATACGATTTGCCACGCAGCTCAACTTCTATATCGAAGATGAAACATTCGACGCCCTTCAGCGCAATGCCGAAAGAATAAAGATTATAAGCGGCGAGCGCATAGAGGAAGAACTCAACAAAATCATGATGACAAAAACTCCAAGCAAGGGCTTCGTGGATTTGCAGCGTTGCGGACTGCTTCAACTCATACTGCCGGAACTTAGCGGCATGGACATCGTGGAAACCAGAAACGGAAGAGCACACAAAAACAATTTCTACCACACGCTCGAAGTGCTCGACAATGTGTGCCGCAAGAGCGACAACCTGTGGCTGCGATGGGCGGCACTGATGCATGACATAGGAAAACCGCGCAGCAAGCGCTGGGACCCCGTTGCCGGATGGACATTCCACAACCACAACTACCTCGGCGCAAAGATGGTGCCCGATATCTTCCGTCGTATGAAACTGCCGATGGACGCAAAGATGAAATACGTGCAGAAAATGGTAGACCTGCATATGCGTCCTATCGCCATTGCCGACGACGAAGTAACCGACAGTGCCGTAAGGCGACTGATAAACGATGCCGGCGACGACATCGACGACCTGATGACTCTTTGCGAGGCCGACATAACGAGCAAGAATCAAGTCAGAAAACAGCGTTTCCTTGAGAATTTCCGCATGGTAAGGGAAAAGCTTGCCGACCTCAAGGAGAAGGATTTCAAGCGCTTGCTGCAACCCGTAATCGACGGCAACGAGATAATGGAGATGTTCCACTTGAAACCATCACGCGAGGTGGGCACGCTGAAACAGACCCTAAAGAATGCTGTGCTCGACAATAAAGTGCCCAACGAACGCGAACCGCTCATGCAGTTGCTGATGCAGAAAGCAAAACAGATGGGCTTGTGCTGATTACAGTAAAAAATCCCACTCATGTTGAGGCTGGTTTTAAATACAAAAAAATCCTGGACTGGTTCACTTCAGTCCAGGATTTTTTTTATCTAATTGCACTCTGTCACATTTCACTGTCGATAGCAGCCTTAGTCGTCACCCCATTTGTTCTTGTTTGAGTAGCCCCACAGTCCGGAGTAAGTCTCGTCGGTCTTTGTCTGTTCCTTTTCTACCACGTCAAACTGATCTATTCTCTCCCCCTGCAAGCTTCCCTGATGCACACTTGCCGTCATTATTCCGCCATTGCTGCACAGATCGTCGGTTGCAACTACATTGATATTCGGTGATACATATTCTTTTTTCATTGTTCCCATTTCTCCTTTTACAGTAAATTCTTCTGGTTTATTATCTGATTACAATCTTTTTCCCGTTCATCACATACAGACCTTTGGGTAATCTGTCTGTAGAGTTCGTGGGGCGCACCATTTGTCCGTTCATGTTAAACACGCCGTTTATGCCACGCTTGTATGATGTAATGCTGTTGAATGTGTGGATATCGTCAATGCCCGTAGTGTTGTCTTCCACTCCGTCGATAAACAGCGAGAACTTCTTCGAAGTGCTGGAACCATCCTCGGCATTATCCTTGTCTGTAAGTTCAAACCAGCATCTGAAGCCTTTCAGTCCGTAGCTGTAATCCTCGCCGTTTTCCATCTTGCCGCTTGGCACCTGAATCAGTTTGCCTTTATACATAAAGTAGTCGCCGTTCAGATTGTCCCTGCCCTCGATTATGCCGTTTTCGTCGTATGTCTTGGCCATCGTTCCCAAACACTCCATGTGCCCCGGAGTGCCGTCGGCAGAGAATGTCGTGTTCGACACCCAGTTCTCCTTCTCTGTGTTTACATATTTGTTGAACTCGTTGCGGTCGAACGATACCATTGTGATATCATAATGGTTGGCAGGCACGGTGATGGTGAGATGATTGTTCTCGTCGGTCGAAGGCTCGTAGTCTGTGCCCAGCCATTCGGAGTTGTCTTCTCCCTCCTTGGTATAAAACTTTTCTGCCGTGTAGCTTGGTGAATATGTCTTCGTTACAGGCGGATATATTATATACGGAGTATAGGCCTTCAGAATAACCTTACTGTCATCGTCAGTTTCCTCTGTAGTAAACTGCACGCTATGCTCTGTCAGATTTGCAAGTTTGGCAATTTTCACGCCGTCGCCGAAAGTGCGCTTCAGCTGTCCGGCAGTTAAATCGACAGGCAAGATGATAGAGTTCCACATATGCGGGTTCAGTGTGCGGCTGATATGCAGAATAGAATTCTTGTATTCATCGGTGGCGAGAGTGAGATACTTCAGGTTTGTTTGCTCCTCGTCGAGAATAAGCTCCGGTGAGCGGCGCGGTCCGGCATAAAGCAACCTGAAGTTGTCCACTGCAGTCAGTTCGTTGGAAGCTGCAGTGGATTTCCCCTTTTCAACATAGAAACCTATGCGTATGGTAGCAGGGTGGTCTTCGTCTATAGGGTTGCCGTAGGCATCCTTCTCTACACAGATCTGCACCTGGTTTTCGTATTTGCCGTTAAAGAAAGCAACCCCCGCTCCTGCTCCGCTGTCGTTTGCTTCAAGAGTGTTCGCCTCACTTTGGCTGATGCCGTTGAGCGAACTTGCCGTAGCCGTCGAGCGGTCTTCCAGTCCGTCCTTGTTTACCGTTGCGACGATGAGATATGCGAGCGGCTGTTTGTCTTCTTCATTGTTTATCACCTCATTACTGTTTGCAGTGCTGAACCCGTTGCATCGCAGAATATACCATCCAGCCTTGTGAACCTTCACGTCCTGATACAGATGGAAATTCCTTGCTCCGCGAGTGTAGCAGTAGAAATATTTGCCGTAATTCATCTGGTGGTTGCCGTTGCCATAGCCAACGAAATGCTTATCGCCGAATCCTCCACGATTTGCATAGGTGCAGTATTGAGTCTTGTCACCAAAGAAAATCTTTCCGGTTTCGGCATTATTATAAGAAATCCAGTTAGTCATTTCCGTATCGTTCACCCGAAAACTTGGTGCCTTTATCATGAAAGTAGCATCAATAGCCGACGCCATATTTGCCGGATTTGCAAGAAACAGCTTGTAGTATTCTTCCTTGGAGATGATTTTCCAAACCTGATTGCTGTATTTTGAGTCAGAGGTGGAGTACAGTGAAGTTTCAACGTTGCAGTATTTGTCTTTGTTGTCAGGATATGCCGTAACATAATAAGTCTTTCCGTTAAAAGCAGCTTTTGTGCTTATGGTGTAAACCTTGTTCGTTTCAGAATATCCATTGGCTTTTGTAAATATGAATTTACCTTGATATTTCCCCGATGCATCCATATAGATTTCCGGTTTAGCCTTTATTCCTATATAGTGTCCGGCACCAGAGCCTGTTATATTGTTGTTCAGATAATACTGTTCGTCAGTGTCTGACTTCTCAAACCAAATGGCGTATGGAGATTCATTTAGTGAAACATGCGTGCCGTAGATACCTCCGACATTCATAAATCTTTTTGCCCCTTCGTTGTAGAAACAGAATATCTTGCTGTTGTCATCCTGTGGCATATTTGTAGTGCAGATATCCGCCGAAGGGTCGATACCTGGAAGATCGTCTATTCCGCTGATTGTAGTTACGCTCGTTCCGCTGCTTGTTGCCTGGTCTGCTCTCTTCTGTGCCGTTGCTTCGTTCCAATTGCCTGCCAAAAGCAGTGCAGCAACGGCAATAGCTCTAATGTCGTTTCCCATATTGTGTGGCGACACTTTCAGTAACTTAATTTTCATAATACATGTTACGTTGTTAATTGCTTGAATTCTTTAGCCCAATATCTCTTTAAAATAAGTTTTTCTCTTTCATCCCTTTTTCAAGGATGCATATTTATTTTTTCAGGCTTTATTGTTATCCTTTCTATTAGCGTACACCATATCTTTCAATATTGTACACATAAAATTTATTCCTTTCTTACATGCCTTATCGTGTAATGCAAAAGTATTTCTTTCCTTGAAAATATCATAAACATAGTGTGCTTTTGTTCTATGAATTTAACAAAAAATATTATGATTTACATTCATTAAGTTAAATCATGGAAGCGGTGCGGGTCACACTCTCTTTTAGTCTGTAGGTTTTCGAGTTTGGTTCACAAAAGTTTCAATGCAATATTCTTTATAAAAAAGACTTCGGCCGAAGATTTCTTCAACCGAAGTCCGTTGATTATTCCTTTAATATGCCATCAATTCATTCATATCTTTAGATTAGACTCTTTGTCCATGCTTCCATTGTGGTGTCTTATTTCATGGAATCCTCCTCAATATACCATTTAGAGTATTCCACATAGTGCTGGGCAAAGCTCTCGGCCTGATTAGGCCTTGTCTTCTTGATAAACTTAGCCGGCACGCCCCCCCAAATCTCATGTTCTCCAATTTTCGTTCCGCCCAATACAAGAGCTCCGGCTGCCACTACAGCCCCCTCGCCAATCTCTGCATTGTCGAGCACTGTGGACCCCATACCGATAAGGGCGCCGCGGTGTATAGTGCAGGCATGCACCGTGGCATTGTGGCCTATCGTAACGTCGTCTTCAATAACGGTGGGACCAATCTTGTTCGTTACATGAATGCATGAACCGTCCTGCACGTTCACTCTGTTGCCCAATGTTATTGGAGCCACGTCGCCGCGAAGCACGGCATTGAACCATATAGAGCACTCATCGCCCATCTTCACTTCACCCACAATCGTGGCATTTTCGCTGAAATAGCAGTCCTTGCCCCATTTCGGCACAAGACCCTTTATTGATTTAATCAGTGCCATTGTTTTTTTCTTGTCTTTATGAAAACCGCATAGCGGTAGTGATAGCTGTTTGTAAAAAAAAGTGGCAGTAGAATATAATTACTCTATTGCCACCGGATTATTATGGTAAACTAAGATGTTTCAGATCTTACAGGTTAGGATTCATCTTTGTCCACTCAGCAACTGGCGGAACGATGCCCAGCTCTACAATCTCGTCGCGCATCTTGCACAGATGCTCGTAAGACTTCTGCAGTGAAGCAATCTCTTCCTCTGTACCTGTAGGCTCAACAAAGTGAACACCAGTCTTGTCGATAGTGGTAGGCATAGCCATCATTACATTCTTGAAGCCCAGCTTGTCGTGGTTCACGTAGCAACCTGCAGGCAGAGTG
Source organism: uncultured Prevotella sp. (assembly GCA_934219025.1). Classification (GTDB taxonomy): domain Bacteria; phylum Bacteroidota; class Bacteroidia; order Bacteroidales; family Bacteroidaceae; genus Prevotella. The sequence goes on along the minus strand of CAKQDG010000018.1, from coordinate 2,948 downwards.
AACTCCTTGCCGCCCATAGCAGCCTCGATCATCTTCACGGCATTGTAGGCAGGACTCTGGAAAGAGCTGCGTCCGCGAAGCTTGATGATGTTAGAACCACCCTGTACGGTGTGGTGTTTGATTTCCTCCCAGCGCTCAGCTGAAAGACCCATCTCGGACAATGGCTTGCCGTCGATTTTCACCTGTGATGCAAATACAGCCATCTGCTCGCCGTGGCCTCCGTATGTGTGTGCACCGGTAACCTTGTCCTGCTGAACGCCGAACTCGAGCGCCAAAGCCTGCTGCAGACGAGTAGAGTCGAGCGCAGCAAGAGATGTGAGCTGGTTTGGCTTCAAACCAGAGTGGATAAGGGCTGTGAGGGCAGTAACGTCGGCCGGGTTGAAGATAACAACCACGTGCTCAACGTCTGGGCAATACTTCTTGATGTTGTCGCCGAATTCAGCGGCAATCTTGCAGTTGCCCTTGAGCAAATCCTCGCGGGTCATACCCTCTTTGCGAGGAGCACCGCCGGAAGAAATGATATACTTGGCGCCAGTGAAAGCTTCTTTCGGATCAACAGTGTATGTGACGTTTACGCCTGGGAAAGCGCACTGCTGGATCTCATCGAATACTCCATGAACACCTGGCTCATAGATATCATAAAGACATACGTTTGGTGTCAAGCCGAGCATCAGTACGCTCTGTGCCATGTTAGAACCAATCATACCGCCAGCACCGACGATTACAAGTTTCTCGTTAGTTAAAAATTCCATAGTTTTAAACTCTTTATTTGTTTTTTGTATTTTGAATATTCACTCTCTGATTTTCACCGCAAAGTTAGCAAAAAAAACTCGATTTCCTACAACTTATTTGTGATATAATTTGTTATTAAATATGAAAAGTGATACCTTTGTAATATAGATTTTACAAATACACAACAAATATCTTGTCGTTATGGCAAAAACTGTAGAAGATAAACTGAAAAAATTGCGACAGGTGATGCAGAGGGAAAAGATAGACGCCTTTATCTTTCCGAGCACCGACCCGCACAACGGCGAATATGTTCCGGCACATTGGGAGGGAAGGAAATGGATTAGTGGCTTCGACGGCAGCGCCGGCGTGGCAGTGGTAACGGCATGCAAGGCTGCCCTGTGGACAGACTCGCGCTATTTCCTTGCAGCCGAAAAACAACTTCAAGGCACAGAATTCGTGCTCATGAAGGAGCGGATGGAGGGCACTCCCTCTATAGCCCAGTGGCTCGGCGTGGCGCTTGCCCATATCGACGGGGCAACGGTGGGGCTCGACGGCTATGTAAATCCCGTGGGTGAGGTGGAGCAACTTGCCGAAGACCTGCGCCGGCAAGGAGGCATCACGCTGCGCACCAATTTCGACCCTCTGAGGGAGATATGGACAGACCGCCCGCGGATTCCCGAAAACAAAGTCGTGGTGCATCCTCTCGAATATGCCGGCGAACCGGCAGAGAGCAAGTTGAAGAGAATACGTGAAGCCTTGAAGCAAATCGGCGCCGGCGGCATGCTCGTGTCGGCACTCGACGACATAGCATGGACACTCAACCTGAGAGGCAGCGATGTGCACTGCAACCCTGTGTTCGTGGCATATCTGCTTATCGACGGCAACGATACTGTATTATATATTAATAAGGTGAAGCTTGATGCCCAAGTCGCTGCCTATCTGAAAAAGCTTGGCATACGGATAGCCGATTACGGCGAAGCTGCTGCCGGAGTAAAGCATTGCCAGTCGTACTGCATGCTGCTCGACCCGGCCGAAACGAACTACGAAATGTTCCACTCCGTGCGCTGTCCTAAGATAATCACCCGGCAGTCGCCGGTGCCGCTGATGAAGAGCGTGAAAAACGATACCGAAATACGCGGCTTCCACAATGCCATGCTGCGCGACGGCGTGGCGATGGTGAAATTCCTGCGCTGGCTGAAACCCGCAGTGGAGAAGGGTGGACAAACCGAAATCTCCGTGGACCGCAAGCTTACAGCGTTGCGCAGCCAGCAACCCCTGTTCCAGGATATTTCGTTTGACACGATAGCCGCATACCAGGAACACGGGGCAATCGTGCACTACGAAGCAACACCGGAGAGCGACGCAGCTCTTAAACCCGAGGGCTTCCTGCTTCTCGACAGCGGAGCGCAATACCTTGACGGCACCACAGATATAACAAGAACAATCCCGCTGGGACCCGTAACCGACGAGCAGCGCCACGTCTACACCCTCGTCCTGAAAGGACACATACAGATAGAACTATGCAAGTTTCCCAACCATGCCAGCGGCACCCAACTCGATATCCTTGCACGCCAGTCGATGTGGCGCGAGGGACTGAACTTCATGCACGGCACAGGGCATGGAGTGGGAAGCTATCTGAATGTTCACGAAGGCCCCCATCAGATACGTATGGAGTGGAAACCGGCACCACTGCGCGCGGGAATGACCGTAACCGACGAACCGGGACTATACCTTGCCGGGAAATTTGGTGTGAGAATAGAAAACACACTGCTCATTACAGACTATATGCAAACCGACTTTGGCAAGTTCCTGCAGTTTGAACCCCTTACGCTCTGTCCGATAAACCTTGACTGTGCCGACCTCACAATGCTCACGGCAGAAGAAAAACAATGGCTCAACCACTATCATCGCCATGTTTTCGAAAAACTCTCGCCAATGCTCGACGAAGAAGAAAAAAAATGGCTCGAAGAGCACACCAACCCCGTGTGAAATACCGTAAAACCTTGAAAAGTATGATTATTTTACGATTTTATGCCATAAAACTTGCACGAAAAGAAAAAATGGAGTAATTTTGCAGCCGCTTGTAAAAGCATCTGTCTATAAGACAACAAATTATAAGTATAACCAAATAAAAAAATTAAAGAAAAAATGATTATTGTACCAGTTAAGGAAGGCGAGAACATCGAAAGAGCCTTGAAGAAGTTCAAGAGAAAATT
>CAKQDG010000017.1 GCA_934219025.1 uncultured Prevotella sp. | reverse complement strand
ACACAGGTAAGCCGAAGGCTTGCAAAACGGCATCGGGGGTTTTGTATGTTTTCGTCTAAAAAGTTGGCAAGAAGATTCCTTCCGATAATAAATATTATCACTTCATTTTCCGTAAGAGCCATTTTTAAATCCGATACTCTAATAAATCCGGACTTCAGTATCTGTCACTTCAATCCCAGAAGTGGGATTTTTCTGAAAAAAAAAGAAAGGTGAGTTGATGCAGCGCTTCATATTTAATGTATGGGCAAAAAAAAAGGGGCTCCGCTGAGTCCCAATCTTTGTTAACCTTAAATCTAATACTATGAAAAACACGATGCAAAGGTATGAAGATTTTGTAAACTCACAATAGCAAAACACACTTTTTTGAGTTTTTCTTTACGTTTATTGATTTATATCAAGACTTTTGTGTACGAAAACACAAGAAAAAGGTGTACCTTTGCAATAATAAAACCATATTAAATATAAAGCAAGACATGGCCGGAAACAATAACATAAATAAAAAGCAACTGCTCTTTGTATGCCTCGGCAACATTTGCCGCTCGCCGGCAGCCGAAGGGATAATGAAGCAGATTGTATACGACGACCCGGAGCTGCGCGGCACCATTGAGGTGGACTCTGCCGGAATAGGGGCATGGCACACGGGGCAACTGCCCGACCCGAGGATGAGAGAGCGCGCCGCCGCGAGAGGATACAATCTGAATAGCAGAGCACGCCAGGTGAAGGCGTACGATTTTGATGAGTTTGACATAATCTTCGGTATGGACGAAGAAAACATTGCCGACCTGAACAGGGTGGCGCGAAGCGATGCCGACAGGAAAAAAATTCGCTGTCTTGCCGACTATATGGCGCAACACCCACGATACACCACCGTGCCCGACCCGTATTACGGCACGGAGAAGGACTTCGACATAGCTCTCGACCTGATAGAAGACGCCTGCCGCGAAGTGGCAAAAAAACTGAAAAGCGGAGAACTATAATTACATTTAAAGATAATGAACGGACTTTACACCATACTCCTGCTCATAGCGAGCAACATATTCATGACGCTTGCCTGGTACGGCCACCTGAAGCTGCAGCAGACGGGCACCACCAGCAACTGGCCCCTGATAGGCGTTATAGCATTCTCGTGGATGATAGCATTTTTTGAATACTGCTGTCAGGTGCCGGCAAACAGAATCGGCTTCAACGGCAACGGCGGCCCATTCACCCTCGTTCAGCTCAAGGTGATACAAGAGTGCATCAGTCTTGTGGTATTCACCGTGATAATAAACATGATGTTCACCGGACAAGGGCTACACTGGAACCACTATCTCGCCTTCCTGATGCTCATCGGAGCCGTATACCTGGTTTTCATATAAACGAAAAAGCAAAATGGCAAAACCTACCGAAGAACAAAAACTCGAAGCCCGTCTGACAAGGCGCTTCCGCAAGGCAGTGAGAGAATTCCAGCTGATAGAAGAGGGCGACAGCATCCTAATCGGACTCTCCGGCGGCAAAGACTCGCTATTCCTCGTGGAAACCCTGGGCAAGCAGATGCGCATAAGCAAACCGCACATCACTGTGCACGCCATACACATACGCATGGGCAACATAAAATATGAGAGCGACACGGCATATCTGGAAAAATTCTGCCGGCAATGGGGAGTGGAGCTGCACATCGTGAACACATCCTTCGACATGGCAACCGACAGGCGCAAGTCGCCCTGCTTCCTCTGTTCATGGAACAGGCGCAAGCAGATATTCCTCATGGCACAGCAGCTGGGATGCAACAAGATTGCGCTGGGCCATCATCAGGACGACATCATACACACGGCCCTGATGAACCAGATATTCCAGGGACACTTCTCCACCATGCCCGCAAGACTGAAAATGAAAAAAATGCCCATAACCATTATCCGCCCCCTGTGTATGGAAGAGGAAGCCGACATAAGGCAATACGCCCAGAGCCACGGATATGAAAAGCAGAAAAAACTGTGCCCCTATGAAACAGATTCCCACCGCTCAAGCGTGGCACACCTGTTTGAAGAAATAGAAAATATGGCACCCGAGGCACGCTTCTCGATGTGGAACGCCTTGGCAGCAGAAGGAAAACTCGTGGAGGAATAACCCCCTATAAGTCTTATTAGTCCTATATGTCCTATTACTCCTATAACAATAAAGAAATGAGATACCTATTGGCAGCACTGTTTCTTGCCACACTCTTCACAGGCTGTGGCAACGAGAAAGAAACTTCAAGGAAAGAAATTTTCACCGACGAAGTGAGACTGTCCGTCACCCCCGTGAAAGACCAGGGCAGGAGCAGCTTGTGCTGGGCATACGCCATGCTCGCCACAATAGAAACCGAACACATCATGAGAGGCGACTCGGTGAACCTCTCCGTGGCATACGTGGCAAGAAACTTCATACGCGAGCAGGTGGACAAATGCTATCTGTCTGAAGGAAAGAAAAACATCACCACACGCGGCATGATGCCACAGCTGATAAGGCTGATACAAACCTACGGACTCATGCCTTACGACTCTTACCACTCCGACAAAAACATAAACACCGCAGCGCGCAAAGTGCATGCCGCCGTGAAGAAAGACGCCGGCATACAGCGAGGACTGAAGGCGGCAAGAGCTGATGCCGACAGAATTATGGACAGCAGCATCAACCCCATGCCATACCATATATATATGTATAGCATGGAATACACGCCGATAGAATTCGCCCACTCGGTGTGTCTGCCCGACGAATACATGGCGTTCACCAGTTTCACACATCTGCCGCTGAACAGAAAATCCGTGCTCAGCCTGCCCGACAACTACAACTCAGAGCGCTTTATGAACATACGCCTCGACGACATGATGCGGATGATAGAAAAATCCATAAGGACAGGACACCCCGTGTGCTGGGAGGGCGACATAAGCGAAGAGGGATTCTCGTTTGAAAAAGGCATCGCCGATGTGGACCCGCAACAGCAAAACGCCACACCGCAGCAACGACAGCGCGAATTTGAAACCTTCCGCACCACCGACGACCACTGTATGGCAATAGTGGGACTGGCCCACGACAAGAAGGGCAGAAAATTCTTTATATGCAAAAATTCGTGGGGCACCGGCAATCCATACGGCGGAATGATGTATCTCTCGGCAGACTATATCCGGCTGAAAACCATTGCCGTGGCAGTAAACAGATACGCACTGATGCCAAATTAAAAAGCAAAAATACTTTGCAGTATAATCGTTTTTACGTACATTTGCAATATTATTGACAAAAGAGGCATGAAAAGCCACGTCGGTAAACAACCTTAAAACAAGTAACAAAAAAACATATCAGTATGGCTTACACACGTATGACAGCGGCAGACGCAGCCGCCCTTATCAAAAACGGCGAGAGTATAGGACTTAGCGGATTCACACCGGCAGGAACAGCAAAAGCTGTAACACGCGAACTGGCTAAAATAGCAGAGGCGGAACATGCCGCAGGAAGAGAATTCCAGGTGAGCATATTCACAGGAGCATCCACCGGACAAAGCACCGACGGAGTGCTCGCCGAGGCACACGCCATAAAATACCGCGCACCATACACCACAAACCCATCGTTCCGCAAAAGCGTGAACCTGGGAGAAATAGCATACAACGACATCCACCTGAGCCACATGGCACAGGAACTGCGCTACGGCTTCTATGGCGACATAGACTGGGCTATACTCGAAGTGTGCGACATCGAGGAAAACGGCGACACCTGCAAGGCCTATCTCACTGCAGCCGGAGGCATCAGTCCAACGGTGGCACGGCTCGCCAAGCACGTGATTCTGGAACTCAACGCCTTTCACAGCAAAGACGCAAAATTCATACAAGACGTATACGAGCCGCTCGATCCGCCAATGCGCCAGCCTATCCCAATCGTAAACGTGGGCGACCGCATCGGAAAACCGTATGTTGAAATAGATGCCAAGAAGATAGTGGGCGTTGTGGAGTGCAACCTGCCCGACGAGGCTCGCGCCTTTAAAGACAGCGACCCGATAACCGACCAGATAGGACACAACGTGGCAGAGTTTCTCGTGAACGACATGAAGCGCGGCATCATACCATCGTCATTCCTGCCGTTGCAGAGCGGCGTGGGCAGCACGGCAAACGCCATACTCGGAGCACTGGGCAAAGACAAGAGCGTGCCAGACTTCAACGTATACACCGAAGTGATGCAAGACAGCGTGGTGGCCATGATGCTCGAAGGCAGAGTGAAAGACGCTTCGGCATGTTCACTCACAGTGTCTAACGAATGCTTGAAGCAGGTGTACGACAACATGAACTATTTCAAAGACCACATAACTCTGCGACAGAGTGAGATCTCAAACTCTCCTGAAGTGATTCGACGCTTGGGCGTAATAGCCATCAACACAGCCATCGAGGTGGACATCTACGGCAATGCCAACTCCACACACATCAGCGGCACGAAGATGATGAACGGCATAGGCGGAAGCGGTGACTTTGAACGCAACGCATATATAAGCATCTTCACCTGTCCGTCTACCGCCAAGGGCGGTCTCATCAGCAGCATCGTGCCTATGGTGAGCCATCAGGACCACTCGGAACACGACGTGAACGTTATCGTAACGGAACAGGGCGTGGCCGACCTGCGCGGAAAGAGCCCTATAGAGCGCGCTCACCTCATAATAGAAAACTGCGCCCACCCAGACTACAGGCCAATCCTGCGCGCTTATCTGGAAAGTGCCAAGATGGGACAGACTCGCCACAACCTTGGCAAGGCCTTCGCCATGCACATTGCACTGGCAGAAAAGGGAGACATGCATCTCACGGAGATGTAAATAAAAGACTACAGCCTCTCCCCCGCACCGCCGTCGGGTGGCTTTTCCCCCTCCCCAAGGGAGGGGAGTAGATAGCTCTGTATATTAAAGAAAGATATATTTGGAGAATGGTAATTTTATCACTCTATTTTTTTACTTATGCATAATTGAAAAAAGGGAAAAAAGAAAGAATACAAGAAATGAATAGGATACTTGTAATATTTTCTGCACTGATGCTCGCAACAGCATCAGTATCGGCAAACACCTATAATAGCAAAAAAAATATAATATCAGGCAAACCCGCCGCAGTCCTCTACTCCCCCCTTGGGGGGACTGAGGGGGGCTCCAGAGGCTTGACTGAGGGGGGCTCTTCCATTACCCACCCTTGGGCAGGCAAGCGCGTGGCATATTTCGGCGACTCCATCACCGACCCTAAAAACAAGGCATCCGACAACAAATACTGGAGCCTCTTGCAGCAGTGGCTCGGCATAACGCCGTATGTTTATGCCGTGAGCGGCAGACAGTGGAACGATATCCCGCGCCAGGCAGAGCAACTGAAAAAGGAACACGGCAACGATTTCGATGCCATCCTGATATTTATAGGCACAAACGATTTCAATGCCGGAGTGCCCATCGGCGAATGGTACACGGAAAAGGAAGAAGAGGTGATGGCTGGAATACACGAGCAAAAACATCTCGTGAAGCGCATACGCCAGCATTTCTGCATGACCGACTCCACATATCGCGGACGCATCAACATCGCCCTCGACAAAGTGAAACGCATGTTCCCAACAAAGCAGATTGTGCTCATCACCCCCATTCACCGCGCCGGATTCTACCGCAGCGACACCAATTGGCAGCCCACTGAAGACTACCGCAACAAATGTGGCGAATACGTAGGCAGATATGTGGAATCTGTGAAGGAGGCAGGAAATATATGGAGCTTGCCCGTTATCGACATGAACGCACTCTCCGGACTATACCCACTGATGGACGAGCACACCCAGTTCTTCAACAAGGCCGACGTGGATCGTCTGCACCCCAACAACGAGGGACACCGCCGCATGGCTCTCACACTGATGTATCAGCTGCTGACGCTGCCGGTGTTCTAACCATTTTCAACTTGTTTCCTCTGTCACTTTTTTAAAAGAATCAGAGATTTATGTTCTTATACTCTGCTCCGCCTCCGCCTCTATCTCCGGTCGCGGAGCAGTTTTTGCTTAGTTCTAAAATTGATTTTACCACAAAGAAATACACTGTAGAAAGCAAAAAGAAAGTAAAAACGGCACACCGAAATGCCAAAAATACCAAAATGACAAATAATAACCATTTTTTAACGTCAGATTGTTGCACAAGAAATTAAAAACACCTAATTTTGCTTTGTCTTAGCAACTACTAATCCGCAAAACCAAAAACAAAAGAAGGATTGGCGAGAAGCAAAAAGAAAATAAAATCAAGAAAAACAAAATATTCATTATGGAGAAAATAGACAGACTTGACAAAAAGATACTCAGTATCTTGTCAAAAAACGCACGTATGCCTTTCAAGGACGTGGCTGCAGAATGTAACGTATCACGCGCAGCAATACACCAGCGCGTGCAGCACCTCACAGAAGACGGAGTAATCACCGGAAGCAAATTCGACGTGGATCCAAAGAGCCTGGGATTCTCTACATGCACATACGTGGGAATAACACTTGAAAAGGGCAGCATGTACAAATCTGTAGTGGAACAGCTTGAACATATCCCGGAAATCGTGGAGTGCCACTTCACAACAGGCCCTTACACAATGCTCGTGAAACTCTATGCAAAAGACAACGAGCAGCTGATGGATTTGCTGAACAACCAGATGCAGGAAATTCCTGGCGTGGTGGCTACAGAAACTCTCATCTCGCTGGAACAAAGCATCAAACGCGAAATTCCTATAGCACACAAGGATATCGAAGGTGCCGCTAAAAAATAATTGGCATCGTAAAGTTTAAAAGAAAACATAATATTGGTAGAATCGTGGAACCATTTGACTTCCAGTCGCATCTAAACAGTATTTATAAATCATACCCCGAGGCTGGAAAAAAGCCCGTGATTGGTATCACGGGCAACTTTGCCGACGGTTCGGCAATGCTCGCCGAACCTTACTATATGGCTGTGGTGAATGCCGGAGGCGTGCCGGTGATAATTCCGCCGGTAGCCGATACCGACGTTATCATAAACTCGCTCGATAATGTCGACGCGCTCCTTCTCTCGGGGGGAGCCGACTACAACCCTCTTTGGAGCGGTGAAGAGCCGGTAGAAGCCCTACACGGAATTAACTCCCGTCGCGATTTGGCCGAGCTACTCACAGTAAACCTTGCCTACAACCGGCAAATACCGATGCTCGGCATCTGCCGCGGCATACAGACTCTCGCAATGGCTCTAGGCGGAAAAGTGAGACAAGACATCGACACAACGGGAAATGACAATGCCGAATACAAAACTCAAGGCAGAATAAAACACAGTCAAGACACCGACCACAGAGGGGAACCCACACACTCGGTAAAGATAGAACCAGACACTATTCTCTTCTCTATATACAAAAAAGAGAAAATCTACGTGAACTCGTTTCATCATCAGGCTGTGGCAAGCTGCGGCAGAAGATTCAATATGTCGGCTTGCGCCCCTGATGGAGTGATAGAGGCAATGGAAAGCAGCGAGTACAAGTCTATACTCGGTGTGCAGTGGCATCCGGAATGGCTCGGCAACGACGGTCTACCTCTGTTCCGCTGGCTCGTGGAGCGCGCTGCAGAATTCAGCGAAGCTAAACGCATACACAGCAATATCATAACCATAGACTCTCACTGCGACACGCCAATGTTCTTTCCACAAGGCATACGCTTCGACTGGAGAGACAGCCGCATTCTTGTAGATCTACACAAAATGACCGAAGGCAGACAGCAAGCCGTAACAATGGCGGCATATCTGCCACAACCAAAGCCGCAGCAGCCGTTTAGCGAGGTGGCACCTTTTCCCGTAGAGACTCCTACGGAATACGCTGACCTCATTTTCGACAAAATAGAAGACATTGTGAACAAAAACGACAGTGTAGTGTCTATTGCCAGAACGCCTGCCGATCTGTATGGAGACATGAAGGCTGGAAGAAAGTCGATAATGCTCGGCATAGAAAATGGCTTAGCTCTTGGGCACAACTTGCAGAATGTGGAACACTTTGCGAGGCGCGGAGTGGTGTATATCACTCTATGTCACAACGGCGACAACGATATCTGCGACAGCGCACGACGCTCCGAAACAACAAACAACGGAGTGAGCGATTTCGGGGCTGACGTGATAAGGGAAATGAACAGGCAAGGCTTGATGGTAGACCTGAGCCATGCCGGGGAAAAAAGTTTTTATGATGCACTCGATATAAGTCAGACACCAATAGTGTGCAGTCACAGCAACTGCAAGGCTCTGTGTGACGTTCCGCGAAACCTGACAGACGAACAAATGCGCGCACTGGCACAAAAAGGTGGCGTGCAGCAGATAACTCTCTACAACGGATTCTTGCGCGACGACGAACAGGAGGCAAGTATTATGGACGCTATGGCACATCTCGACCACGCCGTAGACATAATGGGAATCGATCACGTGGGACTCGGCACCGACTTCGATGGCGATGGAGGTGTATGCGGCATCGCCGATTCTTCTGAACTTATAAATTTCACCATTCAGTTGCTGCGCCGACGCTATTCTCTGAATGACATAGAGAAAATATGGGGCGGAAACTGGCTTAGGGTGATGACTGTCGTACAAGAAACGAGAAATCTAAAATGAAAAAAATCAATATACTTCCACTGGTGACGCTCATCGCTCTGGCGCTGCTCACCTCATGCAAGAGCACTAAGAAAGCTGACACCGAGACAACGCCTATAGCCGTAGGTCCTGATTTCAATGCTGATTCTGCTTACGTTTATTGCGAGAAGCAATGTGAATTCGGACCAAGAACAATGAACAGTGAAGCTCACGACAGATGTGCACAGTGGATTGTCGATAAATTCAAGCAATTCGGATGTTCTGTTATTGAGCAGAAAACTGATCTGAAGGGATATGACGGCACTGTTTTGAAAAGCAACAATATCATTGCAAGCTATAAGCCGGAACTTACCACAAGAATATTGCTCTGCGCCCATTGGGACAGTAGACCGTGGGCTGACAATGATCCTGACAGTACAAACTGGCACAAGCCTGTGATGGCAGCAAACGACGCAGCAAGCGGAGTGGCTGTGATGCTCGAAGTGGCAAGGCAGATTCAGAAAGCTGACTCTCTAAAAATTGGTGTTGATTTTGTTTGCTTCGATGCCGAAGACTGGGGCGTCCCGCAATGGAGCGATGTGGAAGATACCAACGATTCCTGGGCTCTTGGTGCTCAATACTGGGCTGCCAACCCTCACAAACAAAACTACGAGGCACGATTCGGTATTCTGCTTGACATGGTGGGCGGAGCCGGTGCTCGGTTCTATCAGGAGGGCATGTCGAGGGATATGGCACAGCCCATAGTAGACAAGGTTTGGACTGCTGCGCGAACTGCCGGATATGAGTCGCTTTTTCCAAACGAACAGGGTGGATATATTACTGACGACCATATTCCGGTTAACAAAATAGCAAAAATTCCTACAATAGACATTATTCCGTATTATCCCAACTGCCAGCAAAGTTCTTTCGGGCCTACATGGCACACCATAAACGATACTATGGATAATATCGACAGAAATATACTTAAAGCAGTGGGACAGACCGTAATACAGGTGCTCTACTCTGAATAAGAGTGCAAATTGCACTTCTCACTAAGAAGTAAAGCTCTTGTTATTTATAGAAAATATATAGTAGCTCTAGAATATATAGTAGTTCTAGAATATCTAGTGGTTCTAGAATATCTAGTGGTTCTAGAAATTCTAGTAACTCTAGAAAATCTAGTAGCTCTAGAAATCCTAAATAGAAAACTCAAAAAAAATACAACAATGGATTCTCAAAAAAAAGTATTTGCATCAAAACTTCTGAAAGTTAAAGCCATTAAACTACAACCGGAAAACCCATTTACATGGGCATCTGGCTGGAAATCACCATTCTATTGCGACAACCGCAAGACTTTGTCTTATCCTGATTTGCGCAACTACGTGAAGTTGGAACTTGTACACGCAGTGCTTGAAAACTTCCCCGAAGCTGAAGCTGTGGCAGGTGTTGCAACAGGAGCCATCGCCCAAGGTGCGCTCGTAGCCGATGAACTTAACTTGCCGTTCGTTTACGTAAGAAGCAAACCAAAGGACCACGGACTCGAGAATCTTATCGAGGGAGAGTTGAAACCTGGAATGAAGGTTGTTGTAATCGAAGACCTTATATCAACAGGTGGATCGTCACTCAAGGCAGTAGAGGCTATACGCAAGAACTGCTGTGAAGTTATTGGTATGGTGGCTTCGTATACATATGGCTTCGACATAGCAAAGAAGGCGTTTGAAGATGCAAAAGTAAAGCTCGTTACCCTTACTGATTACGAGCACGTTGTGGCTGAGGCGCATGAAATTGGATATATAAAGCCGGAAGACGTGGAAGTTCTTCACGAATGGCGAAAGGACCCTGCAAACTGGATGAAGGAATGAGCAAATTTGAAAGCAGTGTAAAGCATATACCATATACACAGCAAGCTGTATATGCAACGTTGAGTGATTTGAGTAATCTTGAAAAAGTACGCAACAAAATTCCGGAAGACAAAATCAAGGATTTGTCGTTCGATTCCGACAGTTTGACGATCAGTGCCCCAATGGGAAGCGTGTCTATGAGAATTATAGAGCGTGAAGAGCCTAAGTGCATAAAATTTGCTACCGAAAACTCGCCTATTGCGGCAAACCTGTGGATTCAGATTGTGCCGGAAGGCGAAACAGCATGCAAGATGAAACTCACAATAAAGGCTGACATCAATCCTTTTATAAAGGGCATGGTGTCGAAACCTCTGCAAGAGGGACTTGAGAAAATTGCCGATGTGCTGGCAATGATTCCTTACAGCAATTTATAATGAAATTATTCTGACGGCTCAGACTGCTCATACATCTCAGCATCTAATTTGTACTGGGCTGTTTGACAAGTCTGAGCCGTTTAGCTTGAAAAAAAACTTGGTTATGAATAAACTTTGGGAAAAAAATTACGAGATAAACAAGGAGATTGAACGCTTCACCGTTGGGAGAGACAGGGAGATGGATCTCTATCTTGCAAAATACGATGTGTTGGGCTCAATGGCACACATAACTATGCTGCAATCTATCGGACTGATAAAAGATGAAGAGCTTAAGCCTTTGCTGGCTGAGTTGAAAAACATCTACGGCATCTGCAAAGATGGCAAGTTCGTTATTGAAGACGGCGTGGAGGATGTTCATTCTCAAGTGGAACTCATGCTCACGCGAAAGCTTGGCGATATGGGAAAGAAAATTCATAGCGGACGGTCGAGAAACGATCAGGTGCTTGTAGACCTCAAACTGCGTTGCCGCCATGACATTATGGATATTGTGGAAAGCGTGAAGATACTTTTCGACGAACTGTTGCAGAAAAGCGAACAATACAAAAATGTGTTGATGCCGGGATATACCCATCTACAGGTGGCAATGCCAAGTTCATTCGGACTGTGGTTCGGGGCGTATGCCGAAAGTCTTGCCGACGACATGCTTTTCCTTCAGGCTGCATATCGCATGACCAACCGCAATCCGCTTGGTTCGGCTGCCGGATACGGCAGTTCCTTCCCGCTCGACAGGGAAATGACAACCCGTCTGCTTGGATTCGACTCTATGGACTATAATGTGGTGTATGCACAGATGGGAAGAGGAAAAATGGAACGCAACGTTGCTTTTGTACTTGCCTCTGTAGCCGGCACCGTGGCTAAGATGGCTTTTGATGCCTGTATGTTCAACAGTCAGAACTTCTCGTTTGTCAAGCTCCCCAAGGAATGTACCACGGGAAGCAGCATAATGCCACACAAGAAAAACCCTGACGTGTTTGAACTTATACGTGCGAAATGCAACAAAATCCAAGGTCTTCCGCAGCAGATAACTCTCATTATGAACAATCTGCCGTGTGGATATTTCCGTGACCTGCAAATTATAAAGGAAGTGTTCCTTCCGGCTTTTGGCGAACTGCAGGACTGCTTGCAGATGGCGGCATATATAATAAACAAGATAGAAGTAAACGAGCATATTCTTGACAATCCTATGTATGATCCAATCTTCTCTGTAGAGGAAGTAAACAAGCTTGCAGCCAACGGTATGCCGTTCCGCGACGCCTACAAAAAAGTGGGACTTGAAATAGAAGCTGGCAAATTTGTGGCCGACAAGAACATACACCACACTCATGCCGGAAGTATTGGAAATCTGTGTAATGACAAGATAAAGGCGATGATGGAACATATCATAAGCGAGTTTGGTTTTGACAAGATGATTGAAGCCGAGAAGCGTCTTTTGGGAGAGAATTGATATGAACAAGATTTCTTGTATTTCGGGTGTGCTGCTATGTGCATCCGCAATCATCACAGGCTGTGCCGACTCAGAATACAGTCGCTATCCATGCCATTTGGTGATAAACAATCTTAACGTGAACAATTCTACGCTTGCAAGTGCGATGAATCCCAATTCCACGGGTGTGTTTTGCCGTATATCCAAGGAGGGCACTACACGCTTCAAGTTTGAGTCAAACCAAGGCGGGGAGCCTACCTATGGAACGCAAACCAAAATAGACAACAATGCCAACTGGACTATCGGCATCTATAACGGGATTATCGTGGGGTATGGAAATCTCGACGGCAACTTTTATGCCTACGACAACCAGTGTCGCACCTGCTACGAAAGTTCCGGATTGCCGCGCTATGCGCTAACGCTTGGCGTGGACGGAACAGCAACATGCAAGTCGTGCCACAGGGTGTATGACATGAACAGTGGCGGAATAATCGTGAAGGGCGACAAAGGGAAAGGAATGATTCGCTATCATGCCATGACGACAGGTCCGCAGGGAGTTTTGACTGTTAATAATTGACAAGAGTTTATTCCTTCTTTATAGCGCTTTAAGGTGTTTTAGGTATTTACATTTTTGCAGGTAAAGGAGTATATATGGAAAAAGAAAACAAATATGTTCTTCAGTACCCTTCAATCATGAAGGGGAAAAAGATATTGTATGTACATGGCTTTATGTCGTCAGCGCAGTCGGGAACAGTGTCGCGCATACGCGAGATGTTGCCGTCTGCCGATGTTTTGGCCTATGACCTGCCGTTGCATCCTGAGGAGGCAATGGCATTGTTGAGAAAAGTTTGCGACGAGCAGCATCCCGACCTTATTATCGGCACCTCCATGGGCGGAATGTATGCCGAGATGCTGTATGGATACGACAGGATACTTGTGAATCCGGCATTTCTCATGGGCGACACGATGACAAAGCATGGAATGTTGGGAAAGCAGACCTTTCAGAACCCGAGAGAAGACGGCGTGCAGGATTTTATTGTCACCAAGAGCCTCGTTGAAGAATACAAGGCAATTACGAAGCAATGCTTCTCAAATGTGTCTGACGGGGAAAAGAAACGGGTCTACGGGCTTTTTGGTGATGCGGATACATCGGTAGCAGCCGAAACGTATGGAGTTTTCAATGAACATTATCCCCAGGCGATAAGTTTTCACGGAGAGCACAGACTGATAGACAAGTCGCTGATACATGCCGTGGTGCCTGTGGTGAGATGGATAGACGACAGGCAGGAGGGCAGGGAGCGCCCCATTGTATATGTAAGCATTGATGCGCTGCGCGATGATCGCGGCAACCAGAGGGCAAGTGCCGTGAAAGGCTTCAACAAGTTGCTCGAAGACTATTCCATATATATAGTAGCCCCTTCTCCTTCTTATGACGGAGTGTATATGGATGATGCAAGGAAGTGGGTGAACGACATTATCAATGTGCCGGCGTGGCAGCACCTGATATTCAGCAACCAGCCAAATCTTCTTTACGGCGACTATTTCATCGCTCCTGAAGCTGAATTGGGAACTTCGGAATATATGTGTACAACCATACCGTTTGGGTCTGACACGTTCAAGACGTGGGATGAAATAATAGAATATTTTGGCAGACTTGGCGGACAGTAAGCATTTTCCGATTTTTTGCGTGGACATGTATAAAAGAGCAAAAGCGGCAATCGAATCACTTCGACTGCCGCTCTTGTTGTCCCAGGCGGACTCGAACCACCACTGACAGAACCAAAAACTGTAGTGCTACCATTACACCATAGGACAAAAAAATTGGAACATATTAGTTCCCACGATTATTAAGGCAATGCAAAGATAGTGTATTTTTTTTGATTGGCAAATTTTATGTGATAAAAATATTGTGGCATAAAGAAAAAAGCAGCAATGGGGAATAAATTTCCCTTTGCTGCTTTTTCTCTATTCTTTATTCTCTAATCTCTATTCCTTATTTCACGATAAGCAGATAGTAATTTTTCTTTCCTCTCTGCACGAGAAGGTATTTGCCGTCGATAAGGTCGTCAGAAGTTACTTCGCGGTCGAATGCAGCGAGTTTCTCCTTGTTGAGCGACACACCGCCTCCCTGTACGAGCTTGCGCATTTCGCCTTTGCTTGCGAATACGGGAGCTGCCTGTGTGAAAATCTCCACTGCCGGCTGTCCGAGCACGTCTTTGCTTACTTCAAACTGTGGCACGCCCTCGAATATGTCGAGGAAAGTCTGCTCGTCGAGTTTCAGCAGAGAGTCTTTTGTAGATTTGCCGAAGAGGATGCTTGATGCCTCGATTGCTGCGTCGAGAGCCTCCTTTGAGTGCACCATAATGGTTGTTTCCTCGGCGAGACGCTTCTGCAGAATGCGTCTGCCCGGGTCTTGCTTGTGTTCCTCCACGAGAGCGTCGATGGTAGGTTTGTCAAGACTCGTGAAAATCTTTATGTATCGTTCAGCGTCGTCGTCGCTCACGTTGAGCCAGAACTGGTAGAACTTGTATGGAGAAGTGCGCTTAGGATCGAGCCAGATGTTTCCGCTCTCGGTTTTTCCGAATTTCTTTCCGTCGGCTTTTGTTATGAGCGGACATGTCAGTGCGTATGTTTCAACGTCGTTGCCGAGGGTGCGTCGTATAAGTTCCGTACCTGTGGTCATGTTTCCCCACTGGTCGTTTCCGCCGAGCTGCATTTTGCAGTTGTAGTGCTGATATAGATAGAGGAAGTCGTATCCCTGCAGGAGCTGGTAGGTGAATTCTGTGAACGACAGTCCGTCGCGTGCCGTTCCGTTCAGTCGTTGCTGCACGCTTTCCTTTGCCATCATGTAGTTCACGGTGATGTGTTTGCCCACTTCGCGTGCAAAGTCGAGGAAGGTGAAGTTTTTCATCCAGTCGTAGTTGTTCACCATTTCCGCCTTGTTAGGCTCTGTGCCGTCGAAGTCGAGGAATTTGCTCACCTGTTTCTTTATTGCCTCCTGGTTGTGGTATAGAGTTTTGTCGTCGAGCAGGTTGCGCTCCTGGCTTTTGCCCGACGGGTCGCCAATCATTCCCGTTGCGCCACCCACGAGGATTATCGGCTTGTGTCCGCAGCGTTGAAGGTGACGGAGCATCATGATGCCGCACAGGTGTCCGATGTGTAGGGAATCGGCTGTTGGGTCGGTACCAAGATATGCTGTAACCATTTCTTTTTGGAGCAACTCCTCGGCGCCGGGCATTATCTGTGCCAACATTCCGCGCCATTTTAGTTCTTCAACAAAGTTCTTTTCCATGTTATATTCAGTTGTTTTGATTATTAGTTTGATGGTTGTACCGCTTGCAGTCGGTCCGTATTGTGTGATATTCGGAAACTTGCGTGCGGAACAAACTTATTTACCTTATTCAGCCCGTCGTGTCTTACGGCACGGGGTCGTATCCGCTTCCTCCCCACGGGTGGCATCTGAGTATGCGCCTTATGGCGAGATAAAGTCCCTTTACGGGGCCGTGTTTCATTATTGCCTGCCGTGCATATTCGGAGCAGGTGGGTGTGAATCGGCATGAGGGTGGCGTGAACGGCGAGATGCATCTTTGATAGAACAGGATGGGGATGCACAGTAGCCATGCGAATAGCTTTGAAATATGCGCCATGCCTTTATTCCTTTCCGGAGGGTTCTTCCTCGTCGGGTGTAGTGTGTGCAGCGTGGTTGCCGCCGAACTTTATTTTTTCTTCAATTCTCGTCAGCAGCTTTTTCACTTTGCGTTCCACTTCGTCCGTGGAGTGCAGGTTGTCGTCTATCCATATAAAGGCGAGCGAGATGTCTTTGTCGTTGCCCATGGTTTCCATCAGGCTGCACAGCGAGTGTTTGTTCTTGCGGTATGCTTCTCTCACTTGCCTTTTCACGCGGTTGCGCTTCACGGCTCTCTTGAAGTGTTTTTTTGGCACGCTCACCAGCATCCTGGCTCTTGTTCTGCTGTGCTCTGCGTGTTCGGTCAGGGTGTATACCACCCTTAGCGGGAATGCTACCATAGAACGGCTTCCTGCTTTCTTGAAGATTTCGTCGATGGCGTCTCTGCCATGCAGTCGTTCTTCTTTGCAAAGGGTGTTCCTTGTCGGAGTCATTGCGGATATTTTCGCGTTAGGGATTTTCCCTGTGTCATTCTTCTTCCTGGTCGATGAGGTATCGGCGCAATGCGCTTGTCATCGAGGGGTATTTTGGCGACGGTGCTTCAACTTCCACGTCGAGTCCGGCATCGTGTGCGGCTTTGGATGTGGATGGTCCGAAGGTTGCTGCCTTCATCGGCGGGTTGGTGCCTTCGGGGAATGCTTTTTTGTATGCAGCCACTCCCGATGGGCTGAAGAACACGCACATGTCGTAGTCGAAATTCTTTATCTCTTCTTCTGTCAGGTCGTTGCACACCGTGCGGTACATCACACACTCGGAGTGTTTCAGTCCCTTTGCGTCGAGCATTTTCTTCACGCTGTCGTCGTGAACGTCGCTCAGCGGCACGAGATAGGTTTCGTTTTTGTGTTTTGCCATCAGTGGCACGAGATCGTCGATTTTTCCTGTGCTTCCGAAGAATACTTTGCGCTTGCGGTATTGCACGTATTTCTGGATATACAGTGATATGGTTTCCGTTACGCAGAAGTATTTCATCGTGTCTGGGATTTCAAATCTCATTTCTTTGGCAATCTTGAAGAAGTTGTCGATTGCATGTCTTGATGTGAAGACCACAGCCGTGAAACTTGTTATGCTTATCTTCTGCTGGCGGAATTCCTTTGATGAGAGTCCTTCGACTTTTATAAATGGTCTGAATACAAACTCTACTCCAAAATCCTCTGCAATGCTGTAGTAAGGTGATTTGTCGCTTGTTGGTTTGGGTTGGGAAATTAATATTTTCTTAATCATCGATGACCTAAAAATTTATATTCAAATAATTTATCAATACCGAGAGCCCGCCGCAGATGGCAAGCAGAGGCATTATTTCAAGGGCGCAAAAGTACAAAATTATTTGCAGATAAACGCCTTTCTCGCGGAAAAAGATTAAAAAGCACTTGTATAAGGACAGTAAACGCGACATTATCACTATGGCTATGATGTAAAGTATTGTGTTTTTTACAGATAGTCCGAAATATGCCTGCGACACGACAAACGGATACATTGCCACTCCTTCCACTGATGTGATGAAGAGATACGACTTGAGCCATTGCTCGTTTTGCCTATTGCCGAAGAACACCCAGTTCACGAATGTGTAGAGCAGCGACTTGAGCGTGAAATATCCGGCAAACACTCCGAAGAACATGGCTATGAGCTGGTATTGCGACGACACGAGAAACGTGTCGGAGTTGTATTCCTGTGCGTAGATGAACGACACGAGCGAGAGCGACAGGCAGGTTTGCGCCACGAGGAAGAACTGGAAGCGGAATTCGTTTGTCGTTTCCGTAATTTCTGTTGTGCCGCTGCGCTGTATGCGGAAAAAGTTTTTTGCCTGGCGCATTATGAACCACCTTGACTTTGAGAATGCTATGAGTGCAAGGATGAAGCATCCCAGCAGCAGGCCGGTTATCATGTTGTCGCTCTTTATGGTGTATGGCACGGGGTCGCCGGCTATGCCGTATCTGCCGCCGTTGAGTTCCGGATGCCACAGCGAGTCGGTGGAAAAGAAGTTCTGCCTGTAATATTGCGGCAGGTCCACCTTCTCCAGCTTGTTGTTTATGTTGCAGCGGTTCAGCAGGCTTGTTGAGTCGAGCGGTGTGGCTGCCTTGCGGTATTCGTTTCCGCTGTACACCGACTGCAGGGCTGAGTCTTGCTGCGCGGGGGTGGCGTCGGGCGGCAGTTCGTGGAGCACCTGATAGGGGTGGCGTGGCTGTTCGTCCTTGTGGTCTTCGATTATCTGTATGTTGTGGGAAGACTGATGTTTTACTTCTGTTGAGTCAGACTGTAGCATAACTGTTGTTGCTTTAACGACAAAACGGAGAACCCGGAGCGTGCGGCTTGTGCCGGAAACTCTGGGAACTCCGATTTTTCTTTTTTTTATTTTCTATAAGGGATTTTATTTTTCATTCGGCTTTTACGTCAATCAATGATTTCCCGTATAGACAGGCGTTGGAATTCTTCTGTTTTTTATTTCAGCGAGAATTCTTTTTTTATTTTATCCACCAGGTCGAGCTTCTCCCATGTAAAGAGCTCTATCTGCATCTCTTTGGTTTCGTGGTAGCGGCTTCTGAATGTTTTTGTTACCACTTCCGGCTTTCTTCCCATGTGTCCGTAGGCTGCCGTCTCGAGATACATCGGCTGGCGCAGCTTCAGCTGCTTTTCTATTGCTTTCGGGCGCAGGTCGAACAGTTTTTTCACTTTCTCGGCTATTTCGCCGTCGGTCATGTTCACATGGCTTCTGCCGTAGGTGTTCACGTAGACGCTCACCGGTTCTGCCACGCCGATGGCATAGCTCACCTGAACGAGCATCTCGTCGGCCACGCCTGCTGCCACCATGTTCTTGGCGATGTGGCGTGTGGCATAGGCTGCCGAGCGGTCCACCTTGCTGGAGTCTTTTCCTGAGAATGCACCGCCGCCGTGTGCACCTTTTCCGCCGTAGGTGTCAACGATAATCTTTCTTCCCGTGAGTCCTGTGTCGCCGTGTGGTCCGCCGATAACGAACTTTCCGGTGGGGTTCACAAAATACTTTATGTCGTCGTTGAACAGGGCGAGCACCTTGTCGCCAAGCTGTTCCTTTACGCGCGGGATGAGGATGTTTATCACGTCCTCGCGTATTTTCTTGAGCATGGCCTCGTCGTCGTCGGTGCCGTCGGCCTTTTTGATAAAGTCGTCGTGCTGTGTAGACACCACGATGGTGTCGATGCGCTGCGGGATGTTGTCGTCGGAGTATTCCACTGTTACCTGGCTCTTTGAGTCGGGTCTGAGATATGTCATCACTTTGCCCTCCTTGCGTATGTCGGCAAGTGTGCGCATGATGAGCTGTGCCAGGTCGAGCGACACGGGCATGTAGTTGTCTGTTTCGTTTGTGGCATAGCCAAACATCATTCCCTGGTCGCCGGCACCCTGGTCAAGGTCTTCCTCGCGGCTCACTCCGCGGTTGATGTCGTCGCTCTGCTCGTGGATTGCCGTGAGCACTCCACACGAGTCGCCGTCAAACTGGTATTCCGATTTGGTATATCCTATTTTCTTTATCGTGTTTCTTGCAATGGTCTGCAAATCAACGTATTCCTCGGAGCGCACCTCGCCCATTATCACCACCTGTCCCGTGGTGCAGAATGTTTCGATGGCACAGTGTGCCTTGTCGTCGTAAGCCAGAAACTGGTCGAGCAGTGCGTCGGATATCTGGTCGGACACCTTGTCTGGATGTCCTTCAGAAACTGATTCTGATGTGAAAAGATATGGCATATATTATTCTTGTTTTATTGTTCGTAATTTTTTATCTGCATTCTTTATGAATTTGCAAAGATAACACTTAAAATGTTATACCGCAATTTTTATGCTGAAATCTTGCTCTTTTTCGTCATAAAGCGTTGCCCTGCTGTTGTGGAGCGCCGCTATACCGTTGTTATAAGTATGGTTTGCTGTGAGTGCAGCATTGCTGAACTCTCGGTACCAAAATGTTTTGCTGTTTTGGTACTCCGTTTTTCTGTTGTCGGATTGCGCTTTTCGTGTGTTATCCGTTTGTTGTCGTTCTGCATTTTACTCTCACACCCCTCACACTTGCCCTCACACATTTAATGTGTTGATATATAGCGGGTTGAGTTAAAAGTGTGAGGGTGTGAGGGTAAAATCACGAAAAATCTTTTTTATATATTGATTTCAATATTCTGCTGTCACTTCACGAGCGACGACACAGGGTTTCTCATGCCGCGCATATTGGTGAGGAAGGCTTTTGCGCTGCCGAACTTCAGAAACATGTCGAGTCTGACGGGGATGTGGTTCTGGTCGTCGGTAACGTAGAAGCGCACGATTTCCTTCCATTTCTTGTCTTCGTATTCCAGATACGACAGTTCGGCACAGCGGTATTTCTTTCCGTTGTCTGCCTTGATTTTTGTAGTTCCGTTGAAGCGCAGCCGGGCGGGACTGGTGTTTTTTCCGTCGGCTATCGGAAAGTCCACGGTGTGTCCCTTTTTCCAGTTGGCCGAACTGAAGGAGCGTGCCCTCAGGAAAATGTTCATCATGTCGAACACGCAACTTTGCGGATTTACGTTCTTCCACAGATGCGAGCCGTCGTTCTGCTGCCTGTGCAGGCGCAGATGCGGTTTGCCGCCGGGATAGGAGTAGAACACCTCGTCCACGGTGTATCGCTTTCCCTCGCGTGCGCCCTTGCGGAAGTAGAGAGGTTCCAGGTCGGTGGATGAATAGCAGAGCAGCGTGTCGCGCAATACGAACATATTGTCCACCTTGTTGTTGCCGCGCGTTGTAAGGCTTGCCCTGTAAGCCGGTTTCCCCTTGTATGTGCTCCCCACGGTATACATGCTTGCCGTTCCTGCCTTAACCCACACGAATTTCCAGTTGTAGTAAAGGTTATACGACAGAAACTCGCCCGATTTGAAGGCTGTGTTCCGAAATGAGCACTGTGCGCTTGCCGCGATGCTCACTATGAGCAACAGGGCAATGATTATCTTTCTTTGCTTCATTTTCCTTTTATTGTTTATGCTTGAAAAAAGTTTCCGGTCTTATGTATTCCAGCCCTTGGCTGTCAATTCTGCGGAACATACTGAATGCCCATCTTCCTTGCCCTTTCAGCATTTCTCCGCTTTATTGTCTTGTCCTTTTCCGGTTTCTGCTTCGTTATTGCATAAGGCTTCTGGTTGGCGGCATCGCGGCTGTCGGGGTTCCAGTTCAGTGTCAAGTCCCATTTAGCCTTGCATTCGATGGCTTCGGGATAGTAGTAAACCGTTTCCGCCTGCCGGTCGGCAGCATAGTCGCCTGTGTCCCATTCCTTGTTTTTGTTGGTGTCCACAAACATGCGCATGTAGTATGTGCCGGGATTTATGTAGAAGAATTCCGCCGTGCCGTTGGCTGTAGCCACGGTCTTCACCACCTTGTCGCCCTGGTCGAGCAGCTGCACCACCACGGCAGTGTCTGTCATTCCGGCGATGGTCATTATCAGTGTGGCGTATTCGTCCTCGCTCTTCACCTTGAAGCCCTGCTTGAACGAAGGGTTCACCATTCCGTAGATGTCGCAGAATGCCATGGAGTCAACCTCGAAACTGTATTCCACTCCCGGTCGCCATTCGCCGAGCACCTCATAGTGGCGCGGAGCGTTTTTCACTTCCCTGAACAGGAATTTTGACTTATACCACAGGGTGTCGTGCTTGGCATAGAGGTGAATCTTTGCCGTGTCTATTCTTGCCAGTGGGGTGGGCATTTCTATTGATATGTTGTGGTCGGGGTCAGGCTGCGAACTGATGTTGTATTTTGGTTCGAGCAGTTCCGCCGGCATCGTTTCCTCATAGTCCTTTCCGCGCTTCTTTGCCTTGTCCTGCTTTTTCTTCCATTCTTCAAATTTGCGCGCCTTGTCTTTCATCCGCTTTTCGTATGACACTTTCGACAGAATCTCCATGGTGTCGGTGTTGCTCACAAGGTTTCCCAGCGTGTCGGTAGCCATATAAGTGAGCTGTACCGACAGTGTGTCCCGGTTCACGAGAGCCGTGTCCTTTAGCCAATAGCTCACGGTGTCGTTCTTCAGCGAGTGTTCCACTACGAAAGCCCCGTCGCTGTTGAAGTTCAGTCCCTTCACCTCGGGCAGATTGTTGTCGCCTCCGCTGAAGAAGAGGGTGAACATTCGTGGGTCCTTGCGCTCCGTTTTCAGAAAAAAGCGGTCGGTCTGCGTCTCGGTGAATGCCCTCAGCACGATGTTGTCGGGCATAAAGCGCGTGTAGCCCACGGAGCGTATAGAGTCGATGTGGAGCGAGTCGCGCCACACTGTGTCCTGGCGCACAGCCGGTGTGGCTGCAGGTTCAATGATGCTGTGGTCAAAGGCAATCATCTCGCTCTTCTGGTTGAAGCAATAGTTGCCGTCGGCATCCTGCAGGGCCACGATGCGGTATTTCCCCGGTGCTATTCCCCTGACGATGAATTTTCCGCGGCTGTCGGTTCTCGACACTCGCAGCATCGGGGCAGATAGAAACGGGTCGATAAGGTTTCCCTTGTCGTCTTTTGCGCTCAGGTGCCAGGAATTCTCATCAACAGAGAAAATGTTGTTGAGCGGATACAGTCCCACCAGTATACCCTTTATCGGTTCCAGGTTTTCGGCATTCACCACGGTGCCCGAAACCTCAAGCGTGTCGATGTGGTCGCTTGTAGAGAAGCTGTAGGTGAAGTTGCCGAGCGGGTTACCCTCGTTGTTGTCGGAAATGGCATCAGAGAAGTCCACCGTGTAGGTGGTGTTCTCCTTCAGCGAGTCTTTCAGCTCAACAATTATTTTCTTTCCGGCCCCTTTTATCTCGGGCATTTCCATTTGTGGTGGCGACACCACCACCTTTTCCGTGGGGTTGTCCAGCTGGATGAATTCGTTGAAGTATATTGCTATTTTTTTCGACTTCACGTTCACGCCCTTGTCGGCAGGTGAGCAACCGATGATTTTGGGTGGCGTCTCGTCATACCATCCGCCGTCGGGCTGTCCCATCTTGGCACAGGCAGAGAGCAACATCACGCCGCACAGTGCGAGCAGCAGTCCCCAGCAGTGTATAGTGTTCTTTTTTGTCATACGGAATTTTAGTTCATCTTCAGCAATTCGTCGATATGTTTGCGGCTGTTGCTCAGTCGCGGCACCTTGTGCTGTCCGCCAAGTTTTCCCTTGGCTTTCAGCCAGTCGTTAAAGAGTCCCTTCCTTGCCTTCACAATCTCAAGGTGCTGCAGTGTGATGTTCTTGTAGCGCTTGGCCTCGTAGTCGCTGTTTATCTCCTGCAGCTTGTTGTCGAGCAGCGAAGCAAACTTCTCCAGATCGGCTGGTTCCTTTGAGAATTCAATGAGCCACTGGTGGCGGCATTTGGCATTGCCGTCCATAAACACCGGCGCCGCCGTGTATTCCAGCACCTCGGCTCCAGTCTGCTCGCAGGCATAGGCAAGTCCCTTTTCGGCATTGTCAACAATCAGCTCCTCTCCGAATGCATTGATGAAATGCTTTGTGCGTCCTGTTATCACAAACTTGTAGGGGTTTGTGGATGTGAACATCACGGTGTCGCCGATCACGTATCTCCACAGTCCGCACGATGTGGAAATCACCATTGCATAGTTCTTGTTCTTTTCCACTCCCCACAGCGGAACCACGGTAGGGTTGTCCGTGCCGAATTCGTCCATCGGTATGAATTCGTAAAACACGCCATAGTCTATCATCAGCAGCATTGCCTTGTCCGTAGGGTCGTCTTGCAGGCCGAAGAATCCCTCGCTGGCATTGTATGTTTCCATGTAGTGCATGTTGGGCGAGGTGATGAGCTGTTCATACTGTTTGCGGTATGGCGTGAACGCCACGCCTCCGTGGAAAAACACTTCCAGGTTGGGCCACACTTCCTCGAGATGCGTCTTCCCGGTGAGTTCCATCACGCGTGTCAGCACCGAGAGCATCCACGAAGGCACACCGCTGATGTTGGTAACGTTTTTGTTCATCGTTTCCCTTGCAATGCGGTCGCGCTTTATTTCAAAGTCGGCGAGCAGCGCCGTGGCTTTTTTCGGCACCCTCACGAGATTGGCGAGCGGGTTGATGTTTTCGATGAGAATGGCGCTAAGGTCGCCCACCAGCGAGTCTGCCACGTCGTAGTTTGGCGAGTGGCTTCCGCCCAGAATCAGGCTCTTGCCGTCAAAGATTTTGCTCTTCGGGTTGTTGTGCAAATACAGAGCCACGGCATCCTTTCCTCCGGCATAGTGGATATGCTGCAGTCCGTCGTGGCTCACGGGTATGAACTTGCTCTTGTCGTTTGTGGTGCCGGATGATTTGGCATACCATTTCACTCTTCCTTTCCACAACACATCGCGTTCGCCGTGGCGCATGCGGTCGATGTCGGCTTTCAGTTCCTCGTATGTGTTCACCGGAACATTTTCGGCAAAGTCATTGTAGTTGTTTATAGCGCAGAAGGCGTGTTTCCTTCCGTACTCTGTATTTTTTGCCGTTGTCGTGAGGTATTCCAGAGTCTGCATCTGCAGATGTTCTGCCTCGTTGGCATATCGCTCAATCTCCTTTTGACGGGAGGTGAAGGCGTTTCTTACTATTTGGGTTAGGGTCATGTTTTTTTCTTTTTTTTGGGGGGGGTAGGACTAATAAGACTGATAGGACTTATAAGACTAATAGGACTAATGGGACAAATTGGACTTATAAGACTGATATGACCGATAGGTCTAACAGTTGCCGGCACTGTCTTTTTTGATTAGCTCGAGGAGTTTTTCCACAGCTTCCTCTTCGGGAATGTTTTTCTCCACACACTCTTTGCGGCGGTAGAGCGAAATCTTTCCTCTTCCGGCTCCCACGTATCCGTAGTCGGCGTCTGCCATTTCTCCCGGGCCGTTCACTATGCATCCCATGATGCCTATCTTGAGTCCTTTCATATCCTTTGTTGCCTTTTTTATGCGTGCTATGGTGGCGCGCAGGTCGTAGAGCGTTCTGCCGCATCCCGGACAACTTATATACTCGGTCTTTGTGGTGCGCAGACGAGCCGCCTGCAGTATGCCGAAGGCGGTTTCTTCAATGTCTTTGGCAGGCAGCGTGCCGTTGTTCATAAGCCAGATGCCGTCGGTTAGTCCGTCGAACATCAAGGCTCCCATGTCGGCAGCAGCTTCGAGTTGGAAATCGCTTTTTTGCTCTTTGCTGTGGGCGTAGGCTTGACAGAACACCACGGGATTTTCTATTCCTTCGTTCATCAGTTCGTGAACGAGTGCGCGCTGTTCGCCGAGCCGGTTGGCGTTGTTGCTCACCGAAACTACCACCACGTCGGGGTTCATCTTGAGACACGGGATATATTCCTCGCTTGGTGCGCCGTATGGCAGCACGAGGAATTTAGCCTTTGCCTCCACGCCTTTCAAGAAAGGTATGGCGTTGTAGGGGAAAATGGGATACAGGTTTTCCTTATTTATGTTCTCATATTTGTTTGCCCCGCTTTCGTCAGCCACGACGTTTGCCATTGGTGCCCCCACGATGTGTGCGTAGACGTTGAAGTCCACGATGTATTTCTGTTCTTTGTCGAGTTCTGCCGGCAGTTGCGAACCAAGATAGATAAAGTCGGGCGTGAGTTCGCTGTTGGCTTCATCCTTTATGGCTGTTCCTATACGGCTGCTTATCACTACCGGCACGTGAGTGCCGCCTATGCAGTCTGCGGCTTTTGTATTTCTCCTTGTTGGCGATACCCAGTTGAATTTTTCCGACGCCTGTCCCGGTATGAGCATGTGTCCGGTGCGTTGGGTTATGTAGTCCACAAGATGTTTAGCCACAGGAATTTCGGCTTCGGGGTCTTCGCTTAGCGACACTCGTATGGTGTCGCCGATGCCGTCGGCGAGCAAGGCTCCAATGCCCACGGCACTTTTTATTCTGCCGTCTTCGCCTTCGCCGGCTTCGGTTACTCCCAGATGCAGGGGATAGTCCATCTGTTCTTTTGCCATGGTTTCCACGAGCAGTCTTACCGACTGCACCATAACCACCGTGTTGCTTGCCTTTATGGATATCACCACGTCGCTGAAGTTCTCTCTCTTGCAGATGCGCAGAAATTCCATGCAGCTTTCCACTATGCCGGCAGGTGTGTCGCCGTAGCGCGACATTATGCGGTCTGACAACGAACCGTGGTTCACGCCTATGCGCACTGCCGTATGGTTTTTGCGGCAGATGTCGAGAAACGGCACGAATTGCTTTTCTATTTTTTTCAGTTCTTCGGCATATTCAGCATCGGTGTATTCCAGCTTCTTGAAAGTGCGCGCCGGGTCTACGTAGTTTCCGGGGTTGATTCTCACCTTTTCGGCATACAGTGCCGCTACGTCGGCAACGTGCGGGTTGAAGTGCACGTCGGCAACGAGTGGTGTGTTGTATCCTTGCTGCCGTAACTCGGCATTGATGTTCCTCAGGTTTTCCGCCTCGCGCACGCCTTGTGTCGTGAGCCGCACGTATTCTCCGCCAGCCTTGATTATGCGTTCGGCTTGTGCCACGCAGGCATCGGTGTCGGTGGTGGGTGTGGTGGTCATCGACTGCACGCGCACGGGGTTGTCGCCACCGAGCGGTGTGGCGCCTACGTTCACATTGTGGGTGTGGCGCCGCGAGTAGTTGAAGAGGTTTATCTCGTAGTTCATTGCTTTTTTTTGATGATGGGACTAATAGGACCAATAGGACTGATAAGACTGAGACTAATAGGACCAATAGGACTGATAAGACTGAGACCAATAGGACTGATAAGACTGAGACTAATAGGACTGATAGGACCAATAAGACCAATAGGACTGATAAGACAAATAAGACCTATAGAGTTGGCAGTACTCTTAGTTTGTCTTGAAGTTGTATTTCACTTCGGCAAGGTCTTTGTTTGCCTTTTCTATTTTTTTGCCGAGACCGGCCTTGTAGTCCTTCATCTTGGTGGCAAGTTTTTCGTCGGCAAGAGCCATCATTTCCACTGCAAGTATTGCTGCATTCATGGCTCCGTTGATACCCACCGTTGCCACAGGTATGCCCGGCGGCATCTGTATGATGCTGAGCATGGCGTCCATGCCGTCGAGGGCGCTTCCCTTGATGGGCACTCCTATTACGGGCAGTGTGGTGGATGCTGCTATCACTCCCGGCAGTGCTGCTGCCATTCCGGCGCCGGCTATTATCACTTTTATTCCTCTGCCGGCGGCTTGCTTGGCAAATGTTTCCACGGCATCCGGTGTGCGGTGTGCCGACAGGGCGTTTACTTCAAACGGCACTTCCATGTCGTCGAGAAACTTCATTGCTTTTTCCATTACGGGCAGATCGCTTGTGCTGCCCATTATTATGCTTACTGTTGGGTTCATGTTATATTGTTTTTTTTTGTTTTTTTTCTTTGAAATAGGACTTATAGGACTAATAGGATTAATAGGACTTATAGGATTAATGGGACTTATAGAAGCCTTGCTTTCCAATTTTCCCATCTTTCCATTTTTCCATCTTTTCATTTTTCCATTTTACACAATCATCACGGTGATGAATCCTGTGATTACTCCGGTGATGAATCCTACGTAGATTTGTGCGAGGGAGTGCTGCCTGAGTATCATCCTTGCGCTGCCTATCAGTCCGGCGAGCAGTATTATCACGCACAGCCACCATACGGGGTTGAACATGAATATTGCGGCAAATGCCATGAGTGCTCCTGCCATGGTGCCTATTGCTGCCATGTGTACGGATATTTTCCACCACAGGTTTATTATGGAGCATGTGGTTTGTGTGGCAAGTGCTGCCACTACGATGCTGCCCATGAGGTGGGGCATGTGGTGGAGTGCCATCACGTAATAGCACAGGAAGTAGCACAGAATCGACACCAGATAGGGTATCATGCGCCGTTCTCTCGACCCGAGTTCAAACGGTGTCCACCCGTGGTAGCTGTTGTACAGGCGGATGAGTGTGGTGGGCATGAGTATGGTGAATATGTAGACCATAATGAGAACCACACCCTTGTAGATGAGCGGCAACAGGCTGAGGTAGCTGAATATGAAAAGAGCTGTCAGCCCGATGATTGGCAGATAGAATGGCGATGAGAGCAGGCTCACTGCCTTTGCCAGTGTCATGATGTTCCTGAGTTTCATTTTTTTCTGAGTCGGGCAACTGGTATTCCCAGTTGTTCCCTGTATTTTGCTATCGTTCTTCTTGCTATTGGATATCCCTTTTGCTTGAGTTGTTTTGTCAGCGCATCGTCGCTGAGCGGCTTTTTCTTGTCCTCGCTTTCGATGAGTTCTTTGAGTGCCGATTTTATGCGTCGTGTAGACATTTCCTCGCCTGTGTCTGTCTTCACGCTGTCGCTGAAGAAGTGTCGCAGTTTGAATGTGCCCCATCTTGTCTGGGCGTATTTCATGTTGCTCACTCTGGATATTGTAGACTTGTCGAGTCCTGTGCGGTTTGCCACGTCTTGCAGTATCATCGGCCTTATGTCGCTGTCGTCGCCCGTCTGGAAGAATTTGCGCTGTATGTCGATTATTGCCTTCATCGTAACGTATAGCGTGTGTTGCCGTTGTTTCACGGCGTCGATGAATCCTTGTGCTCGTTCCACTTTTTCCTTGGCATAGAGCAGAGCTTCCTTGTCGCGTTTCGACATTGAGTTTTTGTTTTCCCTGTAGCCTTTGATGAGTTGGGTGAACGAGGGCGACACGTAGAGGTCGGGTATGCGGCCGTTGTTTATATAGAAGCTTATAGAGCCGTCGTCGTTGGTGTCTACTATGAAGTCGGGTGTTATCTGCTGCATGTTTCTGCCTTCGGCTTCACCGAGCGAGGCGCCGGGCTTGGGGTTCAGCTTCAGCAGTTCGGCGTGCAGGGCATCTGCCGTGGTTTCGTTTATGCCAAGTTGCTTGGCTATCTTGTTCCAGTGTTTGTTCATAAACTCGTCGTAGTGGCGGTCTATCACCTGGTGCATCAGCGTGGTCATCTTCGATTTTGGCCGGCGGTCTATCTGCAGCAACAGACATTCCTGCAGGTTTTTTGCTCCGATGCCTGCCGGGTCGAAGCTTTGCAGGATTTTCACGAGTTTTTCTATTTCTTCCTCGCTGCAGTCTATGTTGTGGTATATTGCCAGTTCGTCGCAGATGCTGTCGGCGGTTTTGCGTAGCAGTCCGTCGTTGTCGAGCGAGCCTATGATGTATTCCATTATTTCCTGTTGCCTGTCGGTCAGTTCCACGTCCATCATCTGGCTTTTCAGACTGTCGTAAAACGAGGTTTGTTCTCCATACACCATCTCTTCGTAGTCGGCGCTGTCGGCACCGCCGTAGTAGGGGTCGGCATTTGCTTCCGGCATGCGGTCGTCCATACCGATGTTTGAGAGGGCTTCGTCGAGGGCGGATTTGCGCTCTTCTATTTCATAGTTGGAGGAGTCGGACTGCTCGGAGGAGTCGGACATCTCGGACATCTCGGAGGGCTCGGACATCTCGGACATCTCGGAGGGCTCGGACATCTCGGAGTTGTCCAAACCGGCCAAGTCGTCCGGACTGGCGCTTTCCATAGCGGGATTGTCGTCGATTTCCGCCTGTATGTTTTGCTCCAGCTCCGTGAGCGGCATTTCGAGCATTTTCACTGCAAGCATCTGTTGCTGAGTGAGTTTCTGCACTTGCACCGCTTTTTGTTCCTGACTTTGAATTAACTTCTGTGGCATATCGCTGCAAAATTATAAAATTTTATTGTTATATGGATTGCATATATAATAAATAATGTATAAAACATGGATTTCTGCCTTGTGATGCAGCTTTTGGGGATGTTGAACACGGAGCCGTAAATCGGATTTGCACTATTAACCATCATAGGGCGTCGCGTTTTTATAGTTTTCTTTGCAAGGAATATGAAAAAAAGGACAGACACATCCAGATGTCCGTCCTTTAATTTATATATTTCTATGAAACTTTGCTGTATTTACTATTCCTTCGCTTTTTCTGCATGCATCCACTTTCCGCCCCTCATGCAGAGGATGCCAAGGATTATGAATGGTATGGAGAGAAGTTGCCCCATGTCGAGTGGGAGAGAGGCTTCGAATGCCTCCTGCACTTCCTTGGTGTATTCGATGAAGAAGCGGGCGGTGAAGATATACGTCAGACAGAGGCCGAAGAAGAATCCCGTGCCTACCTTCTGCGGATTGCGGCGGTAGAGATGCCAGCCGATGAAGAAGAGCAGGGCATAGGCAAGAGCCTCGTAGAGCTGCCCGGGGTGGCGCGGCTGCATGTCCACCTGTTCGAAGACGAAAGCCCACGGCACATCGGTTACTCTGC
>CAKQDG010000016.1 GCA_934219025.1 uncultured Prevotella sp. | reverse complement strand
TGTGATTCCATACTTCTCTAAAACTGACTTATCAAATCTTGCCATTTTTATTAATGTATTTATAAGTGAATATTCTATTCTTTTATTATCCGCAGAATACGTGTGTAGTCTGTAATACCTATATAATTAAATTCGGGGCAAAGGTAACAAAAAACT
The DNA here is from genome assembly GCA_934219025.1 of uncultured Prevotella sp. Taxonomy (GTDB): domain Bacteria; phylum Bacteroidota; class Bacteroidia; order Bacteroidales; family Bacteroidaceae; genus Prevotella. Next base: position 30,223 of record CAKQDG010000016.1, on the reverse strand, counting down.
ATTTTTCGGCAAAAGGAACACGCTCAAATTTATCTGTCTGTACAGAATTTTAGGTTAAAGTTGTTTAAATGTTATCATGTTGCAATATATTTGCAAATCGCATATAGCATTTATTCTTGCCTTTTTGTTTACTTTTGCAAGGATTCGATTATGTAAAACAAAAAACACGAGACTTAGGATGCCCAGAATTTCCATTCTTATTCCTGTTTACAACGGCGAGCAGTATATCGAAAAGGCTGTTCGCTCGGTCATTGCGCAGTCGTTTACCGACTGGGAGCTTATTGCGCTCGACGACGGTTCTACCGACGGTAGCCGACAGATTCTTGAAAGGCTTGCCACAAAGGACTGCCGCATAAAACTGATGCAGAAGGAGAATGACGGCAATGGCAACACGGCTGCCAACATCATGATTATGGGGCGCGAGGCTAAGGGCGAATATGCTTTCTATATGTCGCAAGACGACTGGCTGTCTACCGATTTGTTTGAGCTTGCAGTAAAGAGGACGGAGGAGACGGGGGCCGAGGTGGTAATCCCGGAGATGCCACTCGCTTATGCCGACGGGACCACACGCAATATTGCTTGTTCCGTTCCGCCGGGCGGAGATTTCGACGCCGTGCTGACAGGTAAGGAGGCTTTTGAGCTGAGCATAGATTTCCGCATCAACGGCTTTGCACTGATAAAGAGCACACTGATGTTCGACAGGCGCTGCGACAACCGCTTTTTCGACAGCGACGAACTGAACACGCGCTTGCAATACCTGTGGGCAAACAAGGTAGCATTCTGCCGTGGAAAGTTTTATTACTACCAGGGCAACGAGAACGCAATGACCAAGAAGTTCTCGGCGAAGATGTTCCAGCGGCTGTGCACGTCGATAATGCTCGACAAGGCTTTTGCCGAAACATTTCCGCGGAGCGACAAGAAGAACCGCCAGAGGTATGCCGTGCTGAAGGCCTGGCAGATGCACACGTATGTCAGCCTTGCCGTGGCGTTTCTGTCGCACGGCGACGGGATGACAGCAAATCAGAAGGCAAGCGCGAGGGGCATGTTCCGCGATTTCGAGCGCGGGATAAGTTTTCGGGGGCTTAGGCTTGCCGTGCTGCGCCGGCTGACGAAGAGCGAAGCGGTGTTTGCCGTGTTTTATTTTCTCTTCGGCAGTTGTCTGAAGATGAAGGGGCTTCACGCTGTCTACCACAAACTGAAACGAACGTAAAACATAATAACAGATATGAAAGTAATAAATTTCAGCGAACAGAATTCGGTGATGAACCAGTATCTTGCCGAGATTCGCGACAAAGACTATCAGCAGAACCGGCTTGTGTTTCGCAACAACATCCGCCGCATTGGCGAGATTATGGCGTATGAGATGAGCAAGAGCTTCAACTATGCCGAGAAAACAGTGAGCACTCCGCTTGCGGATGCCAAGGTTAACGTGCCTACCGACGATATCGTAGTGGCAACCATCTTCCGTGCCGGTCTGCCTTTCCACACGGGTTTTCTGAATGTGTTCGACCATGCCGGAAACGCTTTTGTGAGCGCCTACCGCAAATATACCAACGAGGAACACACCGAGGTGGGCATTCATATAGAGTATCTTGCCACTCCCAACCTTGAGGGCAAAACGCTGATTATTGCCGACCCGATGCTTGCCACGGGCGGTTCGATGGAACTGGGCTACGAGGCTCTCGTGTCGAAGGGCAAACCAAAGCATGTGCATGTGGCTTGCGTTATTGCCACGCCAGAGGGAGTGGATTACATCAAGACTCACCTGCCGGATGCCGATACCACAATTTGGTGTGCTGCCATAGACCCGGGCATGAACGAACACAAGTATATCGTGCCGGGCTTCGGCGATGCGGGCGACTTGTGCTTCGGAGAGAAACTTTAAAGGAATGAGGAATTAGGAATGAGGAATTAGGGATTAGGAATTAATTCATAGTTGGTCTTTGAACAATTATGAATTATGAATTAACAAAACAACCGGGAAAGCAAGTCCATTTGGCTGCTTTCCCGGTTGTTTTTTTATATTTTCTTCCCTGTGCTACTTCACAGCCACTTTCAGCTTGTGGCTCGTCTTACTGCCGCAGAGTTCCACGGCATAGATACCCTTAGGCATTGAAGCGAGAGAGAACTGTGAGGTATTCCCTGCCGTGCGCTTGCTGTAGACAAGTCTGCCGCTCATGTCAAAGATATTCACGGTGATTGCAGTCTCGCCAGCCACGTAAGCCTCGTAAACATTGTCGGCAGTCTGGCGGAAGAGCATATCCTTGTCGCTGTCAACCTTGCCCAGAGCAGATGCCTTATGGTCGAGCACATACTTCAGTCCGTTGTATGCGTCAATCTTGCCGGCACCAAACTGCACAGGGTTTGCCGTAGCCTTCACCTTGTCGTCTTTTATTGCCGTACTCTTGGCTATTTCCTTAATCTTGGCGGTGGTGAGCGTTGGGTCGGCCTGCAACCACAGGGCTGCCACACCGCTCATGTATGGCGTTGCCATGGATGTTCCCATGTTCACCTTCCAGTAATAATATTTTCCGTTCTTGTATAAGGACTTAGTATAGTCTCCGTCATAGGCACCCATCGAGCGGATATATTCAGTTGTTGTGGCAGACTCCACGAGAGATCCCGGTGCTGCGATGTCTGGCATTGCCACGCCGTCGATTGTTCCCCAGCTTGAGAACGCCGACACGTCGCCCAATTCGTTTGTCTCGCCAAACGAGCTAAGTGAGAAAGTTGTTCCGTTTTTGTTTGTACCCTTGTCGCGGCTGTTGTATGATCCCACACAGATGCCCTTCATTCCGGCAGCCATATTGTTGATTGTTCCGTCGGCGGTAACTCCCTCTGCCGGCACGTAGTTGGTGCCGTACATTGTAGTTTGCAGTCCGCTGATAAGATAAGTCCAGTCTGAGGCATAGCAAACCACCTCTCTGCCTGCTGAAGCAGTAACCACATAGCCAGGCACCACGCTGCTCACGAGGCGAGTTCCGCTGAACTTTATGTCAACCCCGTATTTGCCGGTTGTTTCGTTTGCCTTGCGCGTCATGCGCAGCGTGCCGCTGAAGTATTTAGAGAAATCCTCGTCGGCAGTAGAGCCGCTGCTCTTCAGAATATTCACGTCCGGGTCGTAGCGCTTCAGGATTTTCTTTGTCGAGGTGTTATACAGCACAAACGACACATTGAACGGCTCCGTGCCCTTTGCCCAAAGTGAGCACGACGGGTTGTAGCCGTAATATGATACCATGTCGGCATCCTCATACAGATATGCGGTCATCTCATCGGTGTCTGAGGCGAAAGTCTTTTTCTGCACGATAGGGTATGTGCCCTCGTTTCCGGCAGCAATGCACACCACGGCGGCATTGTCGTCTACCACCTTGTTGAGATACTGCGTCAGCTGGTCGCTGTCGTCGTGCGGTCCGGCGTTGTCGCCGAGCGAAAGGTTAATCACGAGCGGTTTCTTCTGCTCAGCGGCAAAGTTCACGAGTTTCTCGATGATGGTGATAAGTTCCGAGTCGTAGCCCTGCGAATATGCAGCCATGGCGATGTCAGCCTCTGGAGCCACGCCCGAAATAGAGAAGTCGTCGCCCTGATAGTTTCCGGCTGCAATACCTATCACGTGCGAACCATGGTATGTGCTGGTCTGGTCCACTCCTGCTGCCACGATAGCTGCCGGGTCGGTTATGCTGCGCGCCTTGAGATAGTACATGGTGACGCGAGTGTTGCCGTCTTTGTCAAGGAAGAACGGGTGTGCCGGATCAAAGCCCTGGTCCACGTCGCCGATGATTATGCCCTTTCCGGTGTAGGGCATGTCGAGCCCTTCGCCAGCCTGCACCTTGTCAACTCCGGTCTGCGGATGAGCCACGCTAAGACGCATGTAGCGACGCTTGCCGTAGCCGATGCTTTCCACGCTCTCAATATCGTTAAGTTCCTCGATACGGCTGAGCGGCATACTTACCACAGCAAACTCTCCGCGATTTGCCTTCAGGTCAAAGCCTTTGGCGGCAAGAGCAGCGGCATCAGTACCGTTGTGCATCTTCACCACCACCTCTATGGTTTCCTGCTGTGCAGCTTTCTTTGCCGTCAGTCCTTTCTGTAGGGCAGAAGTCTCCACTTGCTCTCTGAGTTCCTGCATGCGGGCAAGGCTCTGCAAGTCGAGTTTCGACTGTGCGTTTGCGGTAAGAGCCGCCATTGCAAGCAGTGCCAATAGTTTTCTCTTTTTCATTCTGTTTGCTTATAAAGTAATAGTGTATAAATTCCTTTCAATAATAGCATATCCAATGGCAAAGATACGGTTTTTATTTAATAATATGGATATATTAATAATATTTTTATACGGCAGGACACAAAAAGGCTTTTTCTATCGACAGAATGCCACCGTGCCATGACGATGACATTCCGGATAAACTTTTTTTATCACGGCAGAGGTTTCAGTCCTTCCCATCTCACATCCCAGTTGCCGTTTTTCGGGAATCCCGGGTTAGGCATCGTGGAGCCGTCCCATCCGGCACACATCATGCCCACAGCAAGCAGGAGTCCGCCATTGCCAGGCAGATACAGGCGCAGGCGCTCGCTTTGGTAGTTGTGTCCGCTAACGAGATACGTGTTCTTCACCTCGTTCATCAGCAATGCACCTACGGCATTCTCCGGTTCGTTCATTCTTGCGGCACACATTGCCATCATGGGGTAGTCCCATCCCCATGAGGTGTCCCATTTCCAGTTTTTCCATATCCACTGCTCCGTTTTCTGCATCTTTGCCAGATCTACCTGCCGCGGATTGAGCGGCAACAGCCCCACGGCACCCATCACAGCCGGATGGTCGCTGTACATGCGCTCCTTTGAATACGTGTCAGGCTCTGTTTCGGCAGCAAGATACAGACTGTCTTTGTCGGCAAGGGGAGATATTTTGTTTATTATGTCGTCCCAAAGGTTATTTCGTTTTCTGCCAAGCCGCTCGCGCCACATCTGTGCAATTTCAAGAGCGCAGTGCCAATAGCTCAGTTCGAATGGCGGATTCACGGTTGTCGCAGCCGGCAGAGTTTCCTGAGCCGCGATGCATCCGCGTAGCGTGTAGCGGTCGTTAGCTTTGTCATAGGTGGCAAAGTCGCCCATAAACTCAGCTGTCTCGTCCACGAGCCTTTCATATTTTTTCAGTACGGCTGGCGAAGGGTTTGCCCGGTAAAGCAGTTCGGCAAGATAGATGAGATGCGGTTGCTGCCAGATAAGGAAGCTGCCCACCTTTGACGGAGCCTCGCCAGCCCAAGGGTCTGTCATCTTCATCCAGCGCACGCCTTTGAATCCTTGTCGCCGGGCAATCTCACGAGCATTCTCTTCTGCCTTGAAATACCACGACAGCGAGCGGTCGAGCAGTTCGGGGTGGCCCCATGTTGCAAACTGAGCCTGGTGCCATAGAATCATCTCGAGATGGAACTTGCCGTACCAGGAGTTGTATGTCAGTCCTGTTTCCTGTGGCGGAGTGTCGCCGGCATCCTGTATGGCGAGCAGATACTGGCTCAACACCACTCTGCGCTCAATCTCCTTGGCACGCGAGTCCTTGCAGTGGGAGAAGTCTGCCACTGCCCCTGTGTTCCAGTATTCCTGCCAATGGGCTGCCGCCATATTCTCCACCTCGGCGAATGTCTTTACAATTTTAGAGGGCAGCATGGAGTATTCGCATGTGAGCGACAGCTCTTTGCCTGCCGCCACGAGTTGCAGGCGGTTTCTGTCAGTTTTTTTCAGCCTTGCCTTTCCCTGCCAGTTTAGTGTAACATAATATGTTGTGGCATCAATGATGCGTTTCACCAGTGCATGACATGCCGACTGTTCCACAATCTCTGTTGAGTGAAGAGCGTCTTTTGTCCAGTCGCAGGCATCGTCGCAGTGGCCCACCGTGGGGTAGGGATAGCGCAAGTCTACGGCAATTTTCCCGTCAGACTTAATCCTTGTTGCCACCATGTCGAGGTTTGGTTCGCAGACAGTCTCCACGTTGTATCTCTTGCCCTTGAACACGAAACTGCTGGTTATTTTGCCTCGCCACATGTCGAGCGTCTGACTTATGGCAGAAACGGCTTTGGTATCAGAGCCGAGCGACAGTCCCACCGTGCCCAGATGCAGGCGGTGTGGATTCACGCGATACCAGTCTACGGCATCCTTCGACCGCTTGTTGCCGTCAAGCTGCGTGGCATATATCTCCTTGTGTCCTCTGCCAAAGTCGTATTCCTTCCAGCTCTCCTCCTCGCGGAGCTGCTGCGGGTTGTTTTGCCAGTGCCAGCCCCAGTCGCTCATTGTGCCGAGTGGCACGCCTGTGGAGTAGTATTCAGGAAAAGACTGCAGTCCTGTGGCATCTACGGTGAATGCAAATCCGCCGTTTCCAACCGACAGCGAAGCTAATCTGTCAATAGCCTCAACATGCGGGTTGTTGCGCTCCACCAGAGCCTTTCTGTCTATACTGCCAGCATGAACTGCTTGTTGTGCCTTTACTGCCGAAGTGATAAAGAGAGCCGCGGCAAACGGCACGATGTATTTTCTTAGTATCTTCATGTTTTTCTGCTTTATAAAGATGTTTCATTTAGGACGTACCGGTATATTCCGTTGTAACGTTATAGAAAAGGGAAACTGTTGTAACGTTATAGAAAAAAGAAAAAAGAAAAGGAGAGAGGAGTTCCACATCGGTTCTCCCCTCCCCTTTTTCTATTTTAGTGTTATAAAGAATTATTTATACTGCTCATTCTGAGTGATGACGCTTGGGTTCTGGTCTACCACCTTCTGCGGTATAGGCAGCACATAGATAGGATTGTTCACGTGCTTGCTGCAGTTTTTTATAACTTCGGCAGCCGTGCCCAGTCGCTGCAGGATGAACCAGCGCTGGAACTCCATGCCAAGCTCCACCTGATATTCGTGCTGAAGGGCAAGTTTCACGGTGTTGTACTGTGCCGGATAGCCAGTCTCGCCATATCCCGGCAAGCCTGCGCGGTGGCGCACTTCGTTCAGATACTGCGGGTCGTCGGTGGCCTCGGTGAGCATCAGCAGCACGTCGGCATAGCGCAATACGATGAAGTTGTTGCGTGCGAGTTCGCGGAGCTTGTCAACTTTGGCGTCAGTGTCTCTCCATTTGATACAGTAGCGAGTTGCTATGTGTTTTCCTTTTGAGTCCTCGTATCCGTCGGCGATAGATATGTCGCGGCGCGGGTCGTTAGCTTCGTAGGCGTTCCACAAATCGTCTGACACCTGGTTCATGCCGGCACCCCAAGCCGTAACGATACGGTTGTCGAGCGGTGTGAACATTGCCCAATATTTGCTGTATGGCTGCGAAGAGGAAGTTGTTTCGGCATACTGAATTTCGAATATAGACTCTGATGTATTCTTGTTTTTGTAATCCCACAGGTCAGCATAGTTGCCCACGAGCGAGAATTTGTTGTATTCCTTCATCAGATAGGTCTTTGCTTCATCCTTGTTGCCGAGAGTGAGATAAACCTTTCCGAGCATAACGTTGGCAGCATCGCTCGTGGCAGCCCCCTTGAAGCGCTCGCCTGATTTTGCGGGCAGAACGGCAGCGGCATCCTTGAAGTCTTGAATAATCTGACTGTATATCTGGTCTTTCGGCGTGCGTGCACACTTGTATGATTCAGCCACAGAAACTGGAGTGGTAACCAACGGCACGTCGCCCCATGCGCGTACCATGTCGAAATAATACATTGCTCGCATGAATTTAGCCTCGCCCACGTATTGCTCTGTGCCGGCAATGCCCTGGCTTTTTGCAATAACCTGGTTTATCTTGTAGATTGACTGATAATATGTTTCCCACCAGCCCTCCACGAGGGTATTGGTGGTTGTCATGTTTGTATGGTTGTCAAAGGCGTTGTAGTCGGCAACGTTGCCTGCGGTGTTGGTGTTATATACGTTGTCAGACATCAGTTCGCCATACATTGACGGCAGTCCCTCCGGTCCCCACACGTCATACAGGGTGTTGTATACAGAGTTCATGGCCGTTTCGATGTCAGCCTTGGTCTTGTAGAAATCCTTTTCATTGGCATCGGATTTAGGCGACAAATCAAGGAAATCGCTGCATCCTACGGATGTGAATGCAAAAGCTGCCAATATGATATATGATAATTTTTTCATTGTAGTCAATTTTTAATTCTCTTGATAAATGTTTAGAAACCGATATTGATGCCGAATGTGCATGTGAACGGGTTAGGATATGCTCCATAGTCGTAGCCCACGCGATAACCGGTCTGGAAGGTTGAACCTTCAGGATCGTAGTTTGAGTAATCTGAGAACACGTGCACGTTTTCCATATTGACATAGAGTTTCAGCGATGTCATGCCGAGCGGACGCAGGATTGAGTTCGGGAAGTTGTAGCCCAGGCGGATGTTCTTGATGCGCACGAACGATCCGTCTTCTACCCACATTGACGAAGAGCTTGACTCTATGGTGTTAGGAGTGGTGCGTGGTTTCGGTGTCATTCCGTCGCCGGGCTGCTCATCGCTCACCCAGAAGTTGCTGCGGCTTGCATAGAGGTTGCGCGCACCGTTGTAGAATCCGAGGAAGCGTGCGTTCTGGTTCATGATTTCGTTGCCGTGGGTTCCGGTGAGCATGATAGAGAATTCGAGTCCCTTCCATGAGATGTTGTTGGTCAAGCCCCATGTAAAGTCAGGCTGGTAGTTGCCCAGGATGGTGCGGTCGTTGGCGTCGATTTTTCCGTTGCCGTCTTTGTCCCACACCTTAGGGTCGCCAGGTTCTGCGCCGGAATATTTCGGCACGTTCGGGTCGTTGATTTCGGCAGTGCTGTAAACGCCGGTCACTTTGTAGCCATAGTAGTTGCCCACGGGCTGTCCCACCTCTGTGCGAGAGATTGCCGAGTTGGTGTTCACCTCGATAGGTGCATTGTTGTTGCCGAGTTTCAACACCTTGTTGCGGTTTGCAGAAATGTTGAAGTCGGTGGTCCACATAAAGTTCTTGTTGCGGATATTTACCGTTCCGATGTTAAGTTCGAAACCGAGGTTTCTCACTGAGCCGATGTTCATCTGCGAGTCGGTGAAACCTGTGAGCACCGGAACCGGCACCTTGAGCAACATGTCTGAAGTCTTTGAATAGTAGTAGTCAAGGGCAACGTTCAGTCGGCTGCCGAAGAAGTTGGCGTCGATACCGAGGTCATACTGTCCGGTCTTTTCCCATTTCAGGTTGCTCGACGGCATGGTCTTTGTATAAAGTCCGTTTGTCAGAGTTCCGTTCACGTCATACTGTGAATATCCGAGCAAACCGATGGCTGCATAGTCTGCAATCTGGTTGTTACCCGTTACACCGTAGCTTGCGCGAATCTTCAGGTTGTCGAGCCAGCTGCGTGTAGACTCCATGAATTTCTCCTCGCTGATACGCCATGCTGCTGATACTGAAGGGAAGTAGCCCCAGCGGTTGTCTGAACCGAATCGAGAGCAACCGTCGGCACGCAAAGATGCTGTTGCCAGATATTTTCCTTTATAAGAATATGTGGCACGTGCCAGATATGAAATCAGTGCCCATTCGGTCTTCAGGGTTGTACCTGTCTGCGACGTACTTGCATTGATGGTGTGCACCAGGTCGTTAGGATAGCCCGAACCGCTGATGTTTGAGAATGTGGTTTGCTGATCCTGCATGGTGTAACCCAAAAGGGCTGTAACGTTGTGGTCTTCGTTGAATGTCTTGTTGTAGTTGAGGGTATTCTCCCACACCCAGTTGTCTACACGGCGTGTGGAGTGTGTTCCTGTGGCGTGCACCCAACCGGAGTATCCCCATTTCTGTCCTTCGTTCCAATAGTATTCAAAGTGTGAGTCTGACGAGTTGATGCCGGCTGATGTCTTGAATGTCAAACCGTCGATAATCTTGTATTCGCCGAACACCGTACCGATGATATTGTCTGTCTTAAGTTTCTTCGAACTTTCTTTTGTCAGCGAGTATGGGTGCCAGAGCTGGAAGCCATACTTCACGAATGTGTTCCACATAGAAGCCGGGTCTTTGAATCCGAGTGAACCTGTCTCCACATACAACGGGAAGATAGGGTCGCTCTGACAGGCAAGGCTGACCACGTCTGACTTTCCTGCCAGTCCCTGTGGGGAGTCGCCGCTGCGGGTGAAGTTGAGTTTCATTCCCACATTCAGGCGGTTGCTGATCTTGTGGTTCAGGTTCAGGCGGCCCGACAAGCGGTTGTAATCGTTGGTTATCACCACTCCCTTCTGGTTGAGGTATCCGAGAGACATCATGAACTGTGTCTTCTCTGAACCGCCCGAAACAGATGCCTGCACGTTGTGGCTAACGCCAGTGCGATAGAGCACGTCCTGCCAGTCTGTGCCGTTGCCGATGCGCTCCAGCCATTCAGGGTCGGAGAATTCTGAAGGAATGACATACTTGGAGTTGTTTGTGCGCTGCAGCGAAGGATTCTTTGCCACATCCGTCTGCCACTGGTTTTCGCGGGCTGCACTCTCGTAGCGCATCCACTGCTTTGCATCCATCATGTCTATCTTGCGGTTTACGCGCGAGAAGCCGAACTCATAAGAGAGGTCTACCTTTGTTCTTCCGGCCTTGCCCTGTTTTGTTGTGATGATAACAACGCCGTTTGCACCGCGCGAACCGTAGATTGCAGCCGATGCTGCATCTTTCAGCACTTCGATGCTCTCGATGTCGTTAGGGTTGATATTGTTCATCGGGTTGTGGTTGGAATACTGCAGCGAACCGCCGTTTGCTCCGTTTCCGGAATCTGTGTCGTCTTCCAACGGCACACCGTCGATGACGTATAGAGGTGTTGTTCCGGCGTTGATAGAGGTTGCGCCACGCACTTTCACTGAAGGTGCCATGCCCGGTGCGCCCTGCGACTGAGTGATCTGCACGCCCGACACCTGACCTGCCATCGACTGCAGGGCATTGCCAAACGAGCGGTCTTTCAGCTTGTCGGCTCCTATCGCGCTGATGGCGCCGGTAAGGTCGCGTTTCTTCACCGTTCCGTAACCGATAGCCACCACCTCGTCGAGCATCTCGGAATCTTCTTCGAGCTTGATTCTCATAGGACTGGCGGTTGCCTTGAACGTCTTGGGCTTGTAGCCCACATAAGTTACTTCGATTGTGTTGCCCGGCTCTGCGCTGAACGAGAAATTACCGTCGATGTCGGTAATTACACCGGTAGAAGTGCCTTTGATTACTACACTTGCTCCGATAATAGGCTGACCGTTGGAGTCTACCACACTACCGGTAACTTTCTGCTGTGCATCAGCAAATGACGGGATGCTTAGGAAACAGCAGAACAACAACAATTTCATCAGAATTTCGCCCCCCCAGATTCGGGAAGAACTGCTACTTTGTTTTTTCATTGATCAACAGTTGTTAGGTTGTTATTAGATATGTAAATTATAATAATACTATTTTATAGACTAAGGTTCATTTATGATAGATTTCGATGGCAAATTTAATAATTTTATTTAAACGGAACAAAGTTTCTAAACCCGATTTTATATTGTATTTATCACACACTAAATCCGTTAAACCTCTATTTAGCAGAGCCTTACAAGAAAGCGCCAATTTGAAGCATATCAAGAATTATAGTTCTTTTATCAATTCCTCTTGGTTTTACAGTAGATTGCCCGGACAGAGTAATGACAACGGGCAATATGCTTATGTAAAAGAAACAAAGAGAATCATCTTCAAACTGTAAAACAGAATAACAACAAGATTTGTCAATATAGTTACAGACAATGATTTTAGTGTTACTCTGTTTTAATTGGTTGCTGCAAGGTATTGATTTCCTTTGTTTTTTATGTTTATCGCCCGATGTCGTTTTGCAGAGAGACACGAAGTGGCTCTTTGTATAAAGCAAGATATGGACGGAAGAGAGCTTGCTCTCTAAAGTACATACCTTGCTTTATACAATAAGCCGAAGGCTTGCAAAACGGCATCGGGAGTTTTTTAGGTTTTCGTCTAAAAATTTGGCAAGGAGATTTCTTCCGATAATAAATATTATCACTCCAAACACCGGTTAAACCTTTTACATTCTTTAAATCTTCCACCCGACGGATTTAACATTTCATTTTTCCTCTTCCTCACATCCAATCGCATATAACCGCACGGATTTGATGTTGATAAAAAGATGAAAATCCACGAGGAGTAGCCATAAAGTTGTCAAAACACCGAAATAATTACATTTTCCCGCCCCGAAATCCACAAAAAGCAGTTAGTCGAAACGCGCTTCGTTGGGAGCAAAGCAATGCTTCATTCCCGACGAAGCATTGCTTCACCAAAAAGAAACAGCATGTTTTTCTGGCGAAACAAAGCTATGTACTTATAGCTCAGCATTTTACATAAAACGGTCAAAACTCGCTTATTTCCGGCAAAATTGTTTTTCGCACAGAATATTCCATTCTCGCGCAGAAAGAAGACTACTATTTTAACATTTAAAGTTTAAGGGATATTAATGGAGCACCAGTATTGAATAATGGATATTATTTATACAACAAAAACGTATGGCTTAAGCAAGACACACTTACAGAAAAGAGCTCAAAGCAAAACTGTTGAGTTTATGACATAAAATAAGCAGAACAGAATTGCGGATTAAACAAAAAACATTATCTTTGCAAAAACAAAACTTAAAGTATATGAAAAAGGTTACAGACAACATTTATTATATCGGCTGCGACGATGCCGACACACGGCTATTCGAGTCGCAATACGTAGTGCCCGACGGCATGTGCTACAACTCTTTCGCCATAATCGACGAGAAGATTGCAATCATGGACACTTCAGACAAGCGCACAATGGAACAGTGGAAAAAGAACCTGACCGAGACTCTGGGCGACAGGAAACCCGACTATCTCATCGTGCACCATCTGGAGCCCGACCACGCCAGCGGCATTGGCGAAGTGAAGGAAATGTATCCAGACATAAAGATTGTTTGCTCGGCAAAAGCCAAGGCAATGCTGCCGCTCTACTTCCCCGACTGCAAGTTTGCCGACGACATAATCAGCGTGAAAGAAGGCGACACCCTGCAGCTCGGCACCCACACGCTACGCTTTATCATGGCGCCGATGGTGCACTGGCCCGAAGTGATGGTGAGCTACGACGAGCACGACCGCGCCCTGTTCTCGGCCGACGGATTCGGCAAATTCGGAGTGATTGACGCCGATGCCGACGACTGGGCTTGCGAGGCAAGGCGCTACTACTTCAACATCTGCGGAAAATACGGCGGTCCGGTTTCCACCCTGCTCAAAAAAGCCGCACAGCTCGACATCCAGATGATTCTGCCACTGCACGGACCGCTGCTCACGGGCGAAAAGATGAAAGAGGCACTGCGTCTCTACACAATATGGAGCAGCTACGGCGTGGAAGCCGAAGGAGTGCTCATAGCATACGCCTCGATACACGGATGCACAAAGGCTGCCGCCGACAAACTGGCAGAAATTCTGGTAGAAAAGGGATGCAAGAAAGTTGTAACGACCGACCTTTGCCGCGACGACATGGCAGAAGCCGTGGAAGACGCATTCAAATACGGCAAGGTGGTGTTTGCTGCATCAAGCTACGATGCCGGACTATTCCCCCCGATGTTCGACTTTATCCACCACCTGAAAATCAAGGCATGGCAGAAGCGCGACGCCGCAATCATAGAAAACGGCAGCTGGGCACCGTCGGCAGCAAGAGTGATGAAGCAGATGCTCGAGGAAATGAAAGACATCACCGTGAAGGGAGACACCGTGACCCTGCGCGGAGTGATGAAACAGGAAGACTTGCCACAACTCGAAGCCCTCGCCGACGCAATACTGCAATAAAAAAAACAGCCTCCCGACATCGCCCCACGGCAAACGGAAAACAAAAATACCTGAAGGCGAAACAAAATTAAGGCAACAAAAATGATAGATTAACAAAAAAATAAGTTACCTTTGCATCCACCAAGCCGAAACACGGCTATAAACGGGGGTCTCATAGTTCAATGGATAGAACAAGTCTCTCCTAAAGATTAGATCCGAGTTCGATTCTCGGTGAGACCACTGCAAATAAGTAACACTTAAAAACAGAAAAAACTTTAAAACTTATGGAAAATAACAAGGAAAACCAGGAAGGTCAGTTCCAGCTGGAATTGCCACAGGCAGTAGCCCAGGGCGAATACGCAAACTTCGCACTCATCACACACTCTCGTTCAGAATTCATCGCTGACTTCGCACGTGTATTGCCAGGTGTGCCAAAGGCTGTGATCAACTCTCGCGTTATCCTCGCACCAGAGCACGCAAAGCGTCTGCTCATGGCTCTGCAGGAAAATGTGGCAAAATACGAACACGAGTTCGGAAAAATCAATCTGCCTGAACAGCAGGGAAAAACTATCGCCCCTTTCAACATCAACAAGGGCGAAGCATAAGCCACATGATTCAAGGCAATAGCTTTTTAACTTAAATAAACACAACCCCCTGTGCTGGAGAGTAAGCGAACTCTTGGCACAGGTTTTTTTTTACAGAAAATGCAGGACAAAGACTCACGCAACAATGCCACAGAACCGATATACGCTCTGCTCAAGCAGAAAGCACTGCTGCAAACGGAATACGACGAGGAAAAGCTGAACTTCAAAAAGCAGATGCAGGCAATGGGACTTGAACGCCGAATAAAACGCGGCGATGCCTGGCACCCCGTGAGGATTGGCAGATGCTACTACAACTCGCTAAACCAGTTTGCCGTGGAGGTTTTCCGCACTGCCGACGATGACATCGAACACAACTTTGAATTCGGCAAACCTGTGTGTTTCTTCAAAACTGCCGTATCTGACACGGATTCATCTGCCAAGGCCAACTCCTTTGAAGTGATAACCACCGGAACCGTGAGCTATGCAGATGCCAACCGCATGGTTGTCGTCATACCCGACAAAACAGGAATAGCATCAACACTCCAAAACGGCGAAGGCATAGGAGTGCAGATGTTTTTCGATGAAACAAGCTACCGACTTATGTTCGAAGCCCTCAACAGAACAATCAGGGCTAAAGACAACCGTCTGGCCTACCTGCGCGACCTGTTTTATTCCACTCACATCAAAGCACAGATTTTCTCGTTTGACACAATAAAATTTCCATGGCTCAACAACACACAGGAGCTTGCCGTGAACAACGTGTTGAGGGCGAAAGACGTGGCTGTGGTACACGGACCGCCGGGAACCGGCAAGACCACCACCCTCGTGGAAGCTATCTACGAAACGCTGAAGCGCGAAAGTCAGGTGATGGTATGCGCACAGAGCAACATGGCCGTGGACTGGATAAGCGAAAAGCTTGCCGACAGAGGAGTGCCAGTGCTCAGAATAGGAAACCCCACGCGAGTAACCGACAAAATGCTGTCGTTCACCTACGAACGCCGGTTTGAATCTCACCCCGACTATCCCGAACTATGGAGCATACGCAAGGCTATACGCGAACTGCGAGCCAACAGAAAAAGGAGTAACGAAAACTTCCACCAGAAGCTCGACCGACTGAAAAGCCGTGCCACGGAAATAGAATGTCGCATCAACGCACAGCTCTTCGGCGAAGCACGCGTAATAGCATCCACACTCACAGGAAGCGCAAACCGCGTGATGTCGGGACAAAAATTCACCACCATCTTCATCGACGAAGCGGCACAAGCTCTCGAAGCGGCATGCTGGATTGCCATCAGAAGGGCAACAAGGGTAGTTCTCGCCGGAGACCACTGCCAACTGCCGCCAACGGTGAAAAGCATCGAGGCCTTGCGCGGCGGACTGGCAAAAACGCTCATGGAGCGCATTGTGGAAAACAAGCCGGAAGTGGTAACTCTGCTCACCACACAATACCGTATGAACAAAAGGATTATGGAATTCTCAAGCAACTGGTTCTACCAGGGCAAAGTGGTGGCGGCAAAGGAAGTGGAACACAGGGGTATTCTAGACTACGACGAGCCGATGATGTGGATTGACACCTCTGAAACCGAGGCCTACGAACAGTTTGTGGGCGAAAGCTTCGGCAGGATAAACAAAAAAGAGGCAGAGCTTACCCTCGAAAAACTAAAAGACTATTTCCAGAAAATCGGCAAGCATCGCATCCTCGACGACAGCATCGACGTGGGCATCATATCGCCATACAGGGCACAGGTGCAGTTGCTCCGCCAGATGATAAAGAAAAATGAATTTTTCCGACCTTTCCGCCGGCTCATCTCCGTAAACACCGTGGACGGATTCCAAGGGCAGGAGCGCGACATCATCATCATCTCGCTCGTGCGCTCAAACAGTGAGCGGCAAATTGGATTTCTCAACGATCTGAGGCGAATGAACGTGGCAATAACGCGCGCCAGGATGAAACTCATCATCATGGGCAACGCAAGCACGCTTACCGGCAACAAGTTCTACAGGCAGTTATACGAATACGTTGGAAAGGTAAATGAGTAAAAGGGTAAGAAAGTAAGAAATTGAGAAATATAAAAAATAAAAAGAATAAAAAATAAAAAGAGACCTTGGCGAGGATAAATCCAATCCCCAATAAGGCCTCTTTCTTTTGTGTTCGCGTTGTGTTTCTGTTATAACCTTTAATCTACTTACCTATGTATATTCTTTTTTCTATAAATCACGTATATATGTTTGTGATGTTATTATCGCACCACGATATATCATTCTTTTCTGATGCAAAGGTAGTAATTTCTGATATAACACAAAATTATTCTATAATAAAATTACAATTATAATATCTTTTTTCTTTCAGATTGTTATTTTATATGCTATACAACATATTTTCTCTAAGTTTTCCACCTCAACAAAGCAACAAACAGAAAGTATGCGAAAAAACGAGTTTAGGGATTTCCCTACCAAACAATATAGTATTTATATTTGCAATTCTTCTGCCGATAATGTAAATTTGCAGCATAAAAAACAATAACCCCATAACAAAACCCAACATTATGAAAAAGTTATACTCCATAATCGCCATTCTATTTATGGCTATAGCAGCAACAACGATGGTTGGCTGCGACGAGGATGCAAACATCGCATACACTCTCGAAGGCGTGTGGGAAGGCAACATGTACAAGCAGAGCTATTACAATGGACGATACTTCCAGTCAAGCTACACAGTGATGCAGTTCGACAGGGATCCCTACCGGTACTCAAGCGGCACCGGCAAATGGATTGACTATTACAGCAACGCTCCGTGGGACTACTTCGCCAGCTATATCTCATGGACTGTGGACAACGGAAGGATTAGAATCTATTCGGAAAAGGAAAACCAGACATACTATATCGACGACTTCCGTATCAGCGACAACTACTTCGAGGGATACATCTGCGACAGATACAACAATGAAAAAAGCTTCAGCATGAGAAAAATAGACTCGCCTAACTGGAACCGCTACGACTGGAACGGATACTACTACGACGACTACTATTACGCTCCGGCTGCCCGCTCGGCAAAACAGAAACCGGAAGTGCCGACTACAAGCATCAAGGCTGACTGACAATAAAAACACAATAACAATGAAAACAAAGAAACTGTTTATCACATTTGCCATGCTGCTCACAACAATCAGCGCAATGGCAGGAGTGAACAAATTCACTCTGAAAGACATCACCTACCCCTACGTGCAGCAATGCAACACAAACTACTGCAAAGTGGCATCCGTTACCCACGGCAGCACTATAACAATGGTGAAACTCGTGTTCAATACAACAAAAATAACATTTCTGAACACAAAAAACATAACGCTCGTAGACCCTGCAAACAACAAGACATACAAACTGAAATTCATCAAGGGACTTGACGAAAAAGACAAGATGGAATTCGACGGACAGCGCTTCATCACTCTCGTCTTCCCGAAACTGAAAAAGAACCCGACCTCAATAAATCTCGTTGAGAGCGACGGAAACGGTCTTCAGTTCACTGGCATCGACCTGACACAGAGCGGCCCCGTGCAGAGCGTATTCGACAAAGACGTGCTTGAGCAGGAACTGAACAAGAACTACGGCAACGGCTTGAACTTCAAGCAGATTGACGAGTAAAACAACAACTCGTTTCCACGAATAATATACACAAACAATAAAATCCCCGAACCTGTAATGAAACCGGTCCGGGGATTATTTCTGATGTGCAATATGTATATATTTGTCATATCATGCACAAGTCATGGATATTTGTCTGGATATCACTTATACAGACTTATTTGAAATATCTCTTGTACAGGCCCATGAAGCCGGCGCAGTGGCGAGCCTCATCCTTTGCCATTTCGTGCACGGTGTCGTGAGTGGCATCCATACCGGCAGCCTTTGCGTTGCGGGCAATACGGAACTTGTCTTCGCAAGCGCCGCGCTCTGCTGCGATACGAGCCTCAAGGTTGCTCTTTGTATCCTTCAAAACATCACCAAGGAGTTCGGCAAACTTTGAAGCGTGTTCTGCCTCCTCGAAAGCATAGCGCTTGAATGCCTCTGCAATCTCCGGATAGCCCTCGCGGTCGGCCTGACGGCTCATTGCAAGATACATACCAACCTCGCCACACTCACCGTTGAAATGAGTCTCAAGGTCTTTTATCATCTCGGCATTGGCGTCCTCCTTGCGTGCTGCACCCAGTTCATGTACTGTGGCAAACGACTCGTCATCGCCGTCTGTCATCTCCTTGAACTTTGAAGCTGGAGCTTTACATACCGGACACTGCTCTGGAGCTGCATCACCCTCATAAACGTAACCACATACGGTGCAAATAAATTTCTTTTTCATAATGCCTTTGTTTTTATAATGTTATTGTATTATTCATAGAAGGTCCTTTCATTTCTCCATCTCTTTTGAGACAATGTGTTTTCCTTCATTCGCTGATGCAAAGATATGCAAAAAACAAATTGCCTCAAAATTATTCCAAATCGTTTTTTTCTATCTATGGATAAAAAACATTAATGATATGGCTGTGGCGGCACACTCTTAGCACATGTTCAGAGGGCGAAATCTGCATCTATGGAGAATGAAAGACGCTTGCCCGTAGAGGGATGAACGAATGATAAATACTCGGCATGGAGCATCAGTCGGCTGCCAGACGGATGCCCGTAGAGTTTATCTCCCACAATCGGAGTGGCAAGTCCGTCGGTATGCGCACAATGCACACGCAACTGGTGTGTCCTGCCTGTGTGCGGAAAGAGTTTTACGAACGTCTTGCCATCCAAGACCTGCTGTATGTCATATTCCGTTATAGAGGGTTTGCCGTTCTTGCAGTCCACGACTTGTCGCGGTCGGTCGGTCTCACTCGGCAACAACGGCAAACGGATAACGCCGTGGCGCGGAGTTGCCGGCACGCCGTCGAGTATGGCAGAATAGCGCTTTACCACCTTTCTGCCGGCAAACTGCTCGTGAAGACTGCGCAAGGCAGAGTCTGAGCGCGCCACGACGAGCAGTCCGCTCGTGTCCATGTCAAGGCGATGAGCCGGAACATAATATCCGCTGCCAAGTTCATTCCGCAAAGCTTCAACAACAGAAATGCGCCCCACAAGTCCCGGCATGGAAAGCATACCAGACGGTTTGCTAACCACTACAATGTCATTGTCCTGATACAGGATTCTTAAAGTTTCGCCTGTAAGCTCTTTATCGTGGGGATCCGGATCCACATCAAGCCCTTGCAGCATAAAGCCCAGTATGGGCTTACATTTGCTTCTACAGGCAGGATAGTAATGCAGATGATGGCGTATCTCGCTTTTCGGCGACTTGCCCCACCAGAATTCTGCCATGCACAAGGGGTGAAAGTTGTTCTTGAAAGCATATTGCATGAGTTTTGGCGCACAGCAGTCGCCGGCTCCCGATGGAGGCACTCCCTGTGGAGTATCGGCAAAAACAGTGCATAGATTGCGGTGCTCACCATTGGCATTAAGCATGTCATACTGCGAGAATAGCCAATGCTGCAAAGCATCCGACAATTCCTTTCTGTGTTTTTTCAGTGCCGATATCTTACCCTCAAACTTCGCCAGAGCAGTTTTCTTTTCGTCTATTAGCCCAAGGTTCTTCTTCTTTATGCGTTTCAGTTCCGCCTTTTGAAATTGGCTCTCGCGAATCATGGCATCATTTTGTTGCGCAGTCAGAGGCTCCGGTGCTTCTCTCAGGGCATCTCTTCTGCGCTTAGCCTCTGCCATCTCCTTTCTGTAATCCTCAACCTCTTTCTCGGCTAAAGCCTCGGCACAATCAAGCTCATCACGCAAAGATACAAGTTTTTCATCGTTTTCCAGCTGATTTATCTCATCGTTAATCAAGGAAATCTCGCGCTCATGAGTCTTGAAATATCCGTCTGGCTGCTGACTGTCGTAAACCGGTGGCACGAAATACTGCCAGTCGTTTCTCCCGGCAAGCAGTCCTGAATAAGCGGCAAGGAAACCAATCCTGCCATGTTCGTCCCTCACCACCAGAACGCCAAACATCTTTCCTCTTTCTATCTCTTCCCGCCACTCTTCGCCACGGGCAATATATTTCTGTAAAATATCTGCCGCCATAACACAAAGCGGATGCGGAGTGTAATTGAAAGGATAAGTGAAACGCTCCGGCGGATTTACCGTTGCATTTAAAAGATGAAAATGATTCATTATGACTCAAGCTCCTTGTTATACCATTCTTTATAAACAACTCCGACAAAGGTAACAATTATAAACTGCTATCCGGTAAAGAGCCACAATATTTTTATAAAAAAGTTTTTTCTGATTTATCCCTCACACCCTCACACTTATGACACAAATCACTATCTTTCAGATATTTAGCATGGTGAGGGGAGAGGTGAGGGGCGTGAGGGTAGAGTGAAAGAAACGGGAGAAAAAGTGAGAGTGAAAGAAACGGGAGAAAAAGCGAGAGGAAGAAGTAAAAGAGAAAAAGTGAGAAAGTATGGATATGTGTGTTTAATGGAACGCATAAAAGAAAGAAGCATGTACGACTTCCCTCAAGCCACACATGCTTATACTTGCTCAATTAATACTAACTAACAATAATTCTTTATCTAATGCTTGCCTCCTTAATGCAACATACAAGTGGAACACAAGCCGATGTATCTTATTTACATTGCAAATATATCAACGAAATTACTGTTAGAACTATATTAACTGATAAAAAAATATGACTTTTTGACAAAAGGCCCGATTTCCAATTGCTACCATCTGCAGGAATGCTTAGAGTTGGCAAGTTGAGTTGTCAAAACCATAGCAAAGGGTGTTGCCAAAATCAAGTCATTCGAGCGTAACCTTCTTCACATCAACATTCTCGTGAAGGAAGAGTTGGGCAGACTCCTGAAACTTGTCGGTGCTCTCTGTAGTGAGATAATGACAGGAGCCTCCTTTGGAGCATTTCTTCTCCATCTCGGGATGGCGGTGCAGATAATCCTTCAAACTGTTTGCCACATATTCGCCCTGTGGAATAATCCTCACGCCCCGTGGCACATACTTCAATATCTTTCCTAAGAGTAGCGGATAGTGGGTGCATCCCAGAATGACGGAGTCGATTTCGGGGTCCTTGCGCATGAGATTGCCCACGCGCTTCTCCACAAAGTAGTCGGCGCCCGGACTGTCATACTCGTTGTTCTCAATCAGCGGCACCCACATCGGACAAGGTTCCCCCGTTACCTTGATATCGGGATAAAGCTTCTGTATTTCCATCACATAGCTCTCGCTCTTTATCGTACCTACGGTGGCAAAGATGCCCACATGACGCGTCTGCGTGATTTTTCCTATACACTCGGCAGTAGGGCGGATCACGCCGAGCACCCTTCTGTCGGGGTCAATCTTGGGCAAATCATTTTGCTGTATACTCCTCAGCGCCTTTGCCGAGGCAGTGTTGCAGGCAAGGATAACCAGATGGCACCCCATGCTGAACAGTTTCTGCACAGCTTCAAGCGTGAACTGATACACAATATCAAACGAACGCGGACCATAAGGTGCCCTTGCATTGTCGCCAAGATACAAGTAGTCATACTGCGGCAGCATCTGCCGCATCTGGTGCAGGATGGTCAGTCCGCCATATCCAGAATCAAACACGCCTATTGGACCGGAAATCTCAGAGAGCTTCATATTTATATGATTTAAAAAAACAAGTTCGGCAACATGGCACTAAGTCCTCATTACACTCGAATTATCCTTTTATATTAAGAAGAAAAGTCGAAACAACACTTTCCTGTTATTTCAGAGCGTCCTCTATAAGCATACTGATATCGTCGCCCTTGGTGCTGTCTACATACGGACAGGCGTTGTTGTCAGTATTGATTACGAAAGCATACCCACGCTCAGCGCCTATCTTCCTTACGGCAGCGTTCAATTTGTTCTTGAGCGGAGCATAAGCGTCGTCTTCAGCCTGTTTGAGCAGACGCTTTGCTTCCTCTTTAAACTTCAGATTCTTCTGCAGCAGCTCCTGCAGTTCAGCCTGACGCTTGTCGAGGATAGCCGGTGCGAGCGAACGCTGATTTTCGAGAAAATCCTCGTATTTGGCATTGAATTCCTTCTCGGCACGCTCAATTTCGCCGTTATACTGATTGCGCAGCTTGTCTACGTTCACAAGGGCGATGCCATAGTCTGGCATAGACTTGAGGGCAGCGTCATAACTGAAATAAGCGAATTTCAGTTCCTGAGCATTCGCAGTAATGGCGAGAAATATGGTGAGAAGCAATAGAACAGTCTTTTTCATATTATCCGTTGAACTATGTTATTACAATGTAAGTGAATTATAAAAGCGATGTGAGGAAAAAGAAAAATGTGTCAAAAGCAAGGAGCGATCAAGCGCAATCCCAACTTTTGACACACTCCGTATCTGTAATACGACAGTTAATATTTCAACTGATTATTTCAGTTTGTTCAGTTCAGCCTTAACCTCAGCAGTAACGTCCTTGCTCAGAGTGTCGCTGATATAAGGGATGCCGCTTGTGATGTCCATGATATAGACATATCCGCCAGCCTTGCCCACATTCTTGATAGCATTCTGCAGTTTAGTCATGATAGGCTGAAACTTCTCCTGCTGCATCTTCTGCAATGCCTGATTATTGTCCTGCTGAGCCTGCTGAACTTTCTGATAAAGGGTCTGCAGTTCTGCCTCAGTCTCCTTGCGCTTAGTCTCGTTCATCGTAGAAGCATTCTTGTCGTAAGCCTCTGCCTTCGACTGAAATTCCTTCTGCATAGCCTGCATGTCGTTGTCGTAAGCCTTAGCCTGTCCTTCTATCTCTGCACGAGCCTTAATATACTCTGGAAGACTCTCGATGACGGTCTGCGAGTTGATGTGTCCGAACTTCTGTGCGAAAGTAGCCATTGGTGCGATGAGCATCAACATTAAAATAAGTTTTTTCATTTCTTGTTTTATTTGTTTTATTGTTAATATTCTCTACATTGCGGGTTGCAAATGTAATATGTTTTTTCTTTCCGTACAAATTAATTTGCCGAATATCCCAATTTGGACAATACTTCATTGCTTATGTCCACCTTTGGCGATGCAAAGATGATGCCTGTATCGGATGCCCTGTCGAGCACGAGCGAATATCCGCGCAGGTCGCTGATATCCTTCACGGCATTGTAGATTTCTTCCTGTATCGGTGTCATCAAGCTGGTACGTTTCTTGTATAGCTCGCCTTCCGGTCCGAAATATTTCTTTTTCAGTTCGCTGGCTTCCTTCTCTTTATTGAGGATAGCCTCCTGACGGGCTTTCTTCTGTTCCTGCGAGAGGAATACCGATTCGTTCTGGTAGTTCTTGTACATTGTCTGCACTTCAGTGCCGATGGCATCCACCTCGGCTTGCCATTTCTTTGCCACCTGTGAAAGTTGCTCGTTGGCACGCTCATATGCAGGGATATTTTTCAGGATATACTCCATATCGACAAGAGCAAACTTCTGTGCGCTCATGCCCATTGCTGAAAACAGCATTACTGCGATAAATAGTAGTTTTTTCATTGTCTTTATTATTTTTTTATAGGACTTATTGGACCAATAGGAGTAATGGGAGAGCTGGGAGTTCTGGGAGAACTCCACATTCCTAATTCCTAATTCCTAATTCATAATTCCTAATTCATAATTCATTTAAAACTCCTGTCCCAGTATGAAGTGGAACTGCGATCCACCTCTCTTCATAGTCGTTCCGTTCTGCACTCTGTCGAAGCCGTATGCCCAGTCGATACCCATGAGTCCCACCATAGGCAGATAGATTCTTACGCCGATGCCGGCAGAACGTTTCATGTCGAACGGGTTGAAGCTCTTGGTGTCGCTCCATGCGTTACCGGCTTCAAGGAATGTCAGTCCGTAGATAGTGGTGTTGCCGAGCAGGAACGGATAGCGAAGTTCCATAGTGAAGCGGTCGTAGGCATAGCTGTTGTAACCCACTGTACCATTCTCGTATCCGCGCAGTCCGATAGTCTCTTCGGCATATCCTGATGAATATCCGCTCATACCGTCACCGCCTACGTAGTAGGTTTCAAACGGCGACTTCTTGTGCTTGTTGTACGAACCGAGGAGTCCCATCTCTGCACGCGCCATAAGCACGAGACACTTCTGTCCGTTTGTGAGAGCAGTAAATGTGCGCGCCTTGAACTTCCACTTGTGGTATTCCACCCAACGGTATTTCTCCTGCTGCTCTGCCTTGTAGGTTTGCGAGTTCGGATCGGTAGCCAGGTTTGCATAATCCTTTTTCTGGAACTTCGACCATGGCGGAGTGATGGTTACAGATGCGAGGAACTCGGAACCGCGGCGCGGGAAGAGCTGGTTGTCGGTAGATGTGCGCGAGAGCGAGAGGCTCAGGTTGAGGTTGTTGCAGTTACCGTCGGTAACGATGAAGTACGACCAGTTTTTCAGCATATATCTCTGGTAGGAGAGTTCAGCCGAGAGCTGGAAGTAGTCGTCAGGCCAGCGCAGGCGCTTGCCCCATCCGATAGACACTCCGAAGAGTTCCACGTATTTGTCGGGGTCGAGATAGTTCTCGTAGTTGTAGTTATAACTGCTGCCGTAACCATAGTAGTTGTAGTAGTAGTTCTGCATGAGCGCCGAGTTGTAGTAGTTGCTGTTCACGTCGGTCTGCTTAGAGAAGTAGGCGCCCACGGTGAACTGTATCGGTCGCTTGCCTCCAAACCAGTTGGTGGAGTAAGAAGCATTGTACGACTGATAGTACGAACCGTTGGTCTGTGCTCCGAGCGATAGGGTCTCGCCGTCGCCGATAGGCATGATGCCACGGTGCTCACGGTTTTTGTTGAACAGGTTGCGCATTGAGAAGTTGTTCAGTTTCAGTCCGATGCGTCCGATCACACCCGTCTGTCCCCATCCGAGCGAGAATTCAATCTGGTCGTTAGACTTCTGCACAAGGTTCCAGTTGATGTCCACCGTACCGTCTTCGTAGTTAGGCTGCACGTCGGGGTTCACCTGCTCCGGGTCGAAGTGTCCCATAGAGGCAAGCTCGCGCGCAGAACGCTGCAGTGCATCCTTGGAGAAGAGGTCGCCCGGTTTTGTGCGCAGCTCTCGGCGGATAACGTTCTCGTAGAGACGCGTGTTTCCGTTGATGCGCACACGACTGATATGAGCCTGCTGCCCCTCGTAGATACGCATCTCCAGGTCGATGGAGTCGCCCACGATGTTCACCTCCGTAGGAGTGAGACTATAGAAGAGGTAACCGTCGTTCCAGTAGTTGTTTCCCACGGCATCCTCGTCTTCAGAGAGGCGTTTGTTCAGAAGTTTCTGATTGTACACGTCGCCCTTCTTCATGCCGAGCACACGGCTCAGGTATTCGGTGGTAAACACAGTGTTGCCCACCCATGTGATGTTGCGGATGTAGTATTTTTTTCCTTCGTTAATCTTGATAAACACGTTCACGTGTTTCGGGTCGTTGTTCCACACGCTGTCTTCCAGAATTTCGGCATCGCGGAATCCCAGTTCGTAGTATTTGTCGATGAGTTTCTGCTTTCCCTCCTTGTATCTCTCGGGAGTGAACTTGGTAGACTTCATGAAGCTCGACATTGTTCCGGCTTCGCGAATTTTGCCGAGAGCACCCTTGGAGAAGAGTCCACCCTTGATTTTCTTTGTCGAGAGTTGCTTGTTTCCCTCGAGCACGATGTGTCTAACCTTGATTTTCTCTTTCTTGTCCACGTCCACATTGAGAATCACCTGGTTTTTGTTAGACAGGTCGTCAATCTGGGTGATGTTAATCTCGGCGTTGTTGAAACCCTTGTCGTGGAAATAGTTACCGGCAAGCGTCTTGGCGCGGTCAATCATGTTAGGAGTGATCTGACTGCCCTTGAGCAGTCCGAGTTTCGTTTCGAGGTCTTCCCTCTCCGACTTCTTCACACCCGTGTAGTTGATTACCGACACACGCGGCCGTGTTGCGAGATAGAAGTGCAGATAGAGTTTGTCGCCCACGATAGAGTCGGCAGCCACCGTAACCTTTGAGAAGAGTCCGTGTCGCCAGTAGCGCTTCACGGCATCCGTGATTTCCTGTCCCGGCACGGTAACCTCCTGTCCTACCGACAGTCCGGAGATACCAGCGAGCATATACTCCTCGTATCCCTCCACGCCCGAAACGGCAATGCCGCCGATGACGCATTCCCTTGGCGAACCGGCGTAAGTTATATCTGGATTTACGATTTTTTCCTGTGCTGCGGCGCCGGCAGCGATGCATACTGCGGCTACGAGCATCAGCACTCTCTTTACAATCTTGTTCATCGTTTATCTTTGGTAATATATATAATATATGTATCCCTCCCCTATGGATATCGAGTAAAGTTGTTTCAGGTAGGACACATCATTCATTATCATTTCTTTTCCTCTTCCACCTGTGCTTCAGTCTTGCCGAAGCGTCTCTGCCTGTTCTGATAGCTCCAAATAGCCTTGTGCAGGTCTTCCTCCATGAAGTCAGGCCAGTAGGTATCACAGAAATACAGTTCGGAGTATGCAATCTGCCACAGCAGATAGTTTGATATGCGCAGTTCGCCTCCCGTTCTGATGAGCAGGTCGGGGTCTGGCATGAAATTGGTGGTCATGTTCTGGCTAATCATCTGCTCGCTGATGTCCTGCGGCTTGATTTTTCCCTGTGCCACCTGCGAAGCGATGTTTCTCACGGCACGGGTTATCTCCCACCTTGAGGAGTAGCTCAGGGCGATGGTCATTGTCATTGCCGAGTTTCCGGCAGTGTGTTCAATCGTTTCCTCGAGCTTTTGCTGCACGGCCTGCGGCAAGCGGTCGATGTCGCCGATAACCTGGAAGCGCACGTTGTTTTTCATAAACAGTTCGTCTTCGAGTGCCGTGAGCACGAGTCCCATCAGTGCCGCCACCTCATCGGCAGGTCGGTTCCAGTTTTCGGTGGAAAAGGTGTAGAGCGTGAGGTATTTCACTCCGAGGCGTGTACATTCCGATGTGATTCGCCTTACGGTGTCCACGCCGGCCTGATGCCCGTAGCTTCTTTCTTTTCCGCGCTCCGTGGCCCATCTGCCGTTGCCGTCCATAATCACGGCGATATGCTCGGGGATGCGTGCCATATCCAGTTTTACTGTTGAGTTGTCAGTCATATTTGTCACTGTTGCAAGTTCTACATTTCTGCATGAAGCTGTAGGTCAGCGTCAGTTGCAGAGCCGAATAGCAGTCGGTGTTTTTAAACAGTCCGCTGCTTTTTATCTTATAGGGGTCTTTCACCCCGTCGAGTTCATCGCTGAGCGAGAAGTGGATAGCCCACTCCACCGCAAGGTTCACCCTCTTTGCGAGTTTGTATTTCACTCCCACTCCCAGGGGGAAGTTTCCGGTGAACACGCCTTTCTGTTCCGTCTTCACGTAAGTTCCGCCGATGCCGAGAAACACGAATGGAGTGAGGCGTTTTGCCCCGCGGTAGTCCTTCCCCGTGCCGTAGGGCCAGAAGTTGTATTCATAGAGCAGCGAGAGGTCCAGGAGCGTATTGCTGAAGGAGTATGCCTCCTGCTGGTAGTCGGGATAATATGTCTTCACGTTTTTCGAGTCGCCCTTCAGTTTGCCATACATCAGGTTGAGCCTCATGTCCATATAGGGGTTGAACACCCTTCTCAAGATCAGCGAAGCTCCTGGCTGCATGTTTTTCGTAACATTGCCGTTGAAGTCGCCCTCGTAGCTCACCATGCCCAGTCCGGCTCCTATCTCCATCTTGTACATGTCGTCTTCCTGTGCCGCAAGGGGGAGGGAGAAGAGCAGCAGCATCAGCACCGGCAACCATCCGCGCCCCATGGAGGGGAGGGAGCGGCAGAGCCGCGAGGCAAACGGGATATGTGGAGTTGTTGTGGGCATACCTTATTATATTATATAGGACTTATAGGACGTATGGGACTTATATAGAGTATCTATTTCTTTTTCCATCCCAGGCGGTTGATGCGCATCTTCCATGCGCTGCGTGTGGATGCGCTTGTTATCCACACATGGTTGTGCGCGTCGGCAGCCATTGTGAGCGTTGCGGGGGCAACAGACTTGTCCATGTCTGCCGGCAACGAGAACAGTGTGCTCTTCTGCCATGTCAGTCCCTGGTCGGAACTGCAATACAGATTGCCGTAAGCCTCTGCGGTGCTGCCGTTTTGTCCGGCTCCGCCAATGGCATATAGCTTACCGTCGTATTTCATCACCTGCAGTCCGGCCATATCCGGCAGCATGCCGTCGGCCTCGCCGTTATACTGTGTCCATTTGTACGAGCTGTCGTCCGGGTCTTCTATCTTGCCCCACACCGTGGTGGTGCCGGTGCTGCCGCTTGCACTGCCCATGAGTATCAGTCGACTGATGTTGCTGTTGGATTTGAGCGGCATTGCGAGCAGCGAAACGTTTTCCTGTGGCAGATTTGCTGCCGATTCATCGCTGCCAAGAGTTTCGGCAGTCCATTGCGTTCCGTCGGCAGACGACATTATGCCGCCTTCCGTAAGGGCATAGAGCTTGCTGCCGGCAGCTCCTACGAGCTGCTTCAGGTTGTCAAGTCCGGTCTGCACCTGCTGCCAGTTGGCGGCATCCTGCGAGCGGAAGAGCGTTCCGTGGCTAAGCAGATACATCCATCCGTTGAGCACGGCGATATTCTTGTAGGCGTCTGCGCTGAACATGTTGAGGTTGGACTCTTTCACATCCCACGCGGCATTGTCGGCTGTGGCATTTTTTCCGAGCAGATACGTCGCGGTGCCGTCGGTAAGTGCCGTGTATACCATATCGCCCATGGCGTATGTGCGGGCTGCGGTGACGGTGCGGCCTGCAAGCACATCAGAGAATTGCTGGCGGTGCCAGGCGAACGAGTCGGGCTGCTCCTTGTGCACGTTTAGCGTAACGAGGTAGCGGCGGTAGTATGTTCCGTCGGTAGAGAACACGCGGAATTCGCGCGGCGTGGTGAAGTCGATGGAGTCTGACGACGAGTAGTAGTCGAGCGTGTCCTTGTCTGTTGAGTTCTTCTTCAGCCTCAACAGGGTTACCACTCCCGAGTTCTTGCTGCTCACGCTTGTCAGCACCCGTGAGATGTCTGTTCCTGCCGGCAGCGAGTCGGTATTGAAAATGGGATGGCACTTGGTCAGGTTGCCTTCCTTGTCGCGTGCATAGGCAAGTTGGTCTATGGTCATCTTCACCGAGCTGCAGTCCACGGTGGTGGTGCTGTCGGTGCCGTCGGTGGTTTTCTTTATCGTGTCGCCGTTGTTATACAGGTAATACTGGTTTAGCGTGCCGAGCGAGAATGCGGTTATCGCTCCGTCGCCGTAGTATACTATATCTGATGAACTGTCATCATCGCCCAGGCATGAAGTGAGCATCATCACTCCAGCGAGAATCAATGTGATAGGCAATAAATTTCTTTTCATTTGTGCGTAATTGTGATTTTAGCTGCAAATTTAAACAGAATATTCCGAATATCTACCTTATAATATGCTTTATTATCTTAAATATTATGTTTATTGATAATTTTTTAGATAAAACGTGCGGGCTGGGCTACTTGCTGCTCGCCCTCGACAGTTTTTAACAGTAGGGGATTCTGCTGACTTTCTGTATTGCAGGTTGAAAATGATTTTTTATGTTTATCGCCCTCTGACAAGCAAAAATGGTTCATCCGGGATATGGAGTGATAATATTTATTATCGGAAGTGGCAAGTGTTTTTTTTAGACGAAAACCAATAAAACACCCTCTGCCAAGTAAAGCCCTCGTTCCTCGGGCTTACCTGTGTATTGTCGTATTTCCTTACGAGAACAAGTTCTCTCTCGGAAATCCGCCAATCCACCGGTAATGCCTTTGGCATTTTACTTGTCAGAGGGCGATAAACATAAAAAACAAAGGAAATCATTTGCAACCTGTAAAACAGAATGGCAACAAGG
>CAKQDG010000015.1 GCA_934219025.1 uncultured Prevotella sp. | reverse complement strand
CATAAAAAAGGTGTAGGTAGTTCTAAGAACGGCCGTGAGTCAGCTTCACAGAGATTAGGCGTTAAGATTTGGGGTGGACAGAAAGTTATCGCTGGTAACATCATAGTTCGTCAGCGTGGTACAAAGCACAACCCTGGTCAGAATGTAGGTATTGGTAAGGATGATACTCTTTACGCTCTTACCGACGGAATTGTAAATTTCCGCAAGGGTCGCAAGAGCAGAAGCATCGTATCTGTACTTCCTGAGGCAGAAGCTTAAAAAAATAAAAACTTATTCCAAACAAACATACGAGTCTCCAATACGGAGACTCTTTTTTTTATTCTTTTAATCTGACGATACGTATGCCTGTCATTGTCTTGTGTTTTTTCAGATAAGTATAAAGAAGCATCGGCTCTTCTACAACTTTGTGATGAACAGATGATGCATTAACAAGATGCAAGCCATCTTTTTTCCATAATGCGAAGCCCAGATGCTGAGTGTCAAGACCGTTCATATTTGTCAGAATTACTATAATGTCGCCATTGTGAATTGTCTGTCGTAGCAATTTTGAATTATTTATCTTCTGTTTGGGAATATAACGGTAAGTCTTGCCAGTAAGAGATTTTTCAACATTTGAAATCTCTTTCATGTTTTGTTTATTATTATTCAGCATTGGATACTTATCACTGTGGGTAGTCATGAAATTTACAAAGATTTTCTGTATTCCACTAAAGGGCGGGGTAGGCTCCTGAGGGGATATGCAGACGTTTGCAGCAGAGTTGTCGTTTATCCAATCCGTGAAATAATGTAGACGGGCTGGATAATTTATGCCTTTTCCCTTTCGGTATCTGATAAAGGAGAGATAATGGCAGAAATCGCCAAACGTATATTTTCCGTTTTTCATACAAAGACATAGAGCTACCACGTTTTCAACGTATGTAGTGCAATCAAGCTGTCGCAAGTTTACAACGAGTTGTTCTTTACGGTTTACCTCAAGAGTCTTTGCTACATATGGCACTCCATAAAATTGTTTAGTAAAAAATGATACACATTCCTTTTGGCTTCTCAAATTGACTTTCCGGGCTTTTTTCAATAAGGCCACAACTTTCAGACTGTCGCTTTGGGTGTATTGGATTGCAAAAGACGGCAAAGTGAACACCGCAGTAAGGATTGAGATTAAAATCTTTTTCATCGCTTTTTCTTGTATTTACGTTTTATTCCTAGATTTATTCCTGCATATATATTTAAAGAACCAAAATAGCTATTTGTCGAGAACCGGCTTTTTTTATAGTTGTATGTGTGTAGAATAGTATTTGCACCAGCATACCACTTGTCGTTATTATAAATAAATCCGAAGCGTCCGATACCATCAAAGTTGAAATTCTTGAAATCAAAATCCCTTAGAGCTGTGCCATGACGAGTCAAATCACTTTTTGTTTCTTTATAGGCCAATGATGCAGACATAGAGGCTGAGAACAAGCAATTCCGCAGGAACACCCAATTATATGCATAGCCCACAGAAGCTGAATAGGATTTATATTTCACGCTTTTGAAGTCGTAGTCTTCGCCAATTATCACATCATCAATATTAATTTCCGGATTTTCTGAAAGTTTATCAGTCAAAGTTTTTTTCAATTTATCATAATCAAGCGACAGAGAATGCGATGTGTATCCAATGCCTACGAGCAGAGATCCACAACTCCTTTTCTGTCGGGTACTTTGGCTGAAAGCAGCCGGATAGGAAAATTTCTTGTGATTGAAAATATAGTAAAGGTCAAACCCTTTAATTCCGACGTTCAGACCGCTAAACGGAATATCCTTGAAATAATTTCTTCCGATTTTGTCGCTCAGCGATGTCCTGCCTATGCGATAATTGTCGCCTGTTTTTCTGTAATACAAGTCAATGCCAAGCATTGAGCTATATAGGCTAAGGTCAAATTCTTTCTTGTTATTGCCACTATTGATATGTTTCAAGTCAAAAGTATATCCCAGGAAAAGCCATCTCCATCCTATATATGGACCTAATTTCATGCTTGGCCTGGGAGCGAATGTTATACTCTGTCCCGACTCGCTTTTAATTGTATAAGCTTCATACGTATTTGTATTCTGAAGCATTACTGTATAATTGTAATGCTGAGGCTCTATATATGTAGTGTCAATATCGTTAAATCCCTTGAATACTTTTGTAAATACTCTACCGACAGAATGGAAAAAATCTTTTTTCTCTCTTTTCTCTTTTTTGTCGGCTGTTGTTACATTTTGCGTCAGAGAATTCTCATTGACTGCCAAAGAATCAGCCACCACTTCTGCCCTCATAATGCTGGGGGAAAGCAGAGAATAAAATATCAGCAACTTTTTAAACGCAAATGTTTGTAATGGCATACTTCAGGATGGTATTTATATGTGTCGGAAAGACTTAATTTTATATGTCAGAATTTTCCAAGAATTCTATCCATGACCCAGTTTACTGGCGTTGCCGAAACACTTGTACACGTGCATTTTGCTTTCCCCAACAAGTCGTTCACAACCTCTTTTATAAGCGGCTCTTGAACATAGGGAGGATTTGCAACAACGATATTTGCCTTACCCCTGCTTGTGACCAGCAATATTGGCTCATAATTAAATACAGAAAAACAAAGCGTTCCCTTGTCGCCTATTATTTCAATTCTGTCTTCTTGAGCTGACTCATGACCCACGAAACACCACGATCCACTTCCAGGTAGTCCGTTTTCAAACTGGAAACATGCACTGACACTGTCTTCTGCTTCATACAGTCCTCCTCTGTTTGCACAAATACCATTAGCATCAACAATCACTCCAAACAGATTTTGCAGCAGGTCAAGCTGATGTGCTGCCATATCGTAAAAATATCCGCCACCGGCAATGTCTGGATTAATACGCCACGGCATAGCATCTCCCTTATCCCCATCGTGAGGACGCGCAGGACATGAGTACCTTATCTGAACATTTACGATATTACCTATGTCGCCACTTTCTATTATGCTTTTCACTTTATTAAAATATGGAAGATTCCTTCTGTAGTATGCCACAAAGCAAGGAATGCCAGTCTGTTCACTCACGCGGTTTATACGTGCGCAATCATCATAATTTGCCGCCAAAGGCTTTTCAACGTACACAGGCTTGCCAGAATGCATTGCCATAATGGCAAATGTGGCATGGCTTGATGGTGGTGTTGCAACATACACCGCATTTACTTCAGAATCATCAATAAGCTCCTGGGCATCAGTATACCATTTTTTTATACCATGCCGCTCAGCATATGATTTTGCTTTCGAAGGGGTCCTGCTCATCACAGCTACCACTTCTGAGCCCTCTATATTAGCAAAGGCAGGTCCGGATTTTCGTTCTACAACTTCTCCGCATCCGATGAACCCCCATTTTATCTTGTCCATATCTGTACAGGTAATTTTTTTACTTTTAGTGCAAAGTTAGTATTTTTTATTGATTAATTAATAAACGGATATAACTATTATTATTACCTTTGCAATAATTAATAAAAGGAAATTATGGAAATAGAAGGAAAAGAAGTCGGCTTCAAGATACGTAGCTTTCGTTCTTGCGTTTCTGAAGCTATGCACAGTGTAAGGGGAGCGGTTCAAATGCAAAATAAGTCAAACGTAGTTTTGTTTTCGATTCTTGCATTTGTTATGGCAGCACTGAACACATGGATGTTCTCGCTCATACCAGGAATAATTTATGTGGGTTTTGATTTTAGGGGTATTCAATTTACACTCTGTCTTTTAGCAATGGTTGCAATGACATTAATTGTTGTGGCAATTTTATTTTCTCAAATCAATAAACGGAAGAAAATCTGTAACTTTGTAAGAATGTTGAAACTTATTCCGGCAAATATAGCTTTTCTACTGGTTTATGTGTTAGTTGCTGCCGTTGTTTGCTATTTTTATCTTGTAATGAAGAACAATTATACGGATGTAAAACTTATTGAGTTATTTTATATATTTATTATTGTATACCCTCTCTACTTTGTATTTTCGTTGCCTTTGGTTTATGTTAATACAAAATATATGGTTGAAACCTCTACTATTTATCGAAAGACTTTTTTTCATTCATATGTTTCAGGATTTCGTAATTGGGGATTTATATTCTCAACGGTTTTTCTTGCACTTTTATGCTTGTGCATAGCCGATATATTCATTTGCCTTCCACTTCACGCTTTAGCCTTGATACAGAATGTTGCCACGTTTGGAAAAGCCGCCTATGGTGATGATATTAAACTTCCGGAATGTTTCGGCGTAGTTGTGTTTCTCGTTTCGGCAGTAGCATATTTTATTCGCTTTTATTTTATGTCGTTTATGACTTATACAGGCTATTATATTTATCAAACAATAGAATGTAGACGTATAGAAAAAAATTAAAATTTCATGTAAAGCATATGAAACAGAAATATTTATTCATAGACCGTGACGGGACTCTTATAGAAGAACCTGATGATGAGCAAGTTGATTCTTTTGACAAACTTATCTTTAAAAAAGATGTTTTCACAAGCCTTTCGTTTATATGCAGAAATCTTGATTTTAAACTCGTTATGGTATCCAATCAAGATGGACTCGGAACAGACTCTTTTTTGGAAAGCACTTTCTATCCTGTACAGAATTTCTTACTGAAAAGTTTGGAAAATGAAGGCATTGTATTTAGCGACATACTTATCGACCGCCATTTCCCGGAAGACAACAGTCCATTTCGGAAACCTGGTACGGGAATGTTGAAAAAATATATTGATGATGTCGATTGCGACATGGCAAACAGCTATGTTATAGGCGACCGTGACACAGATAAGCAACTTGCCGAAAACTTAGGATGCAAATCTATTATCATTGGAAAAAACGGTATGGATTGGAAAAAGGCGGCAGAAATTATATTTGCGGGGGAAAGGAAAGTTTGTGTAGAGAGAAACACAAAAGAAACAAGAATAAAGGCTGAAATGAATCTTGACGGCACTGGCAAGTCTGACATACACACAGGATTAGGATTCTTTGACCACATGCTTGAACAAATCGCAAAACATGGCTCAATTGATTTGCGTGTCAAAACTTGCGGCGATTTGAATGTTGACGAGCACCATACTATAGAAGATACAGGAATCGTTATTGGCGAGTGCCTGCGCAAGGCCTTAGGTGATAAGCGAGGTATCGAAAGGTATGGATATACATTGCCTATGGACGACTGTCTTTGCCAGGTTGCGCTTGACTTCGGGGGTAGACCATGGCTTGTTTGGAATGCAGATTTTCATCGGGAATATGTTGGCGATATGCCTACGGAAATGTTTCAGCATTTCTTCAAAAGCGTTAGCGACACAGCGCTTATGAATCTTAACATAAAAGCCGAAGGGGATAATGAGCACCACAAGATAGAGGGTATTTTCAAAGCATTTGCCCGTTCGCTGAAAATGGCAGTAAAACGAGATGTCTATAAATATGAATTGCCTTCAACTAAAGGTTCTCTGTAAAGATAGGCATTTTATACATTTATATAAGATATTATGTTAAAGTCTAACTTTCACTCCGTGGCTTCTGAGATACATTTTGAGGTCGCGGATTTTTATTTCTCCAAAATGGAATACACTTGCAGCTAATGCAGCATCTGATTTCCCTTCGGTAAAGGTGGCAAGAAAATCTTCCATACATCCAGCGCCACCACTGGCAATAACAGGAATACCTAATTTTGCGTGTAATTCAGACAGGGCCTCGTTGGCAAAACCTTTCTTTGTTCCATCGTTGTTCATGCTCGTGAAGAGAATCTCTCCTGC
Source organism: uncultured Prevotella sp. (assembly GCA_934219025.1). Lineage (GTDB taxonomy): Bacteria > Bacteroidota > Bacteroidia > Bacteroidales > Bacteroidaceae > Prevotella. Next base: position 25,347 of record CAKQDG010000015.1, on the reverse strand, counting down.
ACCTCTCTGTTCCACCTCTTTTGCCCAATCATAAAGTTTGCGTGTCGTACGGAGTCGTCCTCCATTCAAATAGCAATACCATTCACTGTCGTCAAACTGTGCATCAATGGCACAAACACAGACCTGAGAGCCAAATCGCTTGGCAATCTCGTCTATTATGCACGGATTACGCAGGGCAGCGCTGTTTATACTGATTTTGTCGGCACCAGCTCCAAGCAAGCGTTCCACATCTTCAATGGAGCCTATACCACCGCCTACGGTAAATGGAATATTTATTTCCTTAGCAACCCGCGAAACAACATCCGTAAAGGTTTTCCTTCCTTCGGCACTTGCTGTAATGTCCAGGAAGGTAAGTTCGTCGGCCCCACTGTCGCTATACAATTTAGCCAATTCTACAGGGTCGCCAACCTCTTTGAGGCCTACAAAATTTATTCCTTTTACTGTTTTCCCGTTTTTAACATCAAGGCACGGTATAATTCTTTTAGCCAAACTTTCTGTCATAACATTCTCCTTTCTCTAAGTTCATTTTCTGTGATTTTGCCTTCATAGAAAGCCTTACCGATTACAACAGATGGAATATTGTATTTGTCAAGTTCCTCAATATCTTTCACAGATGATATTCCTCCACTTGCGATTAGATTAATTTGCGGAAAACTGTCAATAATTTCCTTGTAAAGTTCTACAGAAGGACCGGAGAGCATTCCATCCTTTGAGATATCCGTACATAAAACATTCTTGACTCCAATAGCAACATATTCTTTCAGAAAATCAATAATGTCTATATTGCTATTTTCAAGCCAGCCGTTTAAACTTATTTTCCGGTTTCGTACATCCGCTCCCAATATAATTTTTTCACTTCCGTATTCTTCTAAGGCTTGTTCAAAAAGGCTACGGTTGGTTATTGCCACCGACCCTAGCGTAATGTATTCAGCTCCACATTCAAAAGCTTTCTTGATATCGGAAACTGATTTTATTCCTCCGCCAAAATCCACGGAAAGGCTTGTTTTCCTTATAATTTGCTTTAGAGTATTACTGTTAACAATATGCTTTGACTTTGCTCCGTCAAGATCTACCACATGCAGTCTTTTAAACCCCATTTTTTCATACCCACATGCAATTTCTACAGGGTCAGAAGAATAGGTAGTTTTCATTGTGTAGTCACCTTTCGTTAGTCTGACACATTTTCCGTCTATAATGTCGATTGCAGGAATAATCGTTATCATATGCTTTGATTTATCTTGTTTGAATTATTTTAGACATTTCTCTTTACAAATGTCTATAAAATTTTCCAGTATCTTCTCCCCCACTTTTCCACTTTTTTCGGGATGAAACTGTGTGGCATAGAAATTGTTTTTTTGCATAGCCGCACTATATGGAACGATGTATTTTGCTGTAGCAATGGTATTATAGCAAATTGGAACATAATAACTGTGTATGAAATATACGTATCCATCCAAATCTGAAATATTTTTCAGCAATAATGAATTGCCACATTCAATTTTGTTCCAGCCCATGACAGGAATTTTTTCATCTGTTGAAGAAGGCTGGAATTTCACCACATCTGCATCGAAAACTCCAAGACAATCCACGTTTCCTTCTTCTGAATGCCTGCATAAAAGTTGTTGTCCGATACAAATTCCCAAGAGGGGCTGTTTAAGTCCGCGTATCAAATCGTCAAGCCTGTGTTCTTTGAGATATTTCATAGCAGAGCTTGCCTCGCCCTGTCCCGGAAATATTATACCATCCGAGGATAAAAGCTTCTCAGGATCATCAGTTACTTCAGTTCCAATACCAATTCTTTGCAAGGCATTGACAACGCTACAAATGTTGCCGGAATTATATTTCAGAATTTTTATGTTCATGATTTATTTTTCGTCTTGTCGTTCAAATCTACGTGCAAAGATAACAATATAAACAAGAACAGACAAATTTTATTAAGTATTATTGATTAATACAGGGTTTAATCTTTTAAATCGAAACACATCCTGTTTTAAAGCTTCTTTTCATAAACAAATAAATCTGATTGTATAATAGATCTGCGTAATTATAAAATAAAAGACTAATATTATTGAACTTTTGCTAATCCCATAGCAAAGAGCATCAAACCATTGTTTTACAGAATGGAAACATGAGGTAGTAACACCATATGTTGTAGCACAGATGCATATGATTAAAGCTACAAGTGGAATAATGAATTTGCTGAAACTACTTGGATACAGGTTTCCTTCTACATTGAGCAGGATGGCATGAGGAATGGCTGCAAGCAAAATCATAATTATAGTCATCACAATGACTTCTGCAAAAATTAGCATTAGCGCTATACGTGTACGGAAAGGTTTGCTTTCTTTTTTTTCAACTGATGAAAGATTGGCAAATATACCACAACGCAATACTATTCCTATGGACATTGCAAGCATTATTATCCACACAAGCAATGGTGTACAGAAATTTTCCGTACACTTTCCAAGTAGCCATCTTATCCCTTCGCTACTCAGGATTGACCGTGACGCCGATGCTGGGAACAGACTGCTCACTATCCATGAGCCAATTATAAGCAAAACTTCTATTACAATCAGTGATATAGCAGCATAAGGGATAATTTTCTCTATTTTCGCTTTATTCATCATCTGGATGCAAATTATCTAAGTCAAGGATTCGAAGTTCGAGTGCGCGTACAACAAGTCGTGTGGCATTTATACCAGATTTCCCACCCCCTGCCGGAAATAATTTCTGAACAAGTTCGTTCTGTCTTTTCTCAAGACTTTTCACACCAAAAGGAATACCTCTTAGATTTGTTATCTGCTCTTTTGTGTATCCCAAAGCGAGGTGTCTCAAGAAACGCTCGTCGTATTCATCTATTTCGTAGTTTATAAGAGCTTCCTGACGTTTGATGTCCGATTTTATGTCGTGTTTAAAGTGCTCAAGGATTTTGTCAAGAATAGGTTGGTTGAACACATTCTTCTTCCCGGACATTACACTTACAACGTCGGCTCGTGTAAGCATTTCGCCAGTTTTAAGAATAATACCGTTACATCCGGCATCCAGAACATCAACCCACAACTTTTCGTTAAGCGTTTCGCCTGTAAATATCAGAACCTTTATGTTTGGATATTTTGCCTTTGTTTCACGGCAAAGTTCAACGCCCACCGTGGTTGAGCCACCCAGTCCCAAGTCGAGCAAAACAAGATCGGGTAGATTATCTTTCATCAAATGCCAATAAGCTGCTTCACAATCTGCAGTGCCTATTATTTCAGCTTCAGGAATGTCAGACTTTACAATGCCTTCTGTCCCTTTTAGTTCCAGAGGAACATCTTCTACGATTATCACTTTAAAAGTATCCATATTTATATTCTTGAGATTCGTTTTCTATATTATTATTTTGCATTAGGAAGAGTTAGAAACAGTATCAGACAAGAGTCTCTGCTCTCAGCCCTTATTCCACAGCCACATATATTTGTGGCATTTTCTATTTCGCGTACAATTTGCCTACAAATCAAGAAGGGTAGATTTGCCTTTTTCGGTACAAAGAGTTCATTTACTTCGGAAGGCATATAATTAAAGTTCTCCATATCTATAGATATTGTAACTTGTTTACTGTTTTCTGAACTCACACTGCATTGGGGCGGTACATTGCCGTTCTGTTTCTTCAGAATGTCAAACAGCATTAAAACAGCGAATCTTTCTCCATATATTTTTAGTCCTTGTATGCCTGTAATGTCTGAGATATCTGTTGCTTGGCATCTAATAAAGATACTGTCAGTCTGCTTATGTAATTGTTGGCATAAAGTAAAATACAGTTCTTTATAGTATTCCACCATTTCCTGAAGTGTATCCAGTTTTTCGTTGTTCAAAGTATTTGAGCTAACATCCATTGCATATTTATTAATGCGCGAGGGATAATACATTGTCTCATGCTTGATGGTGCTAAGGCAATTCTCAAGAACATTGTTGCTAACATAAAGGCGATCCCTTTCAAACGACTTCTTTTTCATTTCCTCGTCGATGGAAGTGATTTTGTCGTTTACTCGTTTTATATTCCCCTTTGCTTCATTAAGTACAAGAATGACACCATTAATAACTTGTTCTGTTTCCTTATAATAAGGACTTTTCTCGAGTTCTGAAATTCTTTTTATCTTATCGTCAATGTCAGAATTGTCTTCAAGAAGTCTCGATATAATAGAAAATATGTCGTCAATACTGTGCAATCTTATTGTTCTGCGGTAGAAAATTATGTAACATACGGACAACAAGAAACATAAGAGAATAATAAGAAAAGTTATGGCTATATTTTTGTTGGTTTCAGATTTCTGCATAATACGGCAATAGTCCCCCAATGTGCTGTCGGCAGAGACCTCTTTGAAGAGTCTTGTATAGACATCATTATTGTAGTTGTACAAATTCCATTTGTGAAGGGCCAGTGCAGCCACGGCACACTCATTCCTTATGCTCAGGATAATGTAATAATCTGTTTTCAAGCCCTTGTGCAACCATTGTAATTCGGCTGCCAAGTCTTCATTATTTCTGCATGCCACCATAAGTTCTTTTCCGTTAGGACATTTCCTGAGATAAATCCTGTTTAGATAGAGTCTTACAGAGTCAGCATAACACAGAGTCTGCTCGTATTTTGCGTTTATATTAGACTCATAGGCAGAGTCTGCATATGCAGAAGCCATATTCAAAAGAACAGTTTCGCCAGTGTATCTTTCGCTTGTTTGGGCAAAAGAATTTGTTGTCGTGAATATAGCCATTAGCAATATTAAACGCGAGACACCCTTTGGAAGAGAGAAGAAGAATCGGCTCCCTTTACCTTCTTTTGTTTCGACAGACAGATTACACGGGGCAAAAATCTTACTGTATTTTTTGTATCTGTTGAGAATTCCCCTACAGTTTAGCAAGCCGAAACCATGCCCGTTTTTTATGTCCCGGTTAAATATGCTTTGAATTTCATCCTCCTGTATTCCTTTTCCTGTGTCGGCAACAGAAATCTCAATATAATCATCTTTCTCTGTGGCATAAATTTTCACTTCTCCCCCTTTGGGCGTAAATTTCTTTGCATTGTCGGCAATAGTGTTTATCATAAACAGAGTGAGAATCTTATCTGCTTTTACGGTATATTCTGTGGGAATTATACTGAGTTTTATTCCTTGCATAGAGAAAATGGTCTTGCTGTGGCTCAGAGTGTTAAAGATGTCGGCAAGCGGAAAACTCTCCACATGCATTCCTATTTCGCCCTGTCGCAGTTGAATCCATTGTGTAAGAATGTCATTGTATTCATCTATCTTTTCAGTAAGTTCCATTATATACTCATATCGAGATTTAACGGTCTGCGGACCTTCTTTCTTAGATTTCAACCTGTCTATTTCAACTCTAATTCTTTCGATAAGGGGCTTGATACTTTCAACAAGAAAGACCTTTGCCCTGTTTTCAATATTCCTTGCCTCGTTTCTATCCGTATCAAAAAGAATTATTGCGAGTTTTTCGTTCATTTCTTCAACCTTGCTCTCCAACATCTTTAATTCCAAGGAGTTGTTGGCAGAAAAGACTTTCAACGATTCTTTAACTGAAGACTCGTTGAGAACATTTCTTTTGTTGTTTTTAAGTAACTTGAAGATTAAGAAAGACAGAAGCACTATCAATATTATGATGCACGAAATCATTGCATTTAGCATATCGGCAGTTTTGCTCAGTTGCGAAGCCCGTGCATCAAGTTCCATGTCCTGTCGCGTCTTTTCCTGCATGTCAAGATATATGTTGCGATTTATGTCGCTATTGTGCTTGTCGTTGAGCGAAGAATATACGATGCTCATCTGCTCTCTGATGCTTGCCACAAGATCGGGAGCCTGCATAATTTTTCCATTGCCTATGTTGAGCGAGCGGTTAAGCCAAAATATTGCGGAATGAGAGTCTCCGATTTCCCAATAACACTTTGCCAATGTTCTGATGCTTCCGGCCATTTGGTAAATATCGCCATAGCTGCTGAATATTTCATATGATTTCTGTGCAAGATATCCGGCAAGCAGAGAGTCGGGCATATTGTCGAAATTGACAAGCAGCATGGTTTCTCTGTTTCTTTCTGAAATGAAATTTCTGTTTCCCTTGTCAAACAGATGCTCACTAAGAGCCTGCAATGAATTAGCCTCCCAATATGCGTATCCGTGTTGTTTAGCCAGAAGGTAACATTCCAACAGCATTTCATATTCTTTCTGAAGTGTTGTCTCGTGTTTTTTTGTTTGTAGCATTTCTCCGCTGCCAATCTGATAGAGCCAATTCAAGTATTGAGCTGTATCCTTTTGCATCAAGCCGTCATTTTTTATTTCCCTTATTGCGCTTCTTGACTGAGGAATAAGTCCTACATAATAAAAATATGTTGATGACACGAACGAATATTCTGTTTTTGCATATGTCAGGCGTTTTTGAAGGTGTGTGGGAAGGTTGTCTTCCTCTTCATGTATTCTTCTAAGTCTTTTCTTTGCACACTCCTTATATTCATAGAAGTTTTTGTTTTGCGCCTGTCGCTGGCAAAGACGCATATGCTGTACGTCTGCAATCAGGAGTTCAAGCTGATTGTCGGTTATCTGCGAAATGCTGTCAAGTTGTTTTGTAGCCAGTTTGTAGTTCATCCTTGCAATATTGACAAATGCAAGGTTGTTTAGTGCTTCAGCCTTTCCCGACTGGTAGTCAGATGAAAGGCTAAGTGCCTTTCTTGCATAAAGCTCGGTGCTGTCGAGATTTCTGTAATGATAGGCATAAGAAATTTCGTTTAGCCTGTTTACACCTTCGTTGTGAGAGTCATTACAAGCTAAACAAACAAAAAGACTCCATAAGCAGAGTATGCAAATGGAGCCTTTAGAGAACTTTATGTTATGCACGAGCCTTAGCAATATATCCCAATGCTTCTGCACATTTATCAGAAATCTTCTTCCAATCCTTAGCTGCAACCACGTCTTTAGGGAAGAGTTTAGAACCCATGCCCACACAGTAAACGCCGGCCTTTATCCAAGAAGTAAGGTTCTCCTCATCTGGAGAAACGCCACCGGTAACCATCAGTTTAGACCATGGCATTGGAGCGGTGAGTCCCTTAACCAACTTAGGACCGAGAACATCGCCAGGGAAAATCTTGCACAAATCGCATCCTACTTCCTGAGCAGCACCAACTTCAGATACGCTTCCGCATCCAGGTGTATAAGGAACTAATCGGCGGTTGCAGATTTTTGCAACTTCAGGGTTGAACAACGGACCAACGACGAAGCATGCACCAAGCTGAATATAAAGAGCAGCAGTAGCCGGGTCAACAACAGAACCTACGCCAAGAGCCATCTCCGGACACTCAACAGCAGCAAATTTCACAACTTCCTCGAATACCTCATGAGCGAAATCACCTCTGTTAGTAAACTCGAAAGCACGAACACCACCTTCATAACAAGCCTTTACAACCTGTTTTGCAACCTCTGCATCCTTGTTATAGAATACAGGCACCATACCTGTCTGACCGATTTTGTTCAGAACAGCTATTTTATCAAATTTTGCCATTTTATTTTGTTATTAATATTATAAAAGTCAGACAGGGAAAGAATATATTTTCCCTATCTGACAATATTTTAAAGATTAGCGCTGAACACGGCCAGAAGCATCACCACCAGCCAAGTTCTCAACTTCCTCTTTGCTCATCAAATTGAAGTCGCCAGGGATAGTGTGCTTCAAAGCTGATGCTGCAACTGCAAATTCAAGAGCCTTGCCCTGATCCTCAGGCCATGTGAGCAGACCGTGGATAAGACCACCAGCAAAGCTGTCGCCGCCACCTACACGGTCGATGATAGGCATAATGTCATAGTGCTTGCTCTGATAGAAATCTTTGCCGTTGTAGATAAGAGCCTTCCAGCCGTTGTGAGTTGCAGAATATGACTCACGGAGTGTAGAAACAACATACTTGAAGCCGAACTCCTTCATCATTCCCTGGAAGATTCCATAGTATCCCTCAGCGTCAGTCTTACCGCCCTCTACGTCTGCATCTGGCTTGAAGCCGAGACAGAGCTGTGCATCTTCCTCGTTGCCAATGCAAACATCAACATATTTCATCAAAGGCTTCATGATGCTCTGTGCCTTCTCTGAAGTCCAGAGCTTCTTGCGGAAGTTAAGATCGCAGCTTACAGTAACGCCATGACGCTTAGCAGCTTCGCAAGCAAGTTTTGTCAGCTCTGCAGCCTTGTCGCTGATAGCCGGTGTAATTCCGCTCCAGTGGAACCACTGTGCGCCTTCCATTATTGCATCGAAATCGAAATCAGAAGGATCAGCCTCTGCGATAGAGCTTCCTGCACGGTCGTATACAACCTTTGACGGACGCATAGAAGCACCTGTCTCAAGGAAATAGATACCCAAGCGGTTACCGCCACGGGCAATGAAATCTGTGTGAACACCATAACGGCGAAGTGCATTAACTGCACACTGACCGATTTCGTGTGTAGGCACCTTTGTTACAAAGTATGCTTCATGACCATAGTTTGCTGCGCTGACAGCCACGTTTGCCTCGCCGCCACCGTAAACTACATCAAATGAATCACTCTGAATAAATCTCTTCTGACCAGGAGAAGAAAGGCGAAGCATAATTTCGCCTAATGTTACTACTTTAGCCATTTTGTTTTATATAAATTAATTGTTTAAGATAATATTTTTCTTTGTTACAGCACACAAAATTAGTGTTTTCTGTCAAACCACACAAATAAAATCAAAAAAAAAAGCATTTTAAATAAAAAATGATGTCAATAATATAGCATTTCCATAAATTATTACTATTTTTGCAAAACCGCGTTAATATTTAAGATAAATCAAGAATTGAGCATAAATACAATTTATGGCAGACAAAGTTAGAATCAAGGATATTGCCGAGAAATCGGGGGTTTCGGTAGGTACGGTTGATCGTGTGCTCCACAATCGGCCTAACGTGTCAAAAGAGGCACGCGAAAAGGTTGAGAAAGTACTCAAGGAAATAAACTATCAACCTAATATGTATGCAAGCGCTCTTGCATACAACAAATCCTATACCTTTTACTGTATCATTCCGCAACATGACTCCGAAACGTATTGGGAGGAGATAGAAGAAGGTACTGCCAAGGCTTGCGAGACAAGACGAGATTTTCATATTAATGTTGAAATCCTCTATTATAAGCGTTATGACACGAAGTCGTTCTCGCAAGTGGCACGAGACTGCCTTGAAAAGCAGCCAAGCGGCATTGTTGTGGTGCCGAGCGAGATGACTGCAACAAAGAAGTTTTGTGACGAAATGCACGAGAGGAACATTCCGTTCATATTGTTGGATTCCTATATTCCTGACCTCAATCCCCTGTCTTTTTTCGGACAGGATTCATTCTGTAGCGGAGTCTTTGCGGCAAAGATACTTATGCTGATAGCCGGCAACGACAAGGAAATAATGCTTTTAAAACAGATGAAAAACGGCAAGGTGGCAAGTAGACAGCAGGAAAACCGCGAACAGGGTTTCAGGCATTATATGAGCGAGCATTTTCCGAAGATAAAGATTGCCGAACTCGACATTCCGGCAGAAGAGCACAAGGACGGATTTGACAAAAAACTCGAATCTTTTTTCCTCGCCCACCCCGACGTGCACAATTGCATTACGCTTGGTTCGAAAGCCTATATCGTGGGTGAATTTCTGCTAAAGACAAATCGGCGCAACATACAGATTATGGGATATGATATGGTTGGAAAAAATGCCCAGTGCCTCAGGCTGGGATCTGTGTCTTTCCTTATAGCCCAACATGCATATATGCAAGGCTATAATTGTATAGATTCTCTGTTCAAGGCCATTGTGCTACACAAAAAGGTTGACCCTGTAAATTATATGCCAATTGAGCTTCTTTCAAAAGAAAACGTGGATTTTTACAGAAGAACACAATTATAAGATGTATCAGCATTTAGAAAAACGAAAAAAAATTAATCAATAACAATATGAATTTATCATCATTTATCAAAATCAATCCAGCCGACTCTGTTGTCGTTTGCCTTCGACCATTCAAGAAGGGCGAGACAATAAGCGTGGACGGAAAGGAAATCGAGGTTCTGCAGGACACACCAGCAGGCCACAAAGTATTAATCAAAGATGCTGCCGAGGGCGAGAACATAATAAAATACGGCTACCCTATCGGTCATGCGAAAGAGACTCTCAAAGCAGGTCAATGGGTTAATGAAAACAATCTGAAAACAAATCTTTCAGGAACTCTCACATACGAATATCACCCTGTAAGCGAAACACTTAACATTAAAAAGGACAACCGAACCTTTAAGGGCTATGTGCGAAAGAACGGTGAAGTTGGAGTTAGAAATGAAATATGGGTGGTGCCTACAGTGGGCTGTGTGAACGGAATTGCCGAAAGACTTGCCGGCATGCTTGAAAAGGAAACAAAACTTGAAGGTATTGATGCTGTTCATGCCTGGCACCATAATTTCGGCTGTTCTCAGCTGAGTGAAGATCATGAGAACACGCGTAAAGTGCTGCGCGACATCGTTCTTCACCCTAATGCAGGCGGCGTACTCGTCGTGGGCCTTGGATGCGAAAACAACCAGCCTGACAAGTTTGAGGAGCTATTGGGCGATTACGACAAGGAGCGTATCAAGTTTATGGTGGTTCAGAAAGTTGAAGGCGACGAAGCGGAAGAAGGTATGAAAATTCTTCGCGAGCTGTATGCCAAGGCAAAAGAGGACAAGCGTACAGACTGTCCGTTGAGCGAGCTGCGCATAGGCTTGAAATGCGGTGGCAGCGATGGATTCAGCGGAATTACCGGCAATCCGCTCGTGGGCGAATTCTCAGACTTTGTCGTTGCTCAGGGCGGTACGTCAATACTTACCGAAGTGCCGGAAATGTTTGGTGCCGAAACAATACTTATGAACCGTTGCAAAACTCCAGAACTGTTCAACGAAACAGTGGAACTGATAAACGATTTCAAGGAATATTTCCTTAGCCACGGGGAACCAGTCGGCGAGAACCCGTCTCCAGGCAACAAGGCAGGAGGAATTTCAACACTTGAAGACAAAGCCCTTGGATGCACCCAGAAGTGCGGCCGTGCCCCGGTGAGCGGAGTGTTGGGCTATGGAGACAGACTTAAAGTAAAAGGCTTGAACTTGCTTTCTGCTCCAGGCAACGACTTGGTTGCATCCACAGCCTTGGCAGCAGCCGGCTGCCAGATTGTACTGTTTACAACAGGACGCGGCACTCCATTCGGAACATTCATTCCAACGATGAAGATTTCAACTAACAGCACTCTCTACAAGAATAAGCACAACTGGATAGACTTTAACGCCGGCGAACTTGTTGAGGGTACGGAGATGCCAGCCTTGGTAGACAAGTTTATCGACAAAGTTATAGCTGTGGCAAGCGGAGAGAAAACGCGCAATGAAGAAAACGGATATCGAGAGATTTCAATTTTCAAGAATGGCGTAACCCTTTAATGCCACTACAATAATTTGCGGGAAGTTAGAGAAGATACTCTTTAGCTTCCCGTAAATATATAAAAAGGAATAATAATTATAATATATTGTTTTGAACCAGCCATTGAACCATAAGCAAGGACTCGTGTCTCTGTCGCCATTCATATTTTTTGTGGCAGTATATCTTGTGTCATCAATCGTGGCAGGCGACTTCTACAAGATGCCGATAACAGTAGCGTTCATGTTTTCATGCATGTACGCCATTGCTACATTCAAAGGCAAGTCGCTAAAACAGCGCATAGAAGTTTTTTGTCAGGGAGCAGGAGCAAAAGACATTATGCTGATGTTGAGCATATTTGTCTTTGCCGGAGCTTTTGCCAATTCTGCCAAAGATGCCGGATGCATAAACGCCACGGTGAACTTCACGCTGAACATATTGCCCGACAATATGATAATGGCAGGGCTCTTCCTTGCCACATGCTTTATATCTCTCGCCATAGGCACAAGTGTGGGCACCATAGTAGCCCTCACCCCTATTGCTGCCGGACTTGCCGTGTCAACAAATTCAAGTGTACCCATGATGGTAGCCGTAATCGTGGGCGGATCATTCTTCGGCGACAATCTCTCGTTTATTTCTGACACGACGATTGTGGCAACCAACACACAGGGGTGCAGACAGAAAGACAAATTTATAGTCAATTCCTACACCACAATACCTGTTGCACTTATTGTCATGGTGATGTATCTGATTATGGGCGACGGAACAAAAGCTCCAGCAACTTTGCCACCTGTGGACTATGTCAAGATAATTCCATATATGGTGGTCATTGTCAGCGCCTTGGCCGGAGTAAACGTGCTGGCTGTGCTCACGCTGGGCATACTGTCAACAGGGGTAATCGGCATTTCGTGTGGAAACTATGATTTCTTCGGCTGGTGCCAGTCCATGAACGTGGGCGTAGCTGGTATGGGAGAACTTATAGTCGTGGCTTTTCTTGCCGGCGGCCTACTTAACATTCTGAGCAACAACGGAGCATTGGATTATCTGATAAAGCTGGTTACATCGAAAATCAGCAGCCGGAAGAGTTGCGAACTGACGATAGGAATGCTTGTAGGACTTGTAAACATTTGCACGGCCAACAACACTGTGGCAATATTGACCGTGGGCCCGATAGCCAAGAAGATGGGCGACAAATACACGGTGGACAGCCGTAAAAGCGCAAGTTTGCTCGACACGTTCTCCTGTTGCGTGCAAAGTGTTCTGCCCTATGGCGCACAGATACTTATGGCAACAGGACTGGCTGCCGTCAGCCCCGTGAGCATCATCCGCTATCTTTACTATCCGTTTGTGCTGTTCATAGCTTCCATAATTGCAATACTCGCAAGATACCCAAAAAAATTCAGTTGATATATGAATGTAATATTCAAGAATCTCGTTTCCCTGGCATCCGAGGGTGCATTCTCCACCCCCAACACGGTTGTGCCAATGTCTGAATTCAAATGGAATATACTCTACCAACTTGCTGTTCTCGAAGACATAGCGCCATACGTGCGCAACGGTATATTATCGCACGAGGACGACAAAAACGCCAATATCCCGTATGATGTGAAGACCATGTTCGAGAAAGCTGTATTTATGGATCAAGACAAATTAGACAAATATTTTGACATGACAGATCTTGACAGGCAAATGCTCACGTATGTCGTGAAGAAATATTTGTTGAAAGACATTGTCTACAAGGAGCGTCACAGCATCGACACATCCAAGATCTCTCTTGACTTCCTGTCTCTGATTCTTCAAAACACCAACTTGATACTCCGCAACGGCATCCGGATGAGGGGAATAATTGAAACGGGACTGTTTCTCAGAACCAAGGGACAGCTCGTGGATTTCGTGAAAGTGGAGATGTGGCTTCGCAGACTGAAACTCAGAAAGATGGCTTCGCTACAGGCAAGCGTTCTTGTTGATATGTTCGGATTCGAAAGGGATGAATTTCCGTATATCCGCAAATTCAGGAAGAATGGACAAAACCTTACTGTGAAGTCGCTCAAAAGAGTGGAAAAGGCAAATAGACTCGAACGCACGTTCAGCAAATACAGCATAGTGAACTTTATAAGATACTTTGAGTATTCTCATTCCGAGGCTTTCTGCAAAATGGTTTCCACCCTGACACGATGTCTTTCGGAAATTGAGGAATAACTAAATTATTTTAATTTTTTTTGCTCTGAAAACAGAAAGAACTACCTTTGCAGAATATGAAAATATCTATAAAAAAATTACTGCTAAACTTGATTTTAGTGTTGCTCGCCACCACTAATGCAGCAGCACAGCAGTCGGAGTCATACGTGCAGTGCGAAGACACCTGCCGGCATATTCACGGTATTGACCTGAGCCACTACCAGGGCGAAGTGTTTTGGGAAGCCGTGGGAGACAACAGCAAGATGGCATATGTTTACCTCAAGGCCACAGAAGGCGGCACAAGAGTAGACCCCACTTACAAGAAGAATATAGAGCTCGCCCACAAATACGGGCTGAAAGTAGGGTCTTATCATTTTTTCCGTCCCAAAGTAGAACTGCAGCAGCAGATGGAAAACTTCAAGTCGCAGTGTCGGCCCGGCGACCAGGACCTCATACCCATGATCGACATCGAGACCACAAGCGGACTTGACACTGAGGAATTCTGCGACTCTCTGTTCAAGTTTCTCAAACTTGTGGAAATGGAGTATAAGCAGAAGCCCCTACTCTACACGGGAACAAACTTTTACAACAGGCACTTGCTGGGAAAAATCGACAGCTACAAACTGATGATAGCTCAGTATTCCACTCGCATACCTGTGCTTGCCGACAAGCGCGACTACGACATGTGGCAGTATACGGCAAAAGGCAGAATCAACGGAATCAACGCTTATGTAGACAAGAGCCGCTTTATGGGCCGGCACAGCATGAGGGAAATAAGATACAGACACAGATAACCGAACATTCTGCAAAAATTGAAAGATTGAAAGATTGAAAAATTGAAAAACGTTGAAAAATTGAAAGATTGAAAAATTGAAAAATTGAAAAACGTTGAAAAATTGAAAAATTGAAAGATTGAAAAATTGAAAAACGTTGAAAAATTGAAAAATTGAAAAATTGAAAAACGTTGAAAGATTGAAAAATTGAAAGATTGAAAGATTGAAAAATTGAAAAACGTTGAAAAATTGAAAGATTGAAAAACGTTGAAAGATTGAAAGAAACCAAATAAAAATAAAGAATATGGCTATTATAAAATGTCCGGAATGTGGTCACCAGATAAGTGACAAAGCAACAACATGCCCCGTATGTGGGGTTAAGATAGAAAACAACATCGTGAAATGTCCTCACTGTGGCAATGTTTACCTGAAAGACCAGGCAGTATGCCCCATTTGCCACAAGTCGCCAACTGCCGCTTTGGATTCGCCACAGGCTGCAACAGCACAGCAAACCACTGCTCCACAGGCGCAAACTGCCCCCGCGCAGCCGCAGAACAAGAGCAACAAAAACAAAATCATAGCAATTCTTGCCGTTGTTGCAGTGCTTATAGCCGGAGGAATATGGTACGCCAACTCACTGAACACGCTCCACGGCGATGAAGAGACCGCCTATGTTAATGCGATGAACAGCAGCGACCCTGCCGTGCTGCAGGATTATCTTGACAGTTTCAAAGATGCGCCGCAGGAACATATCGACTCTATTCAGGCGCATCTGGAAATACTCAAGATGAATGATTCGGAATGGACCAACGCTCTGCTGAGCAACTCAAAGTCGGCCCTGCAACAATACATAGAGAATCATCCGAACAGTCTCCACAAGGCAGAGGCCTTGCACAAAATCGACTCCATAGACTGGGCAATGTGCGTAAAGCAGAACACTCCCGAAGCATACCAGACTTATTTGTCTGACCATTCAGACGGCGAGCATGTGGTTGATGCCCAGGAAAAGCTCGACAAGCTCGACGCCACCACCGTGGGCCCCGACGACAAACAGATCGTAAGCTCGGCTTTCCAGCAGTTTTTCAGAGGAATAAACAACAACGACGAAATGGGCATTACCTCTGCCGTGAGCAGCACGCTCCACTTCCTGACAAATCCCAACGCCACGAAGCAAGACGTAATTGCATTCCTCCACAAGCTTCATAAAGACGACGTGAGGAGTCTGACCTGGAGGGCAAACAACGACTACAAGATACAGAAAAAGGATATGGGCGACAACACTTACGAATACGACGTTGAATTCACCGTTGATGAATCAGTAAGCAATATCGACTCAAGCAAAGACAAATTCACACAGTATAGAGTGAAAGGACACGTGGATTCAGACGGAAAGATTTCAAGTCTGCAAATCGTGAAAATCGGATAGATGAAAAGCGCAAAGCTAAGAATAATATTCACTTGCGACACACACGGTTGCTTTTTTCCCTTTGACATGACAAACGGGAAGAAAGCAACCGGTTCTTTATCCCGTGTGGCAACCTATGTCGGGAACCTAAGAAAGACCTACGGCGAAAACCTGTTGCTCCTTGACGGAGGCGACATCCTTCAAGGACAGCCCACATGCTATTTTTCTAACTTTGTAAACCCTGAGACACCCAATCTTGCTGCTGCCGTGATGAACCACATGCAATACGACTGCATGACAATAGGCAACCACGACATAGAAACAGGACACGACGTATACGACAAATTCTGCACGGAGCTCAACTGCAGCGTGCTTGCGGCAAATCTTCTGAAAAAAAACTCCCCCGCAACATATTTCAAACCCTACACCATAATCCACCGACAGGGAATAAAGATTGCCGTGGTTGGAATAACAACCCAGGCTGTGCCATATTGGCTCTGTGAGCAATTGTGGCACGGCTTAGAATTCGCAGATGCCGTTTCCGCCACGAAGCACATACTCGAAGAAATACGCATCAAGGAACAACCCGACATTACAATAGGACTGTTCCACACCGGGCTCGACGGCGGACTACAAGCCGGCGGCTACACGGAAAACGCAACGCGGAAAATTGTGGCAAGCACAGACTCTCTTGATCTCGTGCTCTTTGGTCACGACCACAAATCATTTTCAGGATATCTGAAAAACTCTAAGGGTGAAGATGTGCCCTGTCTGAACCCATCGAGCAACTCCTGTCTTGTAGGCGACGCCGAAGTGGAGCTATACAAGGATGAAACTGGGGGCAACAGGCGCATCAAGATAAGCGGCAAACTCGTGGCGATGGACAATATTGAGCCTGACGCCGAATTCTGCCGCCGCTTCAACGGGGAATACAACGCAGCAAAGGAATTCCTTGACAGAAAGATTGGCGTGGCAAACGAAAGGCTGCAAACACGCGACGCATGGTTCGGCAGCGCTCCCTTCACTGATTTCATTCACAGAATACAGCTTGAAGTGTCGGGAGCCGACATATCATTCACCGCCCCACTCGTTTATGACGAAAAGATTGAAGCCGGACCGATACGCATAAGAGACATCTTTAATCTATACAAATATGAAAACCAGATTGTTGCCCTGAGAATGACAGGAAACGAAATTCGCCGCTATCTGGAGATGAGCTACGGGCTATGGATAAACACAATGACAACTCCAGCCGACCATATCATGAATATGGCATATTATGAATATAAGGGAAAGAAAACTGCGTTCTTCCGCAACCTCGCCTTCAACTTCGACACGGCGGCGGGCATCAACTATACAGTGGATGCTACAAAGCCCCGTGGACACAGAATAAACATCTTGTCGATGAGCAACGGCACACCCTTCACAGACGATGGCTGGTATACTGTTGCCATGCACAGCTATCGCGGAAACGGCGGCACGGAACTTCTTACAAAGGGTGCCGGCATTCCGTTTGACGAAATCCCACAGCGCACGGTGTTCAGGAGCAAAAGCAACCAGCGCTCCTACATCATAAGAGACATAGAAAAGAATTACGGAATATTCCTGAACAAGCCGACTAACTGGAAATTTATTCCCGAAGACTGGGCATCCCCAGCAATACTGCGCGACAGGATGGAACTCTTTGGCGACAATTTCTAACATTATTCACTTCTGGCAGATATTTTCAAATTCTGCATTCTGCCCGTTCTGGCACATTTTTTGCATTAGGCATTGCGGACAGTATTAACGTCCGCAAGAGAGAACAAAACAAAAAAAACTATAAAAACAACAATATTATGGCACAGAAAGGTAATATCGGAGTAACAACCGAGAACATATTCCCGGTGATAAAAAAATTCTTGTATTCAGACCACGAAATATTCCTGCGCGAGATGGTGAGCAACGCCGTTGATGCAACGCAGAAAATGAAGACCCTCGCCGAAAGAGGCGAATTCAAAGGCGAACTCGGTGATTTAACCGTGCATGTGAGCCTCGATGCTGACAAGGGCACTCTTACGATAAGCGACCGCGGCATAGGAATGACAGAGGAAGAAATAGACAAGTATATCAACCAAATCGCTTTCTCGGGCGTAAACGACTTCCTTGACAAATACAAGGACAACGCCAACGCCATTATCGGACACTTCGGACTGGGTTTCTACAGCTCGTTTATGGTGAGCAAAAAGGTGGAAATCATTACCAAAAGCTACAAAGAGGGTGCAAAGGCTGTGAAATGGTCGTGCGACGGAAGTCCTGAATTTGAAATTACTGAGGCTAATCGCGACAGCCGCGGTTCTGACATCATATTGTATATTGACGACGAATGCAAGGAATTTCTCGAGAAAAACCGCATAAACGCCCTGCTCGAGAAATACTGCAAGTTCCTGCCCGTGCCGGTGGCTTTCGGAAAAAAGACCGAATGGAAAGACGGAAAACAGGTGGATACCGACGAAGACAATGTCATAAACAATGTTGAGCCTCTTTGGACAAAAGCCCCAAGCACGCTCAAGGACGAAGACTACAGAAAATTCTACCGCGAACTATATCCTATGCAGGACGAGCCGCTCTTCTGGATTCATCTGAATGTGGACTATCCGTTCAACCTCACCGGTATTCTGTATTTCCCGAAAATAAAGTCGAACATCGACTTGCAGCGCAACAAAATACAGCTATACTGCAACCAGGTGTTCGTAACCGACCAGGTGGAAGGCATCGTGCCGGAATTCCTGACATTGCTCCACGGCGTGATTGACTCGCCCGACATCCCGCTCAACGTTAGCCGCAGCTATCTGCAAAGCGACAGCAACGTGAAAAAGATTTCCACATATATAACAAAGAAGGTTGCCGACAGACTAAACAGCCTGTTCAAGGAAAACAGAAAGGAATATGAAGAGAAATGGGACGACCTGAAGCTCTTTATCAACTACGGAATGCTCTCGCAGCCTGACTTCTACGACAGGGCAAAAGACTTTGCTCTCTTTAAGGACGTGGAAGGGAAACACTTCACGTTCGACGAGTATAAAACACTGATCAAAGACCAGCAGACTGACAAAAACGGCAAACTCGTGTATCTCTACGCCACAAACAAAGACGACCAGTACACATACATCGAGGCTGCAAAGGCTAAGGGATATAGCGTGCTGCTCCTTGACGGACAACTCGACACCCCGTGCGTGAACATGTTCGAACAGAAATTCGAGAATGCAAGCTTCACACGTGTGGACAGCGACATCATCGACCGCCTTATCGTGAAGGACGACACGAAAAAGAACCAATTCAGCGCCGAAGACACTGACATACTGTCAGCCACCTTCCGCAGTCAGCTCCCCGCAATAAACCACGTTGAATTCAACGTGGAAGTGCAGCCGATAGGCGAAGACGCCACACCGGTGGTAATTACGCAAAACGAATACATGCGGAGAATGAAAGACATCAGCCAATACCAAAGCGGAATGAACTTCTATTCTCAGATGCCCGATTCCTACAGTCTGGTGCTCAACAGCGAACACCGTATTGTAAAGGAAATTCTCGAAGAAAGCAAAAATGAATGCGGCGACGAACTGAAACCCGTGGAGAGCGAAATCAAAGGACTCCAGGCACGTCTTGCTGCCTTGAACCAGAGCCGTAAGGACAAGAAGCCCGAGGATTTGACACAGGAGGAGAAAGACGACATGCAGAACACTGAAAAAGCTCTGCAGGAACAGCGCGGAAAGAAAGACGAGATTGTCAAACGCCATGCCGACGGCAACAAAGTGGTGCATCAGCTTATCGACCTCGCCCTGCTTCAAAACGGAATGTTGAAGGGAGCATCCCTCAATTCATTCATCAAGCGCTCCGTGGAACTGATAAAGTAAAATTGAAAAATTGAAAGATTGAAAAATTGAAAGATTGAAAAATTGAAAGATTGAAAGATTGAAAGATTGAAAGATTGAAAGATTGAAAGATTGAAAACGTCTTTCTTACCCCTACAAATAATGCGGATTACCTTGCCTTATACAGACAACAGTAATCCGCATTTTCATTAAGAATTCCAAATTCCTCTTTCCTAATTCCTAATTATTAGAGATTTCTAATTATATAAGGTTGCAGCTTGTCACTCCGAGTGTGGTGGCTATGGCAGTGAGGATGCTGATGGCAATCTGAATGATAGTTTTCCAAGTAGATGATTTCATTATGCGTCAGATTTTTAGGACTTTGCATTTTCGGTTTTCGTTTCTCCACTGGTGTATTCGCCGTATTCGCGATACTTTATTTCGCCCTCCATGCTGGTTGGTCGCAGTTGTCCTGTCGGTCGGCATCGCAGTGTGCATCTCCAGATATTTTCTGCCGGTGTGAAATCCTTGGCGGTTTCTGCAGGCTTGCAGGATATTCCCACGCTGAAGATGGCGAGGTTTTCTATCTTCACGTTCTTTCCCTCGATAATCAGTTCCTTGATGCAGTCCACCATGTCGCGGAGCACACCCTGGATGCATCCCTTTGAATAGGGCGTGTTGTGGTTTGCCATGTGTTCGGCAAGCTGCTCTATGTTCACGGTCTCTTCTGCCACGGCGCGAGCATACCATTTCTTGTAGTATTCGCTCGTCTTTACATTGTTCTGATACTTTTTGTAACGAATCATAATAGTTTGGTTTTTAGTTGGTTAATGGTATATAATTCTCTTAAATCTTACAGTGCAAAGTTATAGCAAAATTCCTGTTAATCCAAAAAATCAAGCCTTACAACCTGCAAAATTCTGTTAATAAACCCACAGGTTTATGTTAAAAAAAATAACAGCATCATTTACATTACCTAACATAAATAGATACACTCCGTAAGTGTGCCGTTTAGAGGGCGGAAGTGAGAGGAATGCCTGCATGCACTACCGCTAAGATTTCTAACTGTCATCTGTTATCTGTCATCACGAAGAAGAATTCGCAACTCAAAAATCATGATCCACTTTTCTCATGATGATGACAGATAACAGTTAAAAAACGCTTCCACCACATCCAAAAATATATCTCCCTTGATGACAGATAACAATAACAGTTAGAAAAAACATACCTTTTGTGAGGAGCAAAAGAGATGTAAGTATTTTTTATTTATATATATAATATATTATATATATAAATAACTTTTTCTTTACCCCTTTTTCGCCTACTGTAACCCTCGGTTTTTTTAACTGTTATCTGTCATCTGTCATCGGTCGCAGGCGGCGCGGTGGAATCTGTGCTGCGTAATACATTACAGATTTTTCTATCTTCGCAATCTTCTGCAAACTTGGCGAGAAAGTTCAATACATTGCATCGCCCTTCTTCCGAAAGGCACGTTCAGGGGCAGCCCGCAGTGCGGTTCATCATTTTTTTTAAATTATGAATCAAAAACTTGTGCCATACGGGCGGAATATGAAAATAAAGAAGTATATTTGCATAAATGAAAACTAATTTATGAAGGAAATAAAATATAAACCTATGCGGCAACATTCAGATATAGCCAAAGAGCCGCTTTACGACATATTCTTTAATAATGAAGAGAACGAACGTCCCGGACATCGTTGCAGAAAAATACTATGGAATAGAAGTAAAATCTACAGTTTCAGACAAATGGAAATCTGTAGGAAGCAGTATTGCCTGTCTGGGCATGTTGGTAACGAAAACAAATAAATGACGCATGAAATATCAATTAGCAAAAATTTCAGTAAAAGCAATAAAACAGTATACGGTAGCTGGAGGTTTGGAACCGTTGGAAGAAGATCCTGTTTTCAAAGATTGCCAGTATGCATTAAGGAGCATTTTGTCGTTTTCCAGAATTGCATATTCAGAAACCGAATGTTTCTTGTTTGCAGTTCTTTTTTGTAAACGCCTGATAAAAAAGCGTTCACTTGCAGAAATGAAAGAAGAACTGGAAAAAATAATAGCTGAATACGATGACTGGGAAGTGTTGCTACCAGCACTTCTGCTCTGCATTGAACTGACGTATGCAGTCGGTCAAAGCAAGCACTATAATCTGCAATACGAAATCGCAAAAAATCTTAGAGAAAACATAAAGGCAAGTGTGGATGACTCCGCCTTCACTTATGCGTACGAGGTGTGGAGACAAGCTCTTATGCTTGTCGGAACAGTGTATGAAGCACACGAAGATTTTTCAGACTACACCTTGCCGGAATGGTTTGACATAAGAGACGAGCAATCACAATCATGCACTATTGCAGGACTTGTAGATAATGTGCTCTCTTGCGGCAACATTTCCGAATGTGAAACATTGAGACATGTATTACTCGACTATAACAGGAAGTGCAATAACCAGATAAATGCCGAGATTGATGAACTGACAAACGGCATAAAAAACTTGCAGAGAAAATACAGGGAAAATTCACGGCAGGAAACCAACTATATCTATACGAACGGAAGTGTGCATCAGGACAACAGCAAACACATGACCGTAAAAAGTATATCTAAGAACTTTCCATTTTAAACAATTACATCATGCAAACTTATTATTCTGACGGCTCCGTACACAACGACAACCACAAGGAGCAGAATATCACGGTGAACGGCAATGTGACGGGCGATGTGATAAGAAAACTCACAGAATCTTTCTTCAGCGACGCCGAAGAGGTGGCCCCAATGGCAACACCTCGCCAATACGCCAACGCCGTACCCTCTGTGTTCGACACACCAGAGGCAAGGGCACTTTGGCAAAAGCTACATGAAGCGGGATGGGTGGACGAAAAATGGCAGCCTACAAATAGACTCAAGACAAAAGTGAGCAAATCCGTATTGGCAAACGTAATTGCAAACAAACTGCAATTACCAAGTCCTATGTATGAACCTTTCGAAAGTTTGTGGAACGAAGAAGGTTTGCTGACTTCATACGCTGCTGGAAACACGAATGAGAAGAACAACATTCTGAAGGATGAAATAAGAAAGTCGCTGAAGTAAATCAGTTATACTGTATTCCCTGTATATAAATAGAGCAACCATAATCACAACGTTGTTGACAATTTGTGATTATG
Organism: uncultured Prevotella sp.; assembly: GCA_934219025.1. Taxonomy (GTDB): domain Bacteria; phylum Bacteroidota; class Bacteroidia; order Bacteroidales; family Bacteroidaceae; genus Prevotella. The sequence goes on along the minus strand of CAKQDG010000015.1, from coordinate 2,524 downwards.
GTTGCTTTTTTATATTGTCCCTATCTTTGCACCGTAGCTCCGAGACACGGAGTCGCCGAACCCTCAACAAGGCGGGCGGCTGCCGCTGCCGGTTTTAAAAGCGGAGCATTTATTTTTTTATGCAGACAATGCTTCTTAAAGTAGTGAAACAGGGCGACGTCTTCATGGTGGACTCACAGAAGACGGAGGGCGGAAAGCTCGCCAAGTGTAATATCCTCTTGCAGGAGATGGGAGGGAAATACGAAAACCAGTATGCCGCAACGATGCTCGGCAATACGGCGCAGCTTAAGTTCTACCCAGGCGACACCGTGGCGGCTGCGCTGAGGTTCACGGCAAGGGAATACAACGGACAGGTGTTTCAGGATATTCTACTGACGGACGTTGAAAAATTGAAAAATTGAAAAACAACTACAGCCCCCTCCAACTCCCCCAAGGGGGGAGAGACGCAGCGAACCGGAGCAATTCCATCCCTCACGTCTTCCCCCCTTGGGGGGACTGAGGGGGGCTCTAAAAACAATAAAATTATGGAAACAAAAAATTTCAATGCACTCAACCAGCACGTGCAACTCGGCGGACAGGCTTATTATGACGAAAGAAAGTATTTCATGTTTACTCCAGACGAACCGGTGCCGGGCTTGGTGCCCAGACTAAGGCGAATGGCGGGAGTGGCACAGCAGATGACCGACGGAACATTTGATTTCGTGGCACAGCCAAGACTGAGGGCCAAGTCGACGCTGATTAGGAAACTGGCTCACGGAAGGCTGAGCCGCACGAAGAACGGCGATGTACAACTCTGGCTGAAAATCAGTCCGGCGGAACAGCTCAACATCGGAGACACTATCAGCCATGAGGCTTATGCGGCGGCTGAGGCTATCAGGGAATGGCAGATGAAAAATTGAAAAATTGAAAAATTGAAAAATTGAAAAATTGAAAGAGGGTATGAGCGTTTATCATATTATCATGGAGCAGGGCCACAAAGTGGCTCGCCCCATCCTCACGAGGGAGGAATACCTCAAACTGAGAGGCTCTTCGGAGCAAATGGCTAACCTGAGGCTGGCGCGCAGCGGCAACGCGGAGGCGAAACGCAGACTGGTGCAGATGAACTACTCGTGTCTGCCTAACGACGACGGAACGCTGAAGGGGGCAACGAGGGTGACACAGTCTGTGGGCATGGACGTGGATTTCGACCCTTCTTCGCCCGACTACGACAGACTGCTGAAGGATGCTCCCAAGACTATCCTCGACCAACGCGAGGAACTGGGACTGTTGATGCTGGAGCGAAGCGTGAACAAGGGCTTTCATCTTGTGTTCCGAAGACATCCCGAAATGTCGCAGGAGGAGAACCTGAAGTGGGCGTCGCAGTTGCTCGGCATTGAATACGACCGCGGGGCTAAGGACCTGACAAGGGTGTTCTTCACCACCGGAGCCGGAAAAGAAGACCTGCTGTTTCTGGATGATGAGATTTTCAACAATCAACCTGCCACCCACCCTGGCTCTCCCAAAGGGAGGGAAGGAAACTACTCTGAAAAGGCACAGGGACTGTCAAATCCTCAATCTCACACAGACAATTCTCAACCCTCAACAACCACCAAAAGGGTAACCACTCCCCTCTCCCACGGAGAGGGGTACGGGGGTGAGGCTATCCTCCCCCACCTCGTAACCCTTCTCGGCGGAGAACCGGCTCATGGCTCACGCAATTCCTTCATCTACACGCTGGCATGCTATCTGCGCTACGTGTGCGACGACAACCCGGAGTGGATTAAGCAAATTATACCGACGTTTGGCGAAGACAGGGAGAAGGCATTCGCCACAGTAGACAGTGCCTGTCAGCGCAAGCAGAACGCCAGAATGCCGAACATCGTAAGGAGGGCGTTGAAAATGGCTGAGGCGGAAACGCAAATCGCTAACACAACAGGAGGATTCGACTCGGACAACTTCGGCGATACGGAGCGAGAGGGCTCTTACTTCTACCACGTGCAGGAACTGCCCAAGAAACTGCCGGCACTCATAAAACTGCTTATCTCAAAAACTCCCGACATCTACCAGAATGCCGTTGCCGCAGCTGTGTTCCCTCCTTTGGCGGCTCATCTGTGCGGCGTGCGATTCCGCTACATCGACAACGTGGAACACGAGGCTACGCTCATGTCGATACTCTGTGCTCCTACGGGCTCGGGAAAAGAATGCGTAACGCAACCTATCAACCGCATAATGGCCGACATAAGGCGGCGCGACGCAGAACAGCGCAGGAGGGAGAAGGAATGGAAGGACGAATGTAACAGCAAGGGGGCTAACAAGGACCGCAGGGAAAGGCCCGAGGGGCTCATCATTCAAGAGGTGAACATCGACATGACAAACCCTGCCTTCGTGCTCAGGATGAAAGAGGCCGAGGGACACTTCCTTTATGCCAAGGTGAACGAGCTGAATCTCTTTGACGCCCTGAAGGGGAAGACGAACCAGCACTTCCGCATCATGGAGCTGGCGTTCGACCTGGGGCAGTACGGACAGGACCGCGTGGGCGCACAGT
>CAKQDG010000014.1 GCA_934219025.1 uncultured Prevotella sp. | reverse complement strand
AACTTGTTCTCATAAGGAAATATGATAATACATCGATTGACCCGAGGAACGAGGGTTTTACTTGTTTCGGGGGTTTTTATTGTTTTTGTCTAAAACAATATCCCTCTCACTTCTGATAATATATATTACTGAGCTTTCAAAATTACAAAAACGAAACATTTTCATGGATGCAAGAAGAACAAAGACAAAGTGTTCTAAACTTCTTCAAAAACACCCGTCAGCCCATCCCCCGAAAGTTAAATAATGTATAAGCCAAAGCTCCGCTTCGGAAGAAGCAATGCTTTTTCGGGAGCAAAGCATTGCTTCTCTCCCAGAAAAGCATTGCTTCTTTAAAACTGCCTGTTTTCGCTAAAGAAAAATTAAGAAATCAGGGTGTGGAAATTTAGAACACTTTTCTGCTTGACGTTATCTTCTGAATCTCATCGAATAGAAGATTTCTATTGTTCGGTAGAATTTATCGTTTGCATGCAAGCGGGTATGTTTCGTATATTTGCAAGCGAAAAGAAAAACAACAATATTCACTTTAAATAAAAAGAAAGGAAAACATTATGAAGAAGTATGTATGCGACGTGTGCGGTTGGGAGTATGATCCGGCAGTGGGAGTGCCAGAGGCAGGAATACCGGCAGGCACAGCCTTTGAAGACCTTCCGGCAGATTTCGAGTGCCCGCTCTGTGGCGTGGGCAAGGATGAATTCTCGCCGGTAGAGGAATAAGTGCACAACTATTCTCCATGCAAGATGAAGATGCAGCTTGCAGAGAGAATGAAAATAAAAAAGCGGATGGAACAATGAAGTTTCATCCGCTTTGCGTACCCAGAGCCGGGGTCGAACCGGCACGGGTTGCCCCACTGGTGTTTGAGACCAGCGCGTCTACCGATTCCGCCATCTGGGCTTAAATGCGGTGCAAAGGTAATACAATTTTTTTCAACTCGCAAATTTTTCACCCTAAATTCTGGATTTTATTCTTATGCCCCTGCGTTGATGTGCTAAATTATCGTGATTTGTGTTATAAAAGACATAAATTCTTGCCTGTCTGCACAATAAAAAGTAATTTCGTGCGCTATAATAAATAAGACAGGATATTTTTTTAATCTTAGATACTAAATGCAATGAAGAATTATAACGAGAACGACTATTGCGTGATTCTTGCCGGAGGTAAAGGCAAGAGGCTCTGGCCGGTGAGCCGCGAGAATATGCCAAAGCAGTTTCTCGACTTCTTTTCAACCGGAAAAACCTTGCTGCAGCAGACTTACATGAGGATGGCAAAGTTTATCAAGCCGGAAAATATCATTGTTGCCACAAACCGCGACTTCGTGGCGCTCGTAAAGGAGCAGCTGCCGGAAGTTCCTGCTGCCAATGTGCTTCTGGAACCCGTGAACAGAAACACGGCGCCTAGCGTGGCATGGGCCACGTGCAGAATACTCCACCGCTGCCCCGAGGCAAGACTCGTGGTGGTGCCGTCAGACCAGATGATTCTGAACGAGGACGACTTCCGGAATGATGTGGTGAGCGGACTGCAATGGGTGGGCGAAAACGACGCTCTGCTCACGATGGGCGTGAAACCTACGCGCCCGGAGCCGGGATACGGATATATACAGATTGACGACAACAAGTCGGACGACAATATATATAAGGTGAAAAGTTTTACCGAAAAGCCCGAAAGGGAATTCGCCCGCATGTTTATGCAGAGCGGCGAATTCTACTGGAACACAGGGCTCTTCCTTGCCCGGTGTGAATATCTGAGGGAATGTTTGAAGAAAATCTTCCCGCCCGTATTGCGTGCCATAGATTCGCCCGACGTGGAATATTCCGTGGAGATGGAAGAGAAATGCATCGAAGACCACTATTCCGTTTATCCCAATCTGTCGATAGACTACGGCATACTGGAGAAGAGCGACAATGTGTATATGATGAAATGCTCGTTCGGATGGGCCGACCTGGGCACGTGGCACTCCATGTATGAAACGATGAGCCGCGGCGAGGGCGACAACGTGGTGTTGAGCAAGCGCGTGCTGCTCGACAACTGCAGGGGCAACATCGTGAAACTGCCCGACGACCACATTGCCGTGCTCAACAGTCTCGACGGATATATCGTGGCGGAGAAGGGCAACGTGCTCCTTGTATGCAAGAAGGAAGACTCGTCGGCTCTCGTCAGAAAATACATCAACGAGGTGCAGATGGAAGAGGGGGAGGAATTCTTGTAGAATGACCGAAGCCGGCACGAATGCATCAGGAACACAAAACTGAAACAAATTTATTTTTTATATGACAAGAAAAATCTTTATTGCCCTTTTTGCCGCCATATGCATGACGCTGGGCATGCGGGCAGAAAATTATCCTTACCGCTCCGACTATCTGTGGCTGACGGTGCCCGACCATGCCGACTGGCTGTATAAAACGGGCGAAAAACCCGTGATTGACGTGCAGCTATACAAATATGGCATGCCCGTAACGTGCAGCGTGAAGTATGAAACGCGCAACGATATGCTCGAAGCCGACTCTCACGGCACGGTGCAGATGAAAAACGGCAGATGCCGGATTGCCGTGGGCACACGAAAAGAGCCTGGCTTCCGCGACTTGCTCCTCACGGCAACTGTGGACGGGAAGGAATACCGACACCATATCAAGGTGGGGTTTGATGCCGACAAGATTACACCTTACACCAAGGAACCGTCTGACTTCACGGTTTTCTGGCAGAGGAACATCGCCGAGATGAAGAAGGCTCCGCTGAAATTCTTGCTCGAGGAGGCGCCGGAATATACCACCGACAAGATGACTTGCAGGCTGTTGAGGCTGGAAACCGTTGGCGGACATTGCGTCTACGGATATCTTTTCGTGCCAAAAAACAAGCCACAGGGCGGATGCCCCATAGTGATTTGTCCGCCGGGAGCCGGAATAAAAACTATCAAGGAGCCCCTGCGCCACCGCTACTACGGCGAGGGGGGATGCATTCGGCTGGAGATGGAAATCCACGGAATTGACCCGCGACTGCCGAAGAGCGTCTTCAACGACATCAGCCATGCCTTCAATCCCGGCAACGATACGGGATACCTGTCGTATGGAATAGACAACCGCGACCGCTACTACATGAAAAACGTGTATCTCGCTCTTGTGCGCGCCATAGACTACACCACAAGCCTGCCTGAATGGGACGGCAAGAACGTGGTGATGCAAGGCGGCAGTCAGGGCGGAGCCTTGTCGCTCGTGGCGGCGGGAATAGACAGCCGCGTAACGCTCTGCGTGGTGAACCACCCGGCATTGAGCGATATGGCGGCATACATGCAGAAGGGCAGAACGGGAGGATATCCCCACTTCAAGAAACAGAACGGCACGCTGACCGACGAAACGGCAAAGACTTTGGCCTATTTCGACGTGGTGAACTTTGCGCGCCACGTGTCGTGTCCGGTTTATATGACGTGGGGATACAACGACATCACCTGTCCGCCTACCACCAGCTATGCCGTGTGGAACACGCTGAAAACGGAAAAGCAGTCGCTCATCACGCCAATCAACGAACACTGGACTTCTGACGACACGGAGCGAGGACAATACGAATGGATAATGAAACACATCAAATGACACGAGGCAAAATGCAAGAGCCGGAACTTCCCGTTGCGGGTGGGTTCCGGCTCTCTTCTTCTTATGTAATAAAATAGCGATGGTATTCGGTTCCGTGTCCTGTTATTTCAGAATCTTCTTGATGCTCACCGTGCCGTCTTGCTGCGTGGTGCGCACGATGTTTATGCCTTTCGACAAACTGCTGCGGCGCATGCCGTCGATGCCGAACTGCTCGCTGCGGCTTGCGTTTTCAGCTGTGGCATGGCTGATGGCGGTAGTGCCCTGGTAGCCTTTCTTCAGGCTATATCTCGACAGTGCCGATTCGTGGCGCACGCCGTCCACCGTGTATATGGCCTGGATGTCGAAGTGATCCCAAGTGCGGTCGTAGATATAAAACTGCTGGTAGTTGAAGTCCTCGTTATAGCTAAAGTCGTATTTCGTGGTATAGCAATACGGCAGTTCCGTGAGAGAAGCATCGAGGTCGGTATACTCTTCCTTGTCAAACGTATACAGTTGGTCGTCGAGATACATCCTCCATGTAATCTTCTTCGGGTTGATATAGTTGCCCTCGGTGTCGCAAGTGGGCAAACGGAACGTAATCTTATCGCCGTAGTCGCTTTCCACCGAAATCTTGTTCACGGCAGACGGCACGGCAGGCACGTCTTTCAGATACCTCTTTCCCGTGATGTCGGCATAGAGATATTTCAGTTCCTCAGTCGCACGGTTGAACACCATGATGTGTCCACCCTGCATCACCTCCATTTTGTCCATATTTTCACCAACGTTGAAACTCAGTGCGTCGCAAGGCGTCACGCTATATCCGTCGTCGAGCAGAACGCCGCCCACATAGTCGAGCAGGAAGCCCGTTTCGGAACCAAGAAACTGTATGCCCGGCGTTATCGAGAGCTTCTTGCCGCTTTCGTCGAGCTCTCCCTTGATCCACACATTCGGACTTGACGGAACAAGCCCCCTCATATACACATCGTTGCCACTGCGCGACAAGGTGACGGCAGAATATTTCGTGGTCAGCCATTCGTCGGTATACTGGAAGATGTAATTCTCAAGAGCTGCTCCTTCCGGTGCGGAATAGAGTTTTGTGTTCTGCTCCTTAGCCATGGCGTATTTGCGGTCAAGGCAGAACAAAGTTCCCTTGTTGTCTTTTACAAGGAATGTGGCAAGCCACACCGATGTGTCGGCAGAACAGATGGAGTCGTCTTTCATCAAGAGTTTGTAAGGGTCGGCAAGGAGTTTCAGATAGCCGCTGTCGTCGGTTGTTACCGGGCGAATCCACACCTCCTCGGTGTCGGCGGCATCACCCGTGAGCGACAGTTCGCCAATCTTCTGCATGGCAACGCTGATTTCATTGCCGTTGCGCTCGCCCTTGGCCCATCCGAAACAGGAAGTCGGGGCAAGATTGTAAAACTACACAGTGTTGTCGCCCTGCAACACCACGTTGGATGCAGCACCGCTCATCTGCGAGTATGAGCCTCCCATGTAATAAAACTGGTCGCCAAACGACATGTTGTATACTTCGAGCGTGCCCGCCGGATGCTCAAAGCCGTTAGGCTCCGTCTGCATCTGTGGCGCTTCGGCTTTGTAGACCTCCGTATTAAAGCGGTATGTTTTGTTCTGTGCCGATGCATGCAAAGTCATTGCAAGCACACCAAGGCATATAGTAAGTTTCTTGAAAATCATATTTGTTTCCTTTATAATGTTGTTTTATCAGTTGTCGCTGTTGTCTAATACGGGGCGAACCGTGCGTCCTACATATTTATAGTTAAGAGTAACTTCTATGTCGGATGTGGAGAAATACAGCTGATATGAAGGTTCGTCATATTCCTTTGATTGGCTTGCCGACATATAATAGCCGTTGGTCTGTGCCGAGTAGCAGCTCTTGCCCGTCATCTCTCCGGCGGCAGGAATGAAAATCTGGTTGCCGTTAGGACCGGTAACTTTGTAGCCGTTGGTGCCTTTGTATCTTATGGATTTCCATTTGCATTTGTCTATCAGCTCCTTTAGTTCCAGGTTCGTAGGCGTTCTCCATCCGTTTCCCCACGCAGCACTCGCAGCGTCATATTGTGCTTTCCCGGCAAAGCATGTGTCGTTGTTCTCGGTGGCATATTTATATTCAAGGTCAAAGTATGTGGTTTTGGAATAATCTGCCTTCGGTTCTGTTTCTCCCCAGGAATAATAATTGCCAAACTCTTGCGGCTGCTCAGCACCAAGATTGCATGATGCCCATTTCACACTCAGTCCAAGGTCCACGGCAGTGGGATAAAACGTGTTGTCGGCGTCAAACACTACGCTGTCTACATCGGCAGACGCGAAAGTCTGTGATGTGCCGTCTTTTAGAAACACTCTCACGTTCTGTGCGCTGATGTTCTGCACGAACATCGCTGCCATTACGGTCAGGGCAAAAAACAGTTTGTTTATATTTTTCATTTCAGGATGAATTTAAATGATGATGATTTACTCTTGAATATATATGTTCCGCGGGCGAAAGCTGACAAGTCGGCACTCCAGTTCCCGCCAGCGTCTGTCTTTCCGTTTATTGCCACACTGCCGTCAGTGGCGTAAATGCCAACCGGCATTGACTTCGCTTCGCCAGTGGTAACTTTCAGCTGATTGTCTTTTATTGTAAACTTACAGACGTTTGCTTCCTTTGTATTGCCGGCGATAGCGGCGGGCGTGTCGGTAAAGGCAAATTTCAGCATGTCTGCTCTCAAGAATGTGAGAGTGGTATTGCCAGACATTAGCAACACGTTACCTCCGTCGTAGCTCACCTTGGCTTTGTTTGATACCTCAAACGACTGTATTTCTTTCCCGTTTTGCCACACCGTCAAGTATTTGTCGGCAAATATCTGTGTGGAAAGAAAGAAAAACAGTATTGGCAGTAGTCTTCTTTTCATTGTATTCTTTGTTGTGCTTTTTATATGAAGGAATGTCGAATGCCGCTTTCGCAATTCGTCCGACATTCCTTCTTGTCTTTCTCTTATTGTCTAACGGTTATCTTTTATTATCTAACCATTACTTTTTATTATCTAACGGTTACCTTCTGTGTCTTGCCGTTGATTTCAACCACGTATATGCCGGCAGGCAAAGACAAGAGTTGTGTTCCGCTCACGTTTTCGTCCATGATGCGCGTTCCGCTCACGGCATAAACCCTGATGCGTGAATTCTCGCCGCTAAGCATCATTCCGCCCTTGCAGACGCCCACTTGTGCATCATTGGCGTTCACCGAAGTAATGCCGGTTTCCACGGCACCCGAAATCTGAATTCTCTGCATTGCAGTGCTCTTTACCAGTTTCAGGTAGTTCACTCCAGCCTCGTCGGCAGTGCAGTCAAACGTGAAGTCGTTGTCAGCTTCTGCATAGAAGAATCTCTTGGATTCATTAGCCTTTGCCTTTTCGTAACTTGTATAGTAGTAGCCGTTGATGCCGTCGTTGGCGCTAATGCTGAATGTTCCCACCTTTGAAGTGAACATACACCATATAGGCATACTCTCAGATACTACCGGCACTGTAACCTTCTCGCCAGGGTTGAGCACAATCGGTTTGTCGAGAGTCTCGCCTGTCTTCACGTCGCGCAGGTTCACGCTGACGGTCTTTCCCGGATAGGTCTTGTCGGCTGCAACGTGAATATAGGCAATGTCGCCGGCTTCGAGAGCCACGCGTCCTTGGTATTCCTTCACATATTCTGTTCCCACCTTGCGCTGCAGATACATATCTATAGGATCCTCGTCGTTTTTGATGAGATAGAAGTTTATCGTTCCGTTGTAGGCGAGGTCGCTTGTTGCAGTGAGCATACCAGCTTTCTGGCAGTTGTAGCGGAGCCAAACCTCAGAGTTCTCTGTGTCAAACGTGTAGGTGTCTGTAATCTCAATAGCGCTTGACTTGTCTTCGCCCTGCTTGTAGTCCCTCTCCGAAATCTCGAATGTATCTCCAGCCTTCACATTGTTGAAGCAGATAATGTAGGTTTCGCCCTTCACCTCGTCAATGGTGTAGGTCAGATTGTCCTTCACATACTTGCGTGAGCCGTCGTTTTCCTTTGCTCCCAGCGGGAAGCTTACTTCTATATTCTTTCCTGATACATAAACTGTCATTTTTCCAGTCTTTGTTGCGGTGTAAGAATAGAACAGCTTGTCGGCCTTGGCAAATGTGTTTTCGCCGCTTGATGCTGCGAGCGGGTTGGTATAGTCATCGCCCTGTTCGCATTTGTTAAAGGTGATGTTGTATTTCAGTTCTTTCTCTTCTTTGTTTATGAAATACAGGATGTAGCGACAACCTTTCTCGAATATCATTTCGCCAGAATTCCTTATGGTTGTTTTTGAAGGATTCTTTTCGTTGGCTTTATAGACAAACAAGTATGTGTAGCTATTGTTGAGAGTTTCATCGGTATTGAAAGTTGCAGTGTAATTGTCGTCTTCCGGCGTGTCGATGGCATAATAGATGTAGCCGGCAGGCACTGTAGCTTCGTATGGGAAGCTTGTTATTACTATCGGGTCTTCTTCAAACTGTCCCTTGTCATAATCTTCAGAGCTTATTGTGAACACGTCGTCCTCGTTGCTGTCGGCAACTTTGTGCACACGGATATAATAGATGTCCTTGAAGTCAGCCTTGCATTTCACGTCGTATGAGCCTACTGCAGATGATGCGTCGGCAAGTTGGCTACCGTGTGAAGCCTGATATTCCGTGCGGTAAACCTCAACATTGCCGCCAGGCAGACTGTTTTCTGACGTAATCACGATATTTCCCTCTTTCGGGTTGTTGAAGGCATACCAGTAGTCGCCCTTCTCTTTCGGCACGGTGTTCTCGCCGACTACGGCTGTAATCGGATTGGTGTATGAAGAGCCCGGCGCTTCAACCGAAAAGTCTGAACTTACGAGCAATGCAGCCTTAGCCTTCAGAGTGAAAGAATATGTAGTGCCCTTGGTAACATTTATTGTCGCAAGATACTCGCCTCCTGTAATAGTCGCAAACGATATGGCAGCAGCTTCTGCATCGCCACTCTTGCATGTGCCCGAAGTGTAGTAACTTGTAGTTATTTTCAGTATACCGTCTTCTGTTGCAGAGTACTTCAGATAAACATTGCGCTCATTGCCTGAAGCGGCAAAGAAATATTTGCCTTCATTTTTCATGTTGATGGCATCGTCTTCCGTTTCGCCCTTTCCGTATTCTGGGTAGTCGGTAATGGTAGTCGTAAACGACAGAGTCTTGTCTCTTGCCACAGCCTTAACATAAATGGTCTCTCCCTTGTCGATGGCCATATAACCATTGTCTGAAGCTATCTTTACAGAATCTGGAGTCAAGTATTCAGTCTTCGTTGCCGTGCCGTGAACTATAGAGATAAGTTTAGGCATGGTTTCTGGTGCCGTGTAGCTATAGAACACAGGCTGAGTTTCGCCTTCCACATAGCCGGGGAAATTGTGTGTAGTCAATCCCTCTTCAAGCGGCGTGGCATTCTTGCGCATTGTGGCTCCTGTATCTTCAGTCGGCTGCTTGTCCATTGCCGAGCCGGATGCGGTGAATACTCCGTCGGAATATGTGCTTGTCAGCTTTATGTAATAGGTTCCGGCTTCTGTTATTGTGAACACCTTGCCCGACTTGCCTGTAGAACTGTCGTATGATGCATAGAAGCTTTCGCCGTTTGTCTCGGCAGCGGCATTGTCGTCGCCTTTATACAGATATCCGCTGAAGCTGATAGAAGAGTAGAGGCTCAGTTCGCCTTCCTTGAGGTTGAATTTGCACCATTGCGGGATGCTGTAGGTTGAAGGAATGGTGTATTCCTTGTCTTTTTCCATCACGATAGGTGCGGAGAAGTCTTCTCCGGCATTGTAGTCCCTCACGCTGAATTCTATGTTGTCGCCCTCTTTTGCATTAGGCACTTTTATGTTCATTATAATCTCCGTGCCCTGCTTTACCTTTACAGATCCTTCATAGAAAGAGATGTACTGTCCGTTTACAGTCTTGCTCTGTGATATTGTGGTAACAGAGCTTTCGCCCGGTTTTATAAAGCCTATGGAGTTGTTGTAGTTGTAGTCAAGATTTCCTTTCATTACAAACACTCCGCTCTTTGGCGCCACGTATTTCAGCCACACGCTCACTTTGCCCGGTGTCAGGTTGTACGGCGATTCCGTTACGGTGATAGGGTTCGTGGAACTTTCGCCTTCGGCATAGGTGCTCTCGTCGAGAGTGAAGCTGTCGCCGTCTTTCACGTATGTGAACTTCAAGATATAAGTAGTTCCTTTTGTCGTGCTGAGCGTGTATGCGCTGCCGTCTTTTGATGTCTGCCACGTGTCATATCCTGTGGTCGACTTAGGCACAGAGAGGTAAATGCTGCTTGAACTTGGCGTGATTGTCAGTTTTCCGTTCAATGTTGCCGTGTAAGAGTAGAACCTTGTGCCCGTGCCGTTGAACGAGTTGCTCCCTTTCTGTGCCGGAGCCGGACTGTCGTATGTGTCGCCAGGCAGAGGGTCGGCGATGCTTACGGTGAAATCCACCGGAGCATTTTCCTTGTTATACCAGTGTATGATGTATTGTCCGCTTGATTCTATGAGCGTCTGTGCACTCTTGTTGCCTTGAGATTTAGAGTATGAACCGCTTTTATAAACATACACCTGTGTGCTTGAGTTGCTTATGCTCGACGCGGCTTCCGCTTTAAGGAATTTTCCTATGTTGCTTTCTGTTGCCTCCACAGCATAGTAGTAGTCAGACCCATTGCCGGTAGATAGAGTGGCCGGCAGCGTTTCAACAGAATACGGATTGCTTTCTGTTGTGCCCTTTGCATATGGCTCGTATGCCAGAGTGAACGATTCGTCGCTCGTTGAGGCCACAGCCTTTTCTATCTTTATAAGGTAGTTGTCGTAGTAGCTGCTGCTTTCCCATTTTCCGTTGAGCGTGGCTGTGAGTGTGGCAATCGGCGAACTGTAGCTGGAGTATGTTCCGGCATAAACCTTCACCGACCCGTTTTCGAGAGCTGCGCTTGATGCCATGCTGAAGAAGCCTTTGTCGGTGCTGTTGAGGCTATACCAGTATGTGCCGGCAGCTGCAGGCAAGGTGTTGCTGCCCATTGCTGCGCTGAATGGCAAATCATACGAAGTGCCGATAGTGGGATGGGTGAGCTTGGCGCTGAGAATGTATGTGCTGTACGACGAAATGTTCAGATTGTATGTCTTGCCTTTTGATACAGTCAGCTTAGCCACATATTGGTTGTTGTTCGACTGAAAGCTAAGGTTGGCCGAAGTTCCGTCTACAGAGTATGTGGCACTGCTTATATATGATGTGGTGCTGATTTCGAGCACTCCGTCTTCAGTGGCGGTATACGTTAGATAAGCTATCGTGGAACCGCTCGACTTGCTTGCAAACATATAGTTTTTGCCCTCGGTCAGACTCACCGCATCGTCTTGTGAATATCCGTGCCCTATGGCGTCGTTGTTTTCGATGGCGGCATTGAAGCTGAATTCTGTTTGTCCGGTGAAGGAGTTTAGCGAAACATACAAGTCTTCGTCAGCCCCCACAGGGTAATATTGAATCCCCTTGCTGTAGTCGTAGTATCCGTAAACAGATGAAGAGTCGGGTTTCAGAAACAGCAGACTTGCGTTTCCGTAGTCTGAAATCTTCAGTATTGCTCCAGAATTGCTTCCTGCATGATACTTCCATATTACAGGTGGTTTCTTGCCTGTTTCAAGCTGGTAAGAGTTTTGCCCTTCAACAAGCTTTAGTGCGCTGTTTAGTGTATGCTGGGCAAACATTGCTGCCGTGCATACAATCATCGCAAATGTAAGAATCGCTTTCTTCATATTCTCTCGGGCGGGTTCGCTTGGGTTTTGCCTGTGTGGAAAGTATGGAACCCTTTATGCTTTCCACTGGCCGAACTTTGTGTTTTATCAGTTTCTTGCCTTGTGAAATTTCAATTTGCTGCAAAATTAATGCGTTTAATAATAATAAGTAACATATAATGGTACGTCATTACTACTACATCTATTACAAAATGTAGTTTTTCTGTCTGTTTACAGGATATAAAGAGCGGCAAACTGCCCTTTTGCTTACAAAAGTGTGTCAGTTTGCCGTTTTGTGTGTGTCAGCATTGCTGCTGAAATGCCCAGATGGTTTATAATATATTCAGTTTCAGTTGTTTATGCTCGTCAGATAGTCGTGTAGCGACACCTTTCCGTCGATATTCAGTTTTTTGCGAAGCCTTAGTCTGCTTGTCTCTATACTTCTCACTTCGCGATACGTCAGGGCAGATATTTCCTTTGTTGACAATCCGAGATAAAGAAAGGCACACAACCGTATGTCGTTTTGCGTGAGCTGCGGAAACATTTTTTTCAGCTTGCGCAGGAAGTCGGGGTTCACCTGTTCGAAATACGTGTGGAAATCCTCTCCGAGCTGACTGTCTTTCTGTCGTTTCAATTCCGAAATCACTTCATTCAGAATTTTAGAAGTATCGGCGGGCAGTTTTCCGTTGTCGTGCATTGCGTTTTCAATCTTGTGGCATATCGTCTGCTGAAATTCGTTCACTGCCGATTGGTCTATGGCATATTCCACGAGTCTGCGGTTGTTGGTGTCGATAGTGTTTTTCAGGTCGGTTTCCTTTCGCTTGTGCTCCTCCTGCTCGTATTTCCGCAGCCTTATCTGCTGTTCTTGAATGATGCGGGCCGAGCGGTTTTTCCTCACGAGCATGTATATGCACACGCCGAAGAGTATGAGCAAGGTAATGCAGATTGTGATGGTGAGGTTGCGGTTTCGCGTCTGGAGCTGAAGCTTTTCGAGCGACTGCTTCAGTATGATATTGTTGTTGTGCAGTCTTTCCGTGTCGTATGCCACGAGCATCTGTTGCAGTTGGTAGTCGTTCACGGCCTGTGATATCGAGTCGCGGATATTGTCGGACATGAGCAGGAATCTTGCGCCGCAGATGCTGTCGCCGATGCTGAAGCACAGTTCAGAGAGCTGTTTCAGGCTTGTAGCCTTGTAGTCGTCAGAGCCCACGCTGTTCAGTTCCTTTATGATGATACCTCTGATTTTGTTGAACTCAGCAATTCTGTTTGTCTTGGTATAGATTTTTGCAAATCCGAGTTTGGTGGATAGTATGTTTTCGTTCAGCGACTTGCCCTTTTGCAGTTTATAAGCCATGCACAGCTCCTTTTCGGCAAGCTTGTAGTTGCCTTCCGTTTCAGAGAGTTCCGCCATGTTGGTATATATGTAGGAAAGAAAATCATAGTCGTTCGCCTTGTGGTATTCTATAGATTTTGTAAAGCATTTTCTTGCCTTTTTGTATTCCCTCGCCTTCATATACAGAATGCCCAGGTTGTTGCAGTATGCACTGATTTCCGTACTGTCGTTTAGTGGCATGATGCAGTTTATCGCCTGCTGTTGCAGTTCGATGGCAGTCTTTATGTTTCCGCGCCGGTAGCAAATCTCGCCGATGTTGTTTATAATCTTGCTTTCGAGCTGCGGGTAGTTCAGTCCCTCAATCCTTTTGCGACTGCTGTTGAAATATTCCATTGCCCTGTCGGTTACTCCAAGCCTTACGAAACACAATCCCGTTCTGTTTTCACATTCGGCAAGGAAGATTCTTTTCCCCTCCTTGGTCAGTTCGAGCCTTTCGGCATCCATCTGCATCTGCTGCACGATTTGCAGGGCGGCAGTGTATTCGCCGTCTTGTATCAAGGCATCCGTAAGGTGCAGAAACACGTTGGTGAGTTCTTTCATTTCCCCCTTTCCGTTCAGATTGCGCTTGGCCTGGAGCAAGACGCTCTTGTAGAAGTTGCCGTTTCGGGTGGCATTCACGTGCTGAATGTAACACTCCGTCCATTTTTTGTTTATCTGGGCGGATTTGCTTGCCGATGAATATATGGCGTGAAATGCCATGATAAATAGGAGTATTGTTCTCAATACGATATGTGAAAGACGTATGTTCATGTTGCGCAATGTATTATCAGAGAGCAAAGTTACTCTTTTTGTGCGAAAAACAGACCTGTTGATGCGAAAAACAGACCTATATCTTTGCATTCTCGGCTACATTCGATAAATTTGCACCTGTAATGCGGACAAAGAAAAAGCAGTTGAGTTTGTAGCAAATCCGTTTCTTTGTGCGTATTATATATAAATGTTTCTCGAAAACCTAAATACGATGGACGAAAAGAAAGAGAGTTTTGAAAAACTTGTCCGCGAGAACAAAGACACGATATACACCGTGTGCTATATGTTCTCGAAAGACCAGGACGAGGTGGCCGATCTGTATCAGGAAACGCTGATAAACCTTTGGAAAGGCTTGCCGCAGCTCAAGGCAGAGGGCAACGTCAAAGGGTGGGTCTACCGCGTGAGCCTGAACACATGCATCTCGCTCGACAGGAAAAAGAAAGCCCGCCCCACGGTGAGGCTCACCATGGACGTGGACCCGTTTGACGCCTCCGACGGCAGAAACACGCAGGTGGACATGCTCCACAGGCGAATCAGCCGTCTGCAGCCGTTCGACCGCGCCATCGTGTTGCTTTGGCTGGAGAATATCAGCTATGAGGAGATAGGAAAAATCCTGGGCATCACCACCTCCAACGTGTCGGTGAGGCTGGTGAGAATAAGGGAACAACTCAAAAACATGTCTAACGATTAATACCCGCAGAACAATGACTGAAATAGATAATATACACGAACTTGAAGAGATGCGCCAGCAGCTCGGCATGCTGAAAAGTATGCTCCGCGAGCAGACCATCATCAACGAGCGCATGATGCGCAAGGCGATGAAAGGAAAATACAACAAGGTGAGAAACGACATAAAGTTATCTATCATTCTCGCCCTTCTCGCCATGCCGTTTATCGGCGTGCTGCTGCCAGCGATGGGTATGCCCCTTTGGTTCACCGTCGTAACGATAGCCTTTCTGCTTTCGGCATTCGTGGCATCCGTGTTCTCGCTGCGCCGCTATGCATCAGAAGATTTGATGACGGGCAACCTTACGAGTGTTGCCATCCGGCTCATCCGCTACAAGCGGTTTGGCATCTACTGGTTTTTCTATGCCATCCCGTTCCTGATATTCTGGCTCGGATTCTTCTTCTACTATGTTACGAATGGCCGGGAGTCGGAGTTTGTAGACGGAGTGGTGATAGGCGGCATTATCGGCGGAGTAATAGGCGGAGTGCTCGGAGCCGTGAACTATGTTCAGAACCTCAGGCGAATGAACAGTATCCTGAAGGAAATCAAGGAACTGAAGAAATAGTAGCCGCTTTGGTTCTGTCCGGCGCCGCCTGGCACGGGCAGAGCGCCGCTTGGCGCTTGTGAAGCATTGGTATACCGTTCGTGGAGCAGCGTTGCACTCGGAGTATCGCAATGCTGTACTCCCGGTACCAGAATGCTTTTCTGTTTTGGTACTCCGCTTCGCCTAAGTCTGTTCCCGTTTCTACCCTCACACCCCTCACCATTACCCTCACCCTCAAAACCTGTTGAATATCTGATACTTATGATGGAAGTGTGAGGGTGTGAGGGTAAAAACAGAAAAAATTAAATTCATATTAATTTTGTAGTTATTCAGATATTTGGAGAGATAATATATTTTGTGTGAAGATTCAAACAAAACAGTTTAATCCTGTAAATCGGAATATCTACATGCGGAAAACATGTAAACTTGCATATTATAACAAAACGGGGCAAAATGCTTACATCTTTATTTTAAATGCGGTGAATTTACGGCTTTTTATTAGTTGTAAGTCATTTTATTAATAAAAATAGACATTTTCTTTTTAAATTAATTGTCAATTTGAAAGCATTTTATTACTTTTGCAGCCAACTTGACAGAAATAAAAGGTTTTATAAATTAAAACGTAACAGAATATGGGAAATGGATTGTATTCTTCCAGCAATGAGCATGATGCCTGCGGAGTGGGAATGGTTGTCAATATCCATGGCAACAAAAGCCACGACCTGGTGGACAACGCTCTGAAAGTTCTGGAAAACATGCGCCACCGCGGCGCTGAAGGAGCCGACAACAAAACTGGCGACGGTGCGGGAATCATGCTTCAGATTCCTCACGAGTTTATCCTCTTGCAGGGCATTCCGGTGCCGGAAAAAGGTAAATACGGCACTGGTCTGGTTTTTCTCCCGAAAGACGAAAAGAAACAGCAAGACATACTGAGCATCATGATCGAGGAAATCGAGCGCGAGGGACTCTCGCTGATGCATATGAGAAATGTGCCTACAAACCCGTCGTGTCTCGGCGAGACGGCACTGGCAAGCGAACCTGACATCAAACAGGTGTTCGTTACTGGAGTTACCGACGACAAGGTGTCTGTCTTTGAGCGCACCTTATATATAATAAGGAAGAAGATTGAAAAGCGGGTGAACGACAAGGATTTCTATATCTGCTCGCTCTCAAGCAAGAATATCGTGTATAAGGGAATGCTCTCGAGCATGCAGGTGAGGCAGTATTTCCCCGACCTTACCAACAGCTACTTCACCAGCGGACTGGCTCTCGTACACTCCCGTTTCTCAACAAACACATTCCCTACATGGAGCTTGGCTCAGCCGTTCCGCCTTCTGGCTCACAACGGCGAGATAAACACCATCCGCGGAAACCGCGCATGGATGCAGGCAAGGGAGAGCGTATTGAGCAGCGACGCCCTGGGCGACACAAAGGACCTGAGTCCGATTGTGCAGCCGGGAATGAGCGACTCGGCAAGTCTCGACAACGTGTTCGAGTTTTTCGTGATGAGCGGTCTCTCGCTGCCACACGCCATGAGTATCATGGTGCCGGAGAGCTTCAACGACAAAAACCCGATATCGGAAGACCTGAAGGCTTTCTATGAATACCACTCCATACTGATGGAGCCTTGGGACGGACCGGCTGCGCTGCTCTTCAGCGACGGAAGGTTTGCCGGTGGTATGCTCGACCGCAACGGCTTGCGCCCGGCACGCTACACAATAACCAAAAACGACACCATGGTGGTGGCTTCCGAGGTGGGAGTGATGGACTTCGACCCGTCGGAGATTGCCGAAAAGGGACGTCTGCAACCTGGAAAAATCCTGCTCATCGACACGCAGGAAGGCAAGATATATTACGACGGCGAGATTAAAGAGAGTCTTGCCGAGGAACATCCCTACCGTAAGTGGCTCTCTACCAACTGCATCCAGTTGGAGAAGCTGAAGAGCGGAAGAAAGGTGGACAACAGTGTGGACAAGCTCATAGAACACGAGGTGCTCTTCGGCTTCGGCAAGGAGGATATCGACGACACCATCATTCCGATGTGTGTAAACGCTCAGGAGCCAACGGCAGCAATGGGTAACGACACACCGCTTGCCGTATTGAGCGACCGTCCGCAGGTGTTCTTCAACTACTTCCGTCAGCAGTTCGCACAGGTAACAAACCCGGCAATCGACTCCATACGCGAAAATCTCGTGATGTCGCTCACGGAATATATCGGACGTGTGGGCTCGGGCATACTGTCGCCAGACGAATCCAACTGCAAGATGGTGCGTCTGCCCCACCCAATACTGACAAACACTCAGCTCGACATTCTGTGCAACATCAGATACAAAGGTTTCAACACCGTGAAACTGCCCATACTCTTTGAGTGCAGCAAGGGCGAAGACGGACTGCGCGAGGCTATCGACCGCCTGTGCAAGGAGGCTGAAAAGAGTGTGGACGACGGCTACAACTATATCATCCTGTCCGACCGCGACGTGGACAAGGAGCATGCAGCCATCCCGTCGCTACTCGCCGTGAGCGCCGTTCACCATTATCTCATCTCCGTGGGCAAGCGCGTTCAAACGGCGCTTATCGTGGAGAGCGGAGAAATCCGCGAAACGATGCATGCGGCTCTGCTTCTCGGATACGGAGCGTCGGCTCTGTGCCCGTATATGACTTTCGCCATCCTCGACGACCTCGTGAAGCGCGGCAAGATTCAGGAAAACTATGCCACGGCAGAAGCCAACTACATCAAGGCTGTGAAGAAGGCACTGCTGAAAATCATGGCGAAGATGGGTATTTCTACCATCAGGTCTTATCGCGGAGCAAAGATTTTTGAAAGCATCGGACTCTCTGAGAGCTTGCTCAAAAATTACTTCGGAACAGATGTGTCTACTATCGGCGGTATCGGACTGGAAACAATCGCACGCGATGCCATCCGACTGCACGACAAGGCGTTCGGCATGACTCGTAAACCGGATTTCCTGCCTAATCTCGGACAGTTCCACTATCGCAAGGACGGAATCAAGCACGCATGGGATCCGCAAACGATTGCCACGCTGCAACTCGCCACGCGAACTGGAAACTACAATAAATACAAGGAATACACAAAACTTGTGGACGACAAGGAGAGCGAAATCTTTATCCGCGACTTCCTCGACTTCAAGCGCAAACCTATCAGCATCGACAAGGTGGAGCCTGTGGAGAGCATCGTGAAGCATTTCGTTACGGGTGCCATGAGCTTCGGTGCCCTATCCATCGAGGCACACGAGGCTATTGCTCTGGCAATGAACAAGCTCGGAGCTCGCTCAAACACCGGTGAGGGCGGTGAGGACAACGAGCGCTTCCACTCCACTGTGGACGGTATCTCGCTGTCAAGCAAGACAAAGCAGATTGCATCAGGACGCTTCGGTGTAACAACGGAATATCTGGTTAATGCCGAAGAACTGCAAATCAAGGTGGCCCAGGGTGCTAAACCTGGAGAGGGAGGACAGTTGCCCGGATTCAAGGTGAACGAGATTATCGCAAAAACCCGCCACTCTATCCCTGGCATATCGCTCATCTCGCCTCCACCTCATCATGATATCTATTCTATCGAGGACTTGGCTCAGCTTATCTTCGACCTGAAGAACGTGAACCCCAAGGCGGCTATCAGCGTGAAACTCGTTGCCGAGAGCGGCGTGGGAACCATCGCCGCAGGTGTGGCAAAGGCAAAGGCTGACCTTATCGTAATATCTGGCGCCGAGGGCGGCACGGGTGCTTCGCCGGCTTCCAGCATGCGATTTGCCGGTATCTCGCCTGAAATTGGACTGAGCGAAACGCAGCAGACTCTGGTGAAAAACGGACTGCGCGGACAGGTCAGACTGCAGGTGGACGGACAGCTCAAGACAGGACGCGACGTTATAATCATGGCTCTGCTCGGTGCCGAGGAATTCGGATTCGGCACACTGGCTCTTATCGTTCTGGGATGTGTGATGATGCGCAAGTGCAACCTGAACACGTGTCCTCTGGGCGTTACTTCGCAAAACCCGGAGTTGCGCAAGCACTTTATCGGAAAATATGAATACTTGGTGAACTACTTCACGTTCCTTGCCCAAGAAGTGCGCGAATATCTCGCCGAAATGGGCTACACCAAGCTCGACGACATCGTGGGACACACGGAGTTGCTGCAGGTGAAGGAAAGGGAGAAAGGAAGCAAGGCTTCGATGCTCGACTTCGGCAGACTGCTCCACAAGGAGGACGGACCGTGCTCGCTGTATCATACCACGGAGCAGATTCACGACCTCTCGAATATCCTCGACCAGCAGATTATACGCTCCTCACAGAAGGCTATCGCCACTCAGGAGGAGGTGAACCTGGACTATGCCATAAAGAACACCGACCGCGCTACGGGTGTTATGCTCAGCGGACTGGTGGCTCAGAAATATGGCGAGGAGGGACTGCCAGACTCTACCATCAACGTGAAGTTCAAGGGTAGTGCCGGACAGAGTTTCGGAGCGTTCCTCGTGAAAGGTATAAACTTCAAGCTTGAGGGCGAAACTAACGACTACTTCGGCAAGGGACTGTGTGGCGGCCGCATCGCTATCTTGCCTCCGGTGCGCAGCAACTTCAATGCCGAGGAAAACATCATTGCCGGAAACACTGGTCTATACGGAGCAACAAGCGGTGAGCTCTACATCAACGGAAAGGTGGGCGAGCGCTTCGCCGTAAGAAACTCAGGAGCCATCGCCGTTGTTGAGGGCGCCGGCGACCACTGTTGCGAATATATGACGGGCGGTCGAGTGGTTGTTCTCGGCGAGACCGGACGCAACTTCGCTGCCGGTATGAGTGGCGGTGTGGCTTACGTGTGGGACAAGAACCACAACTTCGACTATTTCTGCAATATGGATATGGTGGAGATTAATCTCGTGGAAGACAGCAACTACCGCAAGGAGCTGCACGAACTCATCCGCCAGCACTATCTCTACACTGGTTCTAAGCTCGCCCGCACAATGCTCGACGACTGGAACCGCTACGTGGAGGACTTTATCCAGGTTGTGCCTATCGAATACAAGAGGGTACTGCAGGAGGAGCAAGTGAGAAAGCTGCAACAGAAGATTGCGGATATGCAGAGAGACTATTAAAAAGATTGAAAGATTGAAAGATTGAAAGATTGAAAGATTGAAAAATTGAAAAATGAAAAATGGAAAAAAGAGAATCTTATAGCTAAACTTAGTGTCAACTTTTCTCTGCGTATCATCAAACTGAAAAAGTTCTTGACAGAGCAAAGAAAAGAAACAGTGATGTCTAAGCAAATACTAAGAAGCGGTACAAGTATTGGAGCAAACATCTATGAAAGTGAGCATGCCCAAAGTACAGCAGATTTTATATCTAAGTTGTATATTGCACTGAAAGAAGCTAACGAAACAAAATATTGGCTTATTCTTCTTTGTAAATCTGAGTATATCACCGAAAAGCAATATGATTCGATTGTTAATGAGCTTCAAATAATCATAGGTACATTGGTAAATATTATCAAGAGGACAAAAGACAATCACTATGTCGAATAATATCGCATATACTTTCATTTTTTAATCTTTCAATCTCGCAATTTCTGAATATTTCAATATTTCAATTTTAAAATTTTTAAATTTTACAAGACGATGGGAAATCCTAAAGCATTTTTGACAATACACCGCCAGGAGGCGGGATATAGACCGGTGCATGACCGTATTCATGATTTTGGAGAGGTGGAACAGACTCTCAACGAAAAAGACCGCCGCACCCAGGCGTCCAGATGTATGGACTGCGGCGTGCCGTTCTGCCACTGGGCTTGTCCGCTGGGCAACAAGGCCCCGGAATGGAACGACGCACTATACAAAGGCGACTGGGAACTGGCCTACCGACTGCTTAACGACACCAACGACTTTCCGGAGTTTACTGGGCGCATCTGTCCGGCTCTATGCGAAAAGGCGTGCGTGCTTAACCTCACGGAGCATGAACCTACTACAAACCGCGAGAACGAGGCGGCAATAACGGAGCATGCTTATCAGGAGAACTACGTGAGGGTGAACATTCCGGAGCGCAACGGAAAGAGAGTGGCTGTTATCGGTTGCGGTCCGTCTGGACTTGTGGCTTCCACTCGCCTCAACCAGATGGGATACTTGGTTACGGTGTTCGACAAAAACGAAAACCCGGGCGGACTGCTCCGCTACGGCATTCCTAACTTCAAACTCAACAAGGCTATCATCGACCGCCGCATAAGCATCCTGAAGCAGGAGGGCATTGAGTTCCGCCTTGGCGAGAACATCAATGTAGAAAAATTGCCAGAGGGCTTCGATGCCTATGTCATTGCCACTGGCACTCCTACGGCACGCGACCTGAAGATTCCGGGCAGAGAACTGAAGGGGGTTCACTTTGCACTCGAAATGCTGTCGCAGCAGAACAGAATTCTCGACGGAGCCGAGTTTGCAAAGGACGAGCTCGTAACGGCTAAGGGCAAGAACGTGCTCGTTATCGGTGGCGGCGACACGGGTAGCGACTGCATAGGAACGGCCCACCGACAGGGATGCAAGAGCGTTACGCAGATTGAAATCATGCCTAAGCCGGTGGAGGGCCCGGAGGATCCGAAGAATCCTTGGCCTAACTGGCCGCGCACGCTCAAAACCACATCGAGCCATGAGGAGGGTTGCGAGCGCAGATGGAACATCAATTCGCTGCGTTTCCTTGGCAAGGACGGTAAACTTACCGGCGTGGAAGTGCAGGAGATTGCATGGAAGCCTAATCCTGACGGCGGCAGACCGCTGATGGAGCCTGCCGGCAAACCGGAGATTATCAAGGCGGAGATTGTGCTCCTCGCCATGGGATTCTTGAAACCGGAACAGCCAAAGTTTGCCGACAATGTGTTTGTTGCCGGCGATGCTGCCAACGGTGCATCTCTCGTGGTGCGTGCAATGGCAAGCGGAAAGGCTACAGCTAAAAAGGTGGATGAATATCTGAGCAAGAAATAAGGCAAACGGCTCACCACCAACAAAATTTGATATATGGGAAAACCACACGACAAAGGCATACCAACAGTCTTGTCGTGTGGTTTCTTTTGAATAAAAAACTCACGCTCGGCAATCTGAAAGTATACTTTCATTGCTCTCGCTTAATCGTTTTTTTTTGTTAAAAAGAATAAATTATCAAGATATCTTGTATCAAACCCGCTGTTCTCTTCGTCTAATAATTGTATTAAATCGACAAAACAAATAAAACAAGAACAGAAAATTATGAATTTTAAGCGACTAATCCTTTTTGCTATCGCGATTGTCATAGCACAACTCAATATCGTAGCCCAGCAGAATGTGCACGGCTATAAACTCAAGGGCATCGTTGCCGACTCGCTCACCAATGCCGGCGAACCGTATGCCACGCTGAGCATAATGAAGGATGCCGACAGCGAGCATCCGCTGAAGATGGCGGTAACGGATGCCGAAGGAAAATTCAGCGTTGATGCCACGGGCGAAGGCAAATTCGTTCTTGTGGTCAAGTCGATGGGGCGCAATGAGATTAGGCGTGAATATTCCGTGGGAAAGACAGACAAGCTGATAAACTTGGGCAAGTTGCTCGTAAGCGACAGCAAGACGGAACTGAAGGGTGTGGAGGTGGTTGCCTTCAAGCCACTGGTGAAGGCAGACATCGACAAACTGACGTATAGCGTGGAGGACGACCCGGAGTCGAAGGTGAACACCGTGATGGATATGCTGAAGAAGGTGCCGATGGTGAGCGTGGACGGTCAGGACAATATCAAGGTGAACGGCAGCACTTCGTTCAAGGTGTATGTGAACGGCAAGCCTAACAACATGATGACAAACAACCCGAAGGAGGTGCTGAAGAGTATGCCGGCTGCAAGCATCAAGAAGATTGAGGTGATTACAAACCCCGGACCGAAGTATGATGCCGAGGGTGTGGGCGGTATTCTCAACATCATAACCGAGGGCAAGGGACCTGAAGGCTACACGGCAACCCTGTCGCTCCGTGCACACAACATGGGATGGGGCGGCGGTGCCTTTGCCACGGTGAAGCAGGGCAAGCTAACGGTGAGCGCCAACTACAACAACAGTTTTCAGCACAACGGCAAACAGTATACCGACAGCGAGCAGCAGGTTCTCGACGACGAGGGCAACACTACAAGGGCGACAGCGAGCAGCTACCTTACCAAGCCAAAGAGCCAGTGGCACGGCGGAAGTATTGAAGCGAGCTACGAGATTGACACGCTGCGCCTCGTTACTGCCTCGGTTTCGCTCAACAGCTATGGCAGCAAACAGGACTATAGTGGCAGCGTGCGCTCTTACATGCCCGCTGCAGGGAGCGACCTGTACAGGTATTCCACCTTTAACCACAGCAAGGGCAACTATACAAGCGTGAGCGGCGGCATTGACTACCAGCGTTCGTTTAAGAATGTGAAAGACCGACTGCTCACTTTCTCCTATCGCATTGAAACTGATCCGAACACGAGCAAGAACAGGATTTCCTACTCCGGGATGTATGCCGACGAATCGTGGACTGACTATCTGCAGCGCATAAAGAACCAGAATGTGGACGGCAAACAGAGCAGCACGGAACAGACGTTCCAACTTGACTACACCTCTCCCTTTGCCAAGCACCACACTCTTGAAACCGGTGCAAAATATATCCTGCGGCAGAACAAGTCTACCAACGACAAGTATGACTCTCCTGCCGGCGGCAACGGCGAACCGACGTATGACGCCGACAACAGTTCACACTTCAAACACCGCAACGACATTCTCGCCGCTTATCTCGGCTACGGACTGTCGCTGAAAAAATGGTCGGCAAGGCTCGGACTGCGCTATGAACACACCTTGCAGAAAGTGGAATACCTGCTCGGCAAGGGGGCTGACTTCTCGAAAAACTTCGACGACCTCGTGCCGTCGGCGAAAATTGGATACAAGTTTACCGACATGATGAACCTCGCGCTTTCTTACAAGATGCGCATCAGCCGTCCGGGTATCTGGTATCTCAACCCGTATCTCGACGACAACAATCTGGAGAATATCAGTCAGGGCAACTCCAACCTGAATTCGGAGAAGACCCATTCTTTCGACCTGCAGTTCAGCAATTTCTCGCAAAAACTGAGCTACACCCTGTCTGCGAGCTACAGCTTTACGAACAACAGCATCGAGAGCGTGTCGCGCATGGTAAACGACAACACCATCGCCGGACTGGAAAACCCTACGGGCAAAATGACGAGATACACCACCTACTATAACATAGGAAAGACAAAGAACGTGAACTTCAGCGGCTACGTGAGTTGGAATCCGCTCACCAACACCCGCCTCACGATGAACGTATGGGGCGGCTATTCGCATCTGAGCGACGGACAGTCGCTCAAGAACCACGGCTGGAACATGTCGGTTTGGGCAAACGCACAGCAGACGATTGCCAAGACATGGACGGTTTCTGTTTCCGTGTACAAGCAGACTCCGGGCATAAGCCTTCAAAGCAACAACGGCGGATATTTCAGCCACGACATCTCGATAACCAAGAAGATGCTTGGCGACCGTCTGAACATTACACTGGCTTCGGGAAATCCTTTCAAAAAATATTTCACGTATCGCCAGAATGTGTTTGGCGACAACTTCAAGAGCAGCGGCACGTTTAAGTTTGAACAGCGCTGGGTTGCCCTGGCAGTGAGCTACAGAATAGGAAAACTGCAAAGCGGCGTGAAGAAGACATCGCGCACTATCAATAACGACGACGTGATGCAGGGCGGAAAGAGCCAGGGCGGAAGCGGCAAACCGCAGTAGGCAGAACTGCCGGCATCCGCCACACAACGCCTGCAAACGATAATATATTGGTCTGGCAAACCAAAAAACTCGCAAAAAACTTGCACATTATATTTTTAGTAAGTAATTTTGCATCCGCAAACAAACGGGGAATGCCCTGTTGAAGTGGCAATCGGGATGTAGCGCAGTTGGTTAGCGTACACGTCTGGGGGGCGTGTGGTCGCTGGTTCGAGTCCAGTCATCCCGACTATCAGCAAGACCTTATATACGAAGTGCACTTTGCGCTTATATATAAGGTCTTGCTGTTTTTTTTAGACGGAAAACCTACAAAACGACATTGAGGCTTTTATCGGTTTTTGTCTAAAAACATTATCTTCTAATAATATTATCAGAGTTCTTATTGGCTTTAGCTTGCTTGATAAGAACTTTAGAACACTTTTCCGCTTGGCGCCATTTAACCGACATACGCTTTTTCGGGAGCAAAGCATTGCTTCTCTTCGAAAGAAGCATTGCTTCTCTCCTTGAAAAGCATTGCTTCTTCAAATGGATTTCGTGGTTCTGAGATATCTTGCAGAGTCTATCTTGTTGAATTACACGGAGTTACGAAAAATACACTTCTTCGTTCCGCAAATTCTGCCGAATCCATCGTGAAGCCCGACAGCAAAAAGCGACATTTAGAACACTTTTACCCGTGGCAAATTTGAGGTAGCGTGTGTAATTTAATGCAAAAAACTTGATTATCTCGCGAAAAAACACGAATTTTGCACATTAGTCATTAACAGTAATAAATCACATTAACAAGATATTCATTTAGAATGAAAGAACTATTGCTTGTAAGCATTGGCAGCTTCTTCGGCGGCGGTGTGAGATTTATGGTTTCAAAATACATACAGGCGGTTGTGGGCATGATGTTTCCGCTGGGCACTATGGCGGTGAACATCGCCGGATGCTTCGTCATCGGACTGCTTTCGGGCTTGAACTGGAAAGGCGGCATGCTGATGCAGCCTGCCACGAAACTGCTGCTCACCACGGGCTTCTGCGGAGGATTCACAACTTTTTCCACGTTTATGAACGAGGGAACGTCGCTCCTGAAAAACGGCAACACCATGATGCTGTCGCTCTATGTGTTCGGAAGCATTGCGCTGGGCTTCGTTGCCGTTATAGCCGGGCAGCAGGTGGCAAAGATGCTTCAGGCGTAAGGGGTGGCTCCACCATCTACTGTGGATATGAAGGTAATTACCGGAATGTCAGGAGCAGAAACTATAAACTATATTGTAAACCAAAGCTACAGGGATATGAAAAAAAAGAAAAACTACGAAATTCCGACCATACATGTTGTTCATGTAGAAACGACAGCAATGCTCGAATCTTCTGCAGAATCACTCCCGGCACATTTGCCTGGGTGTTCGTCAGACGACCCCGCACAACTGAAGAGACTTCTGCCGCTTATATGTTCATACAACGATTTGGAGCCAGACATAAAGGTGAATCTGAAAAAGGGGGATGCTGTGGTGTATAACTTCAGAGTCGTTGAGTGGTTTGGGGGAATACCTTATGATCTGCTGGTGACTACCTCGAATTTCGGTGATGACAGATACCTTTGTGATTATACTGTGCTTCCTCGATTTGGCAATACTATTCTGATATACTATAATATATACGACGAGATTCTTGTTTTGTTGAGACAGATAAGACTGAAGGAAAACGGTGTGTATACTTATAAATTCTCTAACGAGGTGAAGAAAAAAGTGCCGACACTCGTAAAACTTTTTGCCAATCTTGAGAAAGCAAAAAAAGCCCAGTATGGTATACCTTACATCGAATTTATTGATGACGAGAAAAAATACACGATCCTTGCTGTGGGGATAAAGGCTGATACTATAAATAGCTGTGAAGATATAAATAAAATTCATCTCGCTCTCTTTAAAGTATTTCTGAAAGTTCTGGAAGAATGTAACAAGGCTGGCATTCTTGACCAATCGAAAGTACAGCTCGCAAAAAATCTTGTAAGAATAGGACTGGCAGCACATCATATATCTAACTGAAAATTTAATTAATATGTTTGACTTTCTTGAATATATATCAGATTTGTTTGACGGCAGCGACAATGATCTGCCCGATATTGACTCTACTGACAGCGGACTTGACGACTGTGGCATCGATGACACAGACTGCAACACCATTGATGCAGGAGATTCTATGTATGCAGCAGATGGGACAGACTGCTACGAGACTGATGGAATGCAATCTGTAGACAGTATGCTTAATAATGGCATAACGCAGGATTCTGTTTCAGATGATGAATACCAAAGAATTGCGCATGACGGCAACAAGGGTAACCCTTCGTTTGTTGGTATAACAGCAGCAAAGTGCACTCTGTGTTCCTGTCAGCATTATGACGGCAAAATAGGAAATGGCAACTGCTGTTCGTGTGGACACACCATAGAACAGCACGAATGGATATAATAATCAACCGCAAAACTTTGAAACATCAATAAAATAACAGTAAAACAGATATGAAAGACTTTAAGTTTTATGCCCCCACCGAAGTGGTGTTCGGCAAAGAGTCAGAGGAGCATCTCGTGGAGATGATAAAAAAATACGGCGGGCACAAAGTGCTCATCCACTATGGCGGACAGAGCGCCGAGCGCTCCGGACTGCTCGCATCGGTGCGATCCATGCTCAAAGAGGGTGGGGTGGACTTCGTGGAAATGGGCGGAGTGAAGCCAAACCCAAGGCTCGAGATGGTTCACCGCGGCATTGACCTGTGTCGCAAAGAAGGCGTGGACTTCCTCCTTGCTGTGGGCGGAGGCAGCGTGATAGACTCGTGCAAGGCTATCGGTATGGGAATGAAATACGACGGCGAAGTGTGGGACATATATGCCCGCAAATACGCTCCAACGGAGACACTCCCCGTGGGAGTGGTGCTCACAATTCCTGCCGCCGGCAGCGAGATGAGCGACGCCAGCGTGATAACAAACGAAGACGGCGACCTGAAAATAGGATTCAGCAGCAACATCTGCCGACCCAAGTTCGCCATCATGAATCCCGTGCGCACATTCACCCTGCCGCCATACCAGACGGCATGCGGGGCCACCGACATAATGATGCACACGATGGAGAGATACTTTGGCAGCGTGGACGACATGACACTCATCGACAATATCGCCGAGGCGTTGCTGCGCACGGTGAAAGACAGCGTGTTCCACGTGTTGCGCAATCCCGAAGACTACCGCAACCGCGCCTGCATAATGTGGGCGTCGAGCCTGGGACACAACGATCTGACCGGCGACCGCTCCTACAGCGACTTCGCCACACACCAGATAGAACACGAACTGAGCGCCCTGTTCGACGTGGCACACGGAGCCGGACTTGCCGCCCTGTGGCCGAGCTGGGCAAGATACGTGTACAAGGAGAATGTGTCGCGCTTCGTGCGCTTCGCCGTAAACGTGATGGATGTGCCAAACGATTTCACCAATCCTGAGGCAACAGCCCTTGCCGGCATCGAGGCAATGGAGCGTTTCTATCGCGCCATCGGAATGCCGACAAGCATCCGCGAGCTCATCGGCCGCGAGATAACCGAAGACGAGATAAAACTCCTGGCACTAAAGTGCAGCCACCACGACGGCAGAACCATCGGCTCGTTCAAAGTGCTCCGCCGCCACGATATGGAAGAGATATATCGCATGGCGAAATAGTACGCCTCTGGCATAAATTTATTTAATTACATACTTATCCCCATAACTAAGCGTTATGGGGTGTTTTTATTATACAATAATCTTCCTTTCTTCTCCTTTTTCCATAAGTTTACAAATGCTTGTTCTATGATTGTAAGTCTGCATCTGATATTGAGATAGCATTGTCATTCAAGTAAACACATATTAATAGACTCTATTTAATGGATGTATCTTAATAGTAATAAAAATAATACCAAATCGAGAACTATTACGCATAGTGTCATACACCTCCATTGAAAAATATTCTTTGCCTTAATCCTATCAAATATTTTAAAATTATATTTACTTTTTTTCTTGTAAAATATAAATTTGAGTAAAGATATAGCAATAAGAGATTGAAATGCATAAAATATATATAATTTGTTTATATGTAAAATTGGACATGGCAATTTTGCAAAAAACAAAGCGATAGGAATACCTAATACCATAAAAGAAATTCTATTTTCAAAAAATTCCATGTCGTATTTTCTTTCCATATCTGAAATATAATGCTTTGACAAATATTTTACTTTGAATCTTCTTCTTAAATAAAAATCTTCAAATTTAAAAAGCAATGATTTTATCATAAGATTCTTACAAGCATACAAATCACATAACACATAATTTATAATGTTGATGATCGTCTCAAATTTAGTAATAATCTGTTTCATCTCTCTAATTTAATGATATATAAAATCTATAGAATAATCGCTGATATATCCACCTGCAAAACCTCCAATAATTCCACCTGCGATACCACAAACGATTCCACCATACATTCCACCATACAAAGTTCCATAAGTTGCACAGACCTTTGCACTTTCCATTCCTGCAACCCACGAAATCAAGGATTTTGATGCAGCTTTAGTTGTGTTATATCTAATAGCTTTTCCATCCATAAGATAACCTTGATATGTGTCCCATGTACCATAACCCAATGATAATACATTACTTGAGATGTTGGCAAATTTTAGCATATTAGGTCTTATGTATTTGCTCATCGTTTCAATTGAGTTTAACCCCAAATTGTTATTTCTCATTGAATAGTCGAAAGCTGCTCCAACCATCATTGATTTCCAGGTCCAAATTTATGCCCTCCAATTGTGCCGATAATCCCATTGGCAAGTCCATGACTGCCGGCGCGCAACATCTCTGTGCCTACCGTGCCAAATGTATGTCCAAATGCTGAACCTATACCATACGTTGCTGCAGAACTAAGACCGCCAAAAAATGCTCTACGCCAAGCATTTCCTCCGTTGATTATTGCATTTGTGTAACCGGATATTGCCCCTATTGTTGCAACAAACAATAAATCGTCAATCCCGAACAACTCTCCACTCGGGTCAGTATACTTCAGCGGATTGTTCAGACAATACGAATATCTGTTGAAGCCCTGGCTACTTTCCGGCATCTGCAAAAAGTTGTCAGGAGAGAGAAATCTGCCGAGCAGCGGGTCGTAAAGTCTGCCGTTCATATTGATGAGGCTAAACTCGCGCAGCATCTCGTGGCCGGTATAACCGCGGATAAAGCCTATCTCATTCTTTGAAACCTGTTGCGTGCCCCACGGGGAGTATGAAGCACGGAAAAGCTTGCTTCCGTCGGCATCGTAAATTCCCGTTATGCTTCCCTGGTGGTCGGAAAACATATAAAGAATCTTGCCCTCGCCGCCATTCTCCCGATAATACAGCAGTCCGTTGCCGAGATACGTGAATTCACGGACGTTGCCGTTTTCCTCTATGTATTCTCCGTCGGGTGAGAAACGGATTTTTCTTATTGTTGTTCCGTCTTTGCTGAGCGTTGTCGTGAAACGTTCTCCATCCGGTCCGTAATCGACTCTTAGGGCATATCTGCCGTCACCGTTGAAGTCATATACCAGAACCTGTCCGTATTCTTTATCCTTGTTTCCGTTAAGTTCATTTATTGTCTGTGTCTTTTCTGCCGTAAAGTTTCCCTTTCCATCACCTGTCAATAAAGTCAGACTACTTCCGTTTATGGCGACGAAATCCGCCACCCCGTCGCCGTTGAAGTCACCGAACTCAAGTTGCGTTGCATCTGAAACCGTTATGCCGTTTATTCTCTTCCAGGAGTCTATACTGCCGTATCCGCGGTTAAGGAATATGGTATATCCTTTGTCTGTCACGACCATAACGTCAGTCATGCCGTCGCTGTTGAAGTCGGCAGCAAACAAACGCTTGGGTGTGCCTGCCAAGGCGATGCTTGAACCTGAGTAATCCAGTTTTCCATCTGTTGCCGGATATCTTATGGTGTAATATCCGTAAATGTTGCCCGACAGTGGAGAAGGGCTGTTTTCCAGTATCAAAATCTCGCTGCGACCGTCGTTGTCGGTGTCAAGGACTGCGGAAAGCGGTACGCTCTTGTGGCGTGCAGCAAGCTGCAGGACCGGTTCTGTCGTATGTCTGTCAATCAGTCCGCCGTCACCGCCTGTCAGCACATGCGGCGACAGGTGATCGGAATTGCCGCTGGTGTTGAGTTCCGGAATTATGATGTCGGCATGTCGGCCGTCGGCAGAAACAAGAGAAAGAATGCCGCCTTTCATTGCCGGCAGGAACGTCCCGATGTCGAGAGTGCGTCCGCGGCTGTATATTACTTTTCCGCTATTGTCAGTGGAGGAAATGTATGGTGTGCAGTAAGTGGCAGGCACCTTGCCGAAGCTGTTGTCGATATCAGCCTGCCGGTATCCGAACTGCACATCAATTATATCGGAAATTCCGTCGCCATTTACATCGGCAGCGGTGAAAATGTGGCGTTTGTCGTCAATAACCGTGTTGTCTGTATAGATGTTGAGAATGCTTGCGCTTACGGAACCTGGCAATTTCCAGTCCATCTGCAGCATGCAGAACTGCTCGTTGAAGTTCTTGCTTGCAGAAATATTGCAAAGCTGGCTTTTGCCTGATATATGGTCAGTCTTGTATGAAAGATTATATACGAGATATATGCTGTCTGAAGAACTTGTCTCTATATATTTCAGGCGGCGGTCCATCTTCCCCGTGGCACCGGAGATATTTACCGGATATACATCAGGACGCTGTTCATAATAGAAACGAAGCTTGTTGACTGGCATGCCAAAGAGGTCGCCAGTGTTACATCCGTAATCTATTTCGCTGATATAAGAGAAACCTCCGTTTTTACTATATTGGTAAAACATTGCATTGCCGTTGCTGTCGGTTGTCTCCCTTACATACCAGACATAGGCGATTCTCTTTCCATCGTTTCCCTGCACACGAAGCGTGGAGTTTTCGTTTCCGCCGAACGTCATTGTGTGCCCGTCTTCTGTTCTTAGTATAAATCCTGTAAAACCGTTGTCAGAAAAGAATGTGGCGGTTGTAAATGGTAAGTCTTCAGGCGAATATGTCGCCCCGTTAGTCATTGCCGTGCCACTGCGGAGCACAAGGCGCTTTCCGTCAAGATAAATGGCATCGTCATTACACAAATCCACTCCGTGTGCCGTGCCGTCATGCCAGATGTCGCACGGACCCCTGCTTATACACGACAAGCCGCCAATACTGAAGCCTGTTCCCAATATCCCGTTCCCTGTCTGGCTGTTGTACGATAGTGTCAGTTGCGGTGTGGCCACTCCCGTTCCCCGTGGGGCGTAAATAGGGATTGACACCGTTGACGCTCCCGTTGGACTGACATCAAAACTATATGGAAGAGTCCACGCTGGTGCGTTCCTCGCGCTTGTTATGTCTGGCACCACAGGATACTGCTTTATCTCTTCGTCCACCCATGCGTAGCGTGGTTCACCGAGGGTGAAATCCGGTACTACAATGTCCGGTCCGCCTGGCTTGTCGGGCAAGACCGTCGGGTTGCTGACATTTGCAGTAATTCCGCAACTGTCGGCAGAAAATCTTGTTGTACCGGCTTGAATGAAGATGCCGGTGAAAAGAAAAAGCAAAAATGTTAAGAAAGTTCGTTTCTTCATTGTTCGCTAAGGCTTGTGGATGGTAGTCTGCTTGGCTATTTTCTGCAAGATGTGTTGCTGCCCGCAAATAACATCAATTGTATATATTCCATCAGGCAGTTCGTTAAGGTCAAGTTTCCCGCCAGATGTTGGCAAAGAAACATACATGATTTTTTTGCCGTCGATTGTATATATCGCAATATAGCCTATACCAGGCATCGTGCCGACAGATAAGGCGGAAGTCGTTTCGCAATATGATATGTTGATTCCATCGTTTCCACCAAAGGTATTGTCTGGTTCACATCCATTTCGCCCGGAACTCTTGATGTATGACTTGGTTATTCTGTCGTTCTTATCGGCAATGCGCCTCGATATTCTGTTACCGGCATCGTCATACTCATAGGTTATGGTTGTTTGCGCAACAGCAGTATTAACTGCAAATATGATTGCCAGAGTGATAATTTTTTTTATCATAGAAAGTAAGTTTACTATTTAATTAAAAACAAATGTATACATATAAAATGACAAGACAATAAAGGAGATAAAATATTAATATTAATTTTGAAAAGATTATAAATTGTTAATGTTTTATAAAAAATGAGAGGATTGCAAGGGTGTGTATAAATAATATGTAGAAAAATTTATACCTTTGCAATCCGATTATTTAACGGGGAAACACTTAGAACCCCACGAGTGTTGTGTTAATAGTTGCACCTTTGGCCGGGCGCGACGGTTAGTGAATCAGCATTCAAGCGACTTTTTAAATATTTCGCGGATACACACTGTATATTATATATAGGTATGGCGAAACGATTGGAAAGGCGTAAAGAAAGTAAATAAAAAAAACGTTTTTTAGTAGTAAAATTTTAACATCAGAATGAACACTTTAAGTTACAAGACTATTTCCGCAAACAAAGGTAGCAAAACTGTTGCGCGGAAAGTACAAGCCAAACTTCACTCCTCACGTAGACTGTGGAGACAACGTAATCATCATCAACGCCGGCAAGGCTTACTTCACCGGCAAGAAGGAAACCGACAAGGTTTACACCCGTTATACTGGTTACCCAGGCGGACAGCGCTTCAACACTCCAGCCGAGCTTCGCACTCGCAAGGGTGGTGTAGACAAGATTATCCGTCACGCCGTTAAGGGTATGCTTCCAAAAGGCCCGCTCGGTCGCAGCCTGATGGACAACCTTTATGTTTATGAGGGAACAGAGCACAACCACGAGGCTCAGAAACCAAAAGCAATCGATATTAACCAGTATAAATAATTCACACGATAATGGAAGTAATTAACGCAATTGGTCGCCGCAAGAGTGCCGTAGCACGTGTTTACATGAGCGAGGGTACCGGCAAGATAACCATTAACAAGAAAGATATTACTGAATATTTCCCATCAGCAATCGTACAGTATGTCGTAAAGCAGCCTCTGCTCGCTCTCGACGCTGTTGAGAAGTATGACATCAAGGCTAACCTCGACGGTGGCGGCTTTACAGGTCAGAGCCAGGCTCTTCGCCTTGCTATTGCCCGCGCTCTCGTTAAGGTGAACGCTGAAGACAAGAAGACTTTGAAGGATCACGGATTCATGACTCGCGACTCTCGTGCCGTTGAGCGTAAGAAGCCAGGTCAGCCAAAGGCTCGTCGTCGCTTCCAGTTCAGCAAGCGTTAATCCTCAGAGGATGGCTGAACGCTGTTTAGCATCTAAACTGTCAAGACTTGCAGCATAGCAATTACCTGGCAGTTGGTTCTAACAAAACAGAATTAATAAGAAAGTAAACAACAACATTTAACAAGAAAACAAAATGTCAAGAACAAATTTTGATATGCTTCTGAAGGCCGGATGTCACTTCGGTCACC
>CAKQDG010000013.1 GCA_934219025.1 uncultured Prevotella sp. | reverse complement strand
TTTGATTTCCTTTGTTTTTTATGTTTATCGCCCGATGTCGTTTTGCAAGGAGACACGAAGTGGCTCTTTGTGTTGTGGCAGATGTGGACGACAGAGAGCTTGCTCTCTAAAGAACACATCCGACACAACACAGGTAAGCCGAAGGCTTGCAAAACGACATCGGGGGTTTTGTAGGTTTTCGTCTAAAAAGTTTGCAAGGAGATTTCTTCCGATAATAAATATTATCACTCCATATCCCGGATGAACCAAAACTTTTTTCGTGAATCCACCACTTGCCGCCAGCATAGCGGCGCTTTGCCGGCACATAGCGACGCTACATCGTGATATACCGTCGCTCCACAGAAACAAAGCGCGGCTTTGACTGTATTTCCCCGGCTACATTTAGACAGAAACTCACGATTGACAATTAAAAAAACAAATTTTTATTTCTCCCACTTAATCGTTTTTTTACAAGAATATATTAACTTTGCACTCACATTTATAAGTGTATTTTACAAGTCATGACATGATGCTGCCGAGAGGCGGCAAATTTTACGGAGGCGCGCAAGCCTCAACTTAAACAAAAGAATGGAAATCAAGGATAAGAACAATGAGTTCGTGAAGCAAGTGGCGGAGCAGAAATACGAGTTCGGCTTCACTACCGACGTGCATACGGACATCATCGAAAAAGGACTGAACGAGAACATCATCAGGCTCATCTCCAAGAAAAAGGGCGAGCCTGAGTGGATGCTCGACTTCAGACTCACGGCTTTCAACTACTGGAAGACGCTCAAGGAGCCTAAGTGGGGGCACGTGCACGTGCCCGAAATCGACTATCAGGCAATATCTTATTATGCCGACCCGCTGGCAAAAAAACCGGAAAACAAGGAGATTGACCCGGAACTGATGAAGACGTTCGACAAGCTCGGCATTCCGCTCGAAGAGCGCCTGGCGCTGAGCGGCACGGCTGTAGACGCCATCATGGACTCCGTGTCGGTGAAAACCACGTTCAAGGAGAAACTCGCCGAAAAGGGCGTAATATTCTCGTCTATCGGCGAGGCGATAAAGGAGCACCCGGATCTGGTGAAGGAATATCTGGGAAGCGTGGTGCCATACCGCGACAACTTCTTTGCCGCCCTCAACAGCGCCGTGTTCAGCGACGGCTCCTTCGTCTACATACCCAAGGGCGTGCGCTGCCCCATGGAGCTTAGCTCCTATTTCCGCATCAATGCCAGGAACACCGGACAGTTTGAACGCACGCTCATCATCGCCGAAGACGACTCCTACGTGTCTTACCTCGAGGGCTGCACGGCGCCGATGCGCGACGAAAACCAGCTTCATGCCGCAATCGTGGAGATTATTGTGAAAGACAATGCCGAAGTGAAATACTCCACCGTGCAGAACTGGTATCCGGGCGACGAAAACGGAAAGGGCGGTGTGCTCAACCTCGTTACAAAGCGCGGCGACCTGCGCGGAGTGAACTCCAAGCTCTCGTGGACCCAGGTGGAAACGGGTTCGGCCATCACATGGAAATACCCGTCGTGCGTGTTGCGCGGCGACAACTCCGTGGCTGAATTCTACAGCGTGGCGGTAACAAACAACTACCAGGAGGCTGACACCGGAACAAAGATGATTCATATCGGAAAAAACACCAAGAGCACCATAATCAGCAAGGGCATCAGTGCCGGCCACAGCCAGAACTCTTATCGCGGACTGGTGCGCGCCACGGCGAATGCCGACAACGCCCGCAACTACTCTTCGTGCGACTCTCTGTTGCTGGGCAGCAACTGCGGTGCCCACACCTTCCCGTATATGGACATCCACAACGACTCGGCCGTGGTGGAACACGAGGCAACGACAAGCAAAATCAGCGAGGAGCAGCTATTCTACTGCAACCAGCGCGGCATCCCCACCGAACAGGCCGTGGGACTTATCGTGAACGGATATGCCAAGGAGGTGCTCAACAAGCTCCCGATGGAGTTTGCCGTGGAAGCACAGAAACTGTTGAGCGTATCGCTCGAGGGAACTGTGGGGTAGCCCCACCCTACCCCTCCCCAAGGGGAGGGAACTCTGATTACTCTGGTCTCCCAGAGCTTACAGTTCTCCCAGAGCTTACAGCTCTCCCATAAGTCTCATTAGTCCTATTACTCCT
The DNA here is from genome assembly GCA_934219025.1 of uncultured Prevotella sp. Taxonomy (GTDB): domain Bacteria; phylum Bacteroidota; class Bacteroidia; order Bacteroidales; family Bacteroidaceae; genus Prevotella. The sequence continues at coordinate 33,067 of CAKQDG010000013.1, read as the reverse complement.
AAAAAAAATAATTCATCATGTTAGAAATAAAAAACCTTCACGCCAAGATTGGCGACAAAGAAATATTAAGAGGCATCAACCTCACAGTGAAAGACGGCGAAACGCATGCCATCATGGGACCTAACGGTTCAGGAAAATCCACACTCAGTGCCGTGCTCGTGGGCAACCCGCTCTACGAGGTTACCGAGGGCGAAGTCTACTTCAACGGCAAAAACCTGCTCGAGATGGCCCCTGAAGACAGGGCACACGAGGGGCTCTTCCTCTCGTTTCAGTATCCGGTGGAGATTCCGGGCGTGAGCATGACAAACTTTATGCGTGCCGCCGTGAACGAAAAGCGCAAATACGAGGGCAAGGAACCGCTCTCGGCTGGCGAATTCCTAAAGCTGATGCGCGAGAAACGCAAGGTGGTGGAACTCGACAGCAAGCTCTCCAACCGCTCTGTAAACGAGGGATTCTCGGGCGGCGAAAAAAAACGCAACGAGATTTTCCAGATGGCAATGCTCGACCCTAAGCTCTCTATCCTCGACGAAACAGACTCCGGTCTCGACGTCGATGCCATGCGCATCGTTGCCGAAGGCGTGAACAAAATGCACACCCCGGAGAAGTCTACCATCGTTATCACCCACTACGAGCGCCTGCTCGACATGATAAAGCCGAGCGTGGTTCACGTGCTCTACAAGGGGCGCATCGTAAAGACCGAAGGACCGGAACTCTCTAAGGAAATAGAAAAGCGCGGATACGACTGGATTAAGGCTGAGGTTGACGGCAAGGAGGACTGATATGATGCAAAGCGAAAAACAATATATCGATCTCTACGGGCAGTGTCGCGACATGATTATGCAGCATGCTGCTCCCGCCATGAACTCCCTGCGCGATGCTGCCTTCGAGGACTTCAAGCGAATGGGATTCCCCACAAAAAAGGTGGAGAGATACAAATACACCGATGTGCCGGCTCTCTTTGAACCTAACTACGGACTTAACCTCAACCGACTTGATATTCCGGTTGATCCATACGAGGCTTTCCGCTGCGACGTGCCAAACTTGAGCACTTCGCTCTATTTCGTGGTGAACGACAGCTTCTACTCCAAGGCCATGCCGAAGAAGGAACTGCCAGAGGGTGTCATCGTGGGTTCGCTGAAGAAATTTGCCGAGGAGAAGCCGGAAGTCGTGGACAGATACTACGGCAAGATTGCCAAAAGCGAAGACGACAGCATCACGGCGCTCAACACCATGCTGGCACAAGACGGACTGATTGTCTATGTGCCTAAGGGTGTGGTGGTTGACAAGGCAGTGCAGGTGATCAACATCCTGCGCTCCGACGTGGACCTCATGGTAAACCGCCGCGTGCTCATCATTGTGGAAGACAGGGCTGAAGTGAAGCTCCTGTTCTGCGACCACGCTGCCGACGACAGGCGCTTCCTCGCCACACAGGTAATCGAGGCTTACGTGGGCGACAACGCCCGGCTCGACCTCTATTGTCTGGAGGAGACTCATGCCAAGAACGTGCGCGTGAGCAACGTGTTCATCTCGCAACAGGCAAACAGCCGCGTGAACCACAACGTGATAACGCTCCACAACGGAGTGACCCGCAACCGCACCGACCTCGTCTTCGAGGGCGAGGGAGCGGAGTGCAACCTCTCGGGATGCGTGATTGCCGACAAGAAGCAACATGTGGACAACAACACGCTTATCGACCACAAAGTGGGCCATTGCCAGAGCAACGAGCTATACAAGTATGTGCTCGACGACGAGGCCGTGGGTGCCTTTGCCGGAAGGGTGCTCGTGCGCCACGGCGCACAGAAGACCACTTCGCAGGAGACCAACCAGAACCTCTGTGCCACAAAAACGGCTCGCATGTTCACGCAGCCGATGCTCGAGATATATGCCGACGACGTGAAGTGTGCCCACGGCAGCACTGTGGGTCAGCTCAACGACGCCGCCCTCTTCTATATGCAGCAGCGCGGCATCAGTCGCAAGGAGGCCCAGCTATTGCTCGAGTTTGCATTTATCAACGAGGTAATCGACCAGATGCAGCTCGAACCGCTGCGCGACCGTCTGCACTATCTCGTGGAGAAACGCTTCCGCGGCGAACTGAACAAGTGTGAGGGCTGTAAGCTGTGTAAGTAAAACACACGACAGCCCCTCCCTAACCCTCCCCAAGGGGAGGGCAATCTGATTACACTGGGGCTCTCAAAGTTCTCATAGTTCTCCCAGAACTCCCAGCTCTCCCAGCTCTCCCAGAACTCCCAGCTCTCCCAGCTCTCCCAGTTCTCCCAGAACTCCCAGCTCTCCCAGCTCTCTCAGTTCTCCCAGAACTCCCATTAGTCCTATTAGTCCAATAAGTCCCATAACAATATGTACAACATAGAAAAAGTCCGTCAGGACTTCCCCATCCTCAGCCGCGAGGTCTACGGCAAGCCGCTCGTCTACCTCGACAACGCTGCCACCACGCAAAAGCCGCTCTGCGTGCTCGACGCCATGCGCCAGGAATATCTCAACGTAAACGCCAACGTGCACCGCGGCGTGCACTATCTCTCGCAGCAGGCCACCGACCTGCACGAGGCGGCTCGCGAAACAGTGCGCTCGTTTATCAACGCCAAATCTACCAACGAGGTAATCTTCACCCGTGGCACGACAGAGGCTCTGAACCTTGTCGTGTCTTCGTTCTCCGACGAGTTTATGAAGGAGGGCGACGAGGTTATCGTGTCCACAATGGAACATCATTCCAACATCGTGCCTTGGCAGCTACAGGCTGCAAAGAAGGGTATCTGCATCCGCGTTATCCCGATGAGCGACAAGGGCGAAATCCTTATGGACGAATACGAGAAACTGTTTACCGACAGAACCAAGATTGTCAGCGTGGCACACGTGAGCAACGTGCTCGGCACAATCAATCCCGTGAAGCAGATGATTCGCATCGCCCATGAACACGGTGTGCCGTTTATGCTCGACGGCGCACAGAGCACTCCGCATTTCAAGGTGGACGTGCAGGATTTGGATTGTGATTTCCTCGCCTTCAGCGGTCATAAGATGTATGGTCCCACGGGCGTGGGAGTGCTCTACGGCAAGGAGGACTGGCTCGACCGTCTGCCGCCGTATCAGGGCGGAGGCGAGATGATTGAAAGCGTGAGCTTCGAAAAGACGGTGTTCGAAAAACTGCCGTTCAAGTTTGAGGCCGGCACTCCCGACTATGTGGCTACTCATGGTCTTGCCACTGCCATCAACTATATGCAGCAGCTCGGCATGGACAACATCCATGCCCACGAAAAGGAGCTTACGGATTATGCCATGCAACGCATGAAGGAGATTGACGGCATGCGCATCTTCGGCGAGGCAAAGGAAAAGGACGCCGTGGTGTCGTTTCTCGTGGGCAACATCCATCACCTCGACATGGGCACACTGCTCGACCGCCTCGGCATTGCCGTGCGCACAGGTCACCACTGCGCCCAGCCGCTGATGATTCGTCTTGGCATCCAGGGCACGGTGCGCGCATCCTTCGCCCTCTACAACACAAAGGAAGAAATCGACACGCTGGTTGAAGGCATCAAGCGCGTGAGCCAGATGTTCTGACAATATACAAACCAGAAATCCTGATATATTATTATCTCTCACACTCTCACTTTTTCATATTTACCCTCACCACCCCTCACCATTACCCTCACCACCGCAAACAGCGATTGGCAGGGCATTTCGGGGCTAAAGGTGAGGGTGTGAGGGTAAAAACAAGAAAAACTTTTTTCTTGTTTTTTTATTTACAGGCGCTTCAGAAACAGCGGATGTTACCAATAGGGAACACATCAGCATACGGAAGCGCAAAATTCAAGAAAAACATTCACATATTAAATATATAGTATTGCAATATCGGATTTTATCCTTAACTTTGTCGCACAAAAGGGGATTTGGCTTACTTTTATGCGACATCTGGTTTGCTCAAATCTCCACAAGAACAGCTATCTTATTGTGGCTTTCGATATTTCAATGGTATCATCATTATAGAGAGAAACAGGATAAGATGTCGCAAAACTATAATAACACACTTACAGTTATGAAAAAGTACTTTCTACTTTTGTTCGTGATGGTGGCACAAATGGCAACAGCTTTTGCTGCCGACAGCAACACCATAACGATTACCACCTCGAAGGCTGTGGGCACAAGCGTAACACTGGATGCCTACACGTCTTCAACCGACGAGGCGTTTACTGTAGACTGGGGCGACGGCGAGGAGAAAATCTACAACATCAACCCCAATGACTACGGATACTTCAGACGTATCAACGCCGAAATCAAAGGTTCCACCATCACCATCAAGGGAAACATGGTGAGCATGGAACTCAGAGATGCAGGCATCACGAAAATCACTCTTGCCGGACAGTCTAAACTGCAGAAGCTCGATCTGGAAAACAACGAAATCGCAACTTTCAAATTCGATCCGATGCCTGCTCTAAAGGAGCTCGACCTCAAGAGCAACAAGATTTCATCGTTTAACGGAACGGGACTGACTCAGCTGCAGAAGCTCAACCTGAAGGGCAATCTGCTCGACAGTCACAACTTCAACATCGACGATGCTGCCGCAACGCTGACAGAACTGAACGTTTCTGACAACGGCGAAAACTTTATCACCATGAATCTCATGGCTTTCACTGCTCTACAGTATTTCTACTGCGACAACAACCCGGAGTTCACCACTGCCGTGTTTGCAGACAACAACGAGAATATCAAGTATATCAGCATGAACAACTGCTACGTGATGCACTTCTATTCGCGCACGTTGCCCAACTTGCGCACACTGAATCTCTCGCACAATGCTCTGCTCGAACTTGAAGAGGGAAATTATCCGAACCTCGGCACACTGTCGGTGAGCCACAACTATCTCTCCGACCTCGACGTTACAAAGTTCACAAAGCTCGAGAGCCTATTCTGCGGCAACAACAACCTCACTTCGCTGAATGTTGCAAACTGTCCGGAACTGCTCACTCTGAACTGCGACAGCACAAACATCACAAAGCTGGATTTGTCGAACAACAAGAGCATATCTTATCTCTCGGTGAACGGCACGAAGCTCTCAAAGCTTGACATCGACGGGCTGAGAAGTTTGAAGAGCATCAACATCAGCAATACTGACATCCGGAACATCAACCTTGAGAGCCAGGAGTTCCTGAAGGAGTTCCGCGCAAGCAACACCAAGTGCTCTTATTTCTACTTCAACTACGTTTACCCGACAGGCAATCTCAACCTTGTTGACATCCGCAACAACAAGAACATGACGGGCAATTCCATGAACTTCACGCTACGCACTATACCTGAGGCTAAGAGCGAATACGGAAGCTACCTGTATATTGCCGGCTCTAACGGCGAGACTGCCGACACGAGCTACCCCACTTCGCAGGACTTGCACTGGAAGATTGACGTGACTGGCGACGGAACCGCTCAGAACGAGGCTGTGCCTGTAACGGTTGATGCCACAAACACCGGCGAGACGGTTACCGTGACAGGAGAGTATGGCGGAATGAAAGCCGACCAGACATTTACTTTCACTAAATACTCCACCACAGGCGGTACGTTCACCGTTTCGCAGTGGAGCGGTGAATACTACCAGCAACTGGCCGACATTACAAATTCTGCCAAGTCGGGCGTTGCCATCCACATCACTCCTACTCCTGCAGAGGGCTATGTTTACGACGGTGTTATCGTAAATGGCGAAAAGATAAACGAGGAGTGGTTCACTGTGAACGGCGAGGCTACCATCAAACCGGTGTTCCGCACAGAATCTCGCAAAATTTCGTTCACCGCTCCTATCGGACAGAGCTTGTCGTTCCAGATGGCGGTAGTGAAGGATGCCGAGAAAAACGTGCAGGTGGACTGGGGTAACGGTGCTAAGATGGAATATGAGCTGTCTGACACCAAGCTAACCCGTATCGACGGTACTGCCGCTACTCCTACAGACGCTACTGCAACGGAATCCACCATTACCATCTACGGCGACGTGGACGCCCTGAACCTTGAGAGCTTCGGCGAATACGGACAGATTATCGGCGCTTGGGACAACCAGGTGTCAAGCATCGACCTTACGGGCAACGACCAGCTCATTCAGCTCAACCTATATATGAACCCGATCAAGACTCTCGACGTGAGCAACCAAAGCGGTCTGCTCTCTCTCGACTGCTCTTACTGCGAACTGACTCAGCTCGACGTTGCAAAGAACACAAAACTTATTGAACTGCTCTGCTACGGCAACGAACTGACTCAACTCGACCTGTCGAAGAACACGGAACTGGAGGCGGTCAATGCCCGCGTGAACAAGCTTACGGCTATCGACTTTACCAACAATCCTAAGTTGCAAGAGGTGATTGTGAACAACAACGACTTGTCTGCAATCAGCGTGGGCAACCTGCCGGAGCTTGTAAACCTTGACGTGGCTAACAACAAGCTGACTTCTATCGATGTAACCAAGAACACTAAGTTGCAGGAGCTTGGCGCCGGCAACAACAAACTGACCGACCTGAACCTTGACAACAACAAGGATATGCGCATCCTGTCGTTCAACGACAACTCTATACAGATTCTCGACCTGAGCCAGCTGAAAGAACTGCGCCAGGTGAACTGCGGAGGAAACAACATGACGGCTTGCGACCTTAACCAGTTCTACAAGGATCTGCCTAATTATCCTACTCTCACAAAAGACGAGCAGGAAGCATTAAAGGGGGCTTCACTTACTGTGCTCACCGGCACGGAGGAAACACCTAACGATGCTGCCGGTTCTGACACCTCTATCGCCTCAGACAAGGGATGGACCGTGAGCATGAAGGGCAATGGCTCTGGCTGCGACCTGACATGGATTTACATCAGCAAGACGGAGAATGGCTCTATCGCCCTGAAGGACAATGAAGGAAACGACATTCAGTCGGGCGACAAGGTGAAGCGCAACTCTCCTATCACTCTCGTTGCAACACCGGATGCGGGCTATGTGCTCGACAAGGTTACGGTGAACGGCAATGCCATCGAGGGCACAGAGTTCAAAATCTCGCGCATCTCTACCGTTGCCGCTTCGTTCAAGCTTGCCACAGGCATAGACGCCGTGAACGCTGCCGACACCAAGGTGTATGCATCCAACGGCACTATCGTTACGTCGATAGCCGAAGGTGCTGCTGCCGAAATCTACAGTGCAAACGGACAGATGATTTGCAATGTAGCTGCCGGAACTTCTATCGTTCCTGTTGCCAACGGCACTTACATCGTTCGCGTGAAAGACAACGGTTCGGTGAAGACCGTGAAAGTGAGCGTGAAATGATATGAGGCTAAACGTAAAGAGAATTGATTGTCCAATCTTAATATTTAGCGGACAGCAATAAATAAATAAAAACAGAAAAACTCCCGCGGTTACAGAAGCCGCGGGAGTTTTTCTGTTTTATTTTTTTGTCATCCTGAATATGGAACACCTTATACCAGTTGCTTTTCCTTATTTCTCAGGACCATTCATGATGTCGTCTTTCGGCTGGCTCTTGGTTGTTTTTGTTCCCTTGCCGGAATCTGCCTTGCCATTGTTGGCATTGCCCTTGTCTTTCTTGAACAGGCTCTTGCCCTTGTTGAGCAGTCCCTTCACGCCGCCTGCTTTGCCGGTAACCTTACTTGCAGCCTTGTCGGCAGCTTTTCCTTTCACGCCGTCTCCACCTGCTGAGCCGCCTTTGGTGGTTACCTCAACGGTTGCCTTGTCTTTTGTCTCGCTTGGAGTGTACCAATAGGTGTAAGTATAATCGGTTTCACTTTTCTTTGTAAACACGTGATGGGTGGTGGTTCCTCCGCTCGAAGTGGTGAAACTCTCCTTGTTTCCGTTTTTCTTGTAGTTCTGGATCTTTTCGTCTTCCGTTCCGCATCCGTCGGCAAGGAAAGTCTTTTTGTTCAGGTCCACTTTCACCCAATATCCACCTTCTTTCCAATAGAATTTTCTAACTTGCTGTGCTGTTGCAGAAACCGTTGCTGCAAACATAGCCATAATGACCAATAACTTTTTCATGTTCTTGTGTTTTTAAAAGATAATTTTTGTGTTAATATAATTTATGTGTACTAATGTCTGTTTTGCTTTTATGACAGTTTCTTTCCGACAGACAACCATGAACCGTAATCCCATTATAACGGAAAACGCTAATTGTCATGCCACAAATATACGAATAAAATGAAGACAATCACAGAAATGAAAGACTTTTTTTTGAACACACAGCTATTTTATGTCAAATTGTGGATATACGGATTCTAATTTGGTGGATAACGGATAATGTTGTAAATTTGCACGGAATAAGGTATTAGCCCGTTTTTATACCCGCCGCACACGCATAGTGCCGGCACAGGCACATCTGGAATGTAGCATAACGAAAGATATAAATCATATATAATACAAATTTATCATGGCAAAGAAAGCTTTATTGATGATACTCGACGGATGGGGTATCGGCAAACATGGCAAGGGTGATGTGATTTACAACACCCCTACTCCGTATCTTGACTATCTTACGGCAGTGAGCGCCCACTCACAGCTTATGGCTTGCGGCGAGGATGTTGGTCTGCCAGAGGGACAGATGGGTAACTCTGAGGTGGGCCACCTGAACATCGGTGCCGGACGTATCGTTTACCAGGATTTGGTGAAGATCAACCGTGCATGTGCCGACGGCTCTATATTGAAGAACCCTGAGGTGGTAAAGGCTTTTACCTATGCCAAGGAGACGGGAAAGAAGTTGCACTTGATGGGACTCACATCAACGGGCGGCGTTCACTCTTCGCTCAACCATCTGTATAAGTTTATCGAGATTTCAAAGGAATACGGACTCACAAACACCTTTGTTCACTGCTTTATGGACGGACGCGACACCGACCCGAAGAGCGGCGAGGGCTTCATAAAAGACCTCACGGCACACTGCGAGGCTAACGGCGCACACATAGCAAGCATCATCGGACGCTTCTATGCTATGGACCGCGACAAGCGCTGGAACCGCGTGAAGGAGGCTTACGACCTGCTCGTTGAGGGTAAGGGCACAAAGGCTACGGATATGGTGAAGGCCATGCAGGACAGCTATGCAGCCGACGTTACCGACGAGTTTGTGAAGCCTATCAGCAATGCCAATGTGGACGGCACGATTCAGGAAGGCGACGTGGTTATCTTCATCAACTACCGCAACGACCGTGCAAAGGAACTTACACAGGTGCTCACCCAGCAGGATATGCCGGAAGAGGGAATGCACACTATCAAGGATTTGCAGTATTTCTGCATGACTCCGTATGATGCTTCGTTCAAGGGCGTGAACATTCTCTTCCCGAAGGAGAACGTGCAGGACACGCTGGGCGAATATCTCAGCAAGCAGGGCAAGAAGCAGCTTCACACTGCTGAGACTGAGAAATATGCCCACGTTACTTTCTTCTTCAACGGCGGACGCGAGACTCCTTACGAGGGTGAGGACCGCATCCTCGTGCCTTCGCCAAAGGTTGCCACTTACGACCTGAAGCCTGAGATGAGCGCCTACGAGGTGAAAGACAAGCTCGTGGGAGCTATCAACACCCAGGAGTATGACTTTATCGTGGTGAACTTTGCCAACGGCGACATGGTGGGCCACACTGGTATCTACAACGCCATCGCTAAGGCTGTGCACGCTGTAGACAACTGCGTGAAGGATGTTATCGAGGCTGCCAAGGCCAACGGCTACGAGGCTATAATCATTGCCGACCACGGCAATGCCGACAATGCCATCAACCCTGACGGCACTCCGAACACGGCACACTCGCTGAACCCTGTTCCGTTTATCTACGTTACCGACAACAACTCGGCAACGGTTAAAGACGGTCGCCTTGCCGATGTGGCTCCTTCTATCCTCCACATCATGGGACTGGAGCAGCCTGCCGACATGACCGGCGAGAATCTGATTGAGGATAATATCCACTGATTTGCCTCTGCATCCTGTTTCTTACTGGAAAATGGATGCGACATATAAAAATGCGAAACCCGGACTGCTTCTGCAATCCGGGTCTTTTGTACCCAATCTGCTAATTTTTTAGCTTCAAAACCTTAAATGCCTTAGTATTATTCCATTAAACCATACTATTGTAATTTTTTCAAGTCTTCCCTTCCAAACATTATCTGCAATGTGTACCAGAAGGAGATTAGCGACAAAATATCTTGTGCGGACTTCACAGTCCTGTCGTTTTTTCTGATGCAAAGATAATGGGTCTTTTATAAAAAACAAAGGCCTCTGACACTTTGCCACCCAAATCTGACAACTTTTCGCTATTTTGCCTCTCTAAATTCGGCTGGCGTCATGCCGTATGCATCTTTGAACAGGCGCTGGAATGTGCGCAACGTGGCAAAGCCAGACTGTCGCGCCACATCTTCGATGGTCAAACCGGTGTCGCCACGCAGCAAAAGGCGGTAGGCATACTCAAGGCGGAAGGAGTTTATATAGGCTGAAAGATTTGGGAATCCACTGAAATCATGTATCAATTTGCCGATTTTATTGCGGTCTATGCCCATTTCATCGACAATCGTCTGACGTTGGAAATCATTGGCAAGATACATTTCCTTTTCTCTTATCATCATATCCATCTGTGCGAACAGATATGCATCCTGACTGACATCAGATTCATTCTCAATCGGCGAATTGATATTTTCAGTATTAGCGGTTCTATCATTCGCAAGCACCTCGTCGAGCTTGCTTTTCACGAGTTCGTTCTTTTTCTGCAACTCTTTATATTTCTCCTTGTAGCTGTAAGTGGTATGAATCATAGACACGAGAACCTTGTTTTTTACCACCATTTTACGGCTCTGCCTGTATATCAGAATCATAAAGAGAAGCGTAACGACAGTGATACAGAACAGTGCCACTACGATGATGAGCATTATCTTTGCCGTGGAGGATGCAGCATTTGCCTTCAACTGCTCGTCGTGCACCTTATACACAGAGAGCATTCTTGTCATCTGTTTCTGGTCGCGGAGTTTATACAAAGTGTCGTTCAAGGCAATGGTGCGGCGAAGGTAGAAGCGTGCAGTAGAAAAATCGCCATGGCTTGCAGCTGCCTTCGCCTTCAGTTCCAGTTCGTCGCTGTAAGTCTGCGTTATAGTATCGCCCCCCTGTCTTTTATCGATGAAATCATAGATTTTAAGCATTCGGTCGAACATTTGCAGTTCGCCCAAGGCCATCACAATGATATTATATGAGTCTGTGGCGTATTTGCTCCCGTTTTTGTCAAAGGCGTCAAGACAGAGCAAAGCCTGTTTTCTGTCGCCGTGTTTGGCATAAGCATAAGTCATGTAGGCATATATCTGCGAGCGGTAAAGCTTCATTGCTTCGGCAAACGCCTGTTTGTCGGCCGCCCAGTTGTGGGGAAGATGCCTGATGTTTTGGGGATTTGCCGTCATGTCGTCAAGCCGGGTCAGCACGTCGCGACAAACATCAAGTATACCAAGATACTGATCAAGCTCGTCGAGGGCGCCTATCTTGATTTTCGAAAGAATGATATAGCTGTTTCGACAGTTCCATTCGTCAAGCGGCGCAAGCTTTGCAAGTGCTCCGTCAATCATGCGCAGTCCGTCGTCGTTTCTGCCCAGCAGCACCATTCCGTAACCCATGGTGCCCACCATTTCCTGCTCCTTGTCAGTCTTGCCTAATTGCCGGGCGAGTTCTACCGTATGCGAAGCGTATTCCACCATATCGGCATAACTGTTATATGATTTTGCAGCATCTGTCATCAGGGCATATACGCGATACAGGAGCAGTTTGTCGGCCATCACTTTAGGGTCTTCCACGAGCGGCTGGCATATCTTGAGCACAGAATCAAAGTGGTTCATCTCGCGATACACTAAAATGGCATTGAAATATTGATGCTGTGCATATGTTATCTTCCCGGTTTTTGCAGCATCGGCAACAAAAGCCTTGGCTTTACCAATATCGGGATAGGTAGCAACATGTTCGAAGATGGAATCAAATTGCTTGTCTGAAGCAGTTTTTCCGTTGTCTTTTCTCCCGTTACAGCCAAGAAATATCGCAACGAGAATAACGACAACGGAAAATATCGGAATTTTTTTCATATCTTTTGTGTTTGAGATTATTAAGGCATTAGGTAGGTATTTTCTCGATGAAATCAGTGTTTTTTAGTCATATCAAGAAAGATATGGAGTGCTTGCCTCACGGAGCGCAAGCCAAATTGCTCGGTGTGTATGTCTTCCGGTTTCAGCCACAGGCATTCGGCGGCATCGTCGGCAGCCTGCATCTTTGTCTCATCGGCAACGGTGCAACGGAAGAACATATCGAGCGTGTGCACGTCAAAATCAGAATACCTATATATATTAGGCTGACTGAAAAGGTATTCCGCCTCCGTAACCTGGAGCATCGTCTCCTCCATCACCTCGCGGGCAATGCTCTCCTCGGCAGTCTCCCTCACGTCGGCAAAGCCGCCGGGCAAGTCGAACATTCCTTTTGCGGGGTCTTTCTTGCGGCGCTCTACAAGGAGTTCACCTTTTTTGTTCACGATAAAGGCTGCCACAGCTGCCGACGGGTTAAGAAAATACTCAAAGCCGCAGTTTTCACACTTTTTGCTCTTTTCGCTGCTTTCCACGAAATGAGAACTGCCGCACTTTGGGCAATAACGGAATTTTTCTAAGATGTGCATAATAAGGTGTATTGCGTCTGTGTTATGTTAGCAACAGACTTGTTATAAGCCACAAAGTTAATAGATTTTTTTTGAGCGACCACAACTGTGAGCTATTTTTTTGAAAAAAATTTTCTCTGCCGCATTTTTGGCAAAATCCGACTTTTTGAACACTTTTCTCAAGTTCCCTGATTTTGTAAGCTTTTCAGCCGAGCATCGCTTTTCGGGGAGCAAAGCATTGCTTCTCTCCCCGAAAAGCATTGCTTTGCTCCTGAAGAAACATTGCTTATCTCATTTCTTTACACTTTTTCGCGGTGTTTTCCATAAAAAAGTGTTCTAAACTTCTTATTTGTAAACAAAAGCGTTTTTCCATATATCTACAGACGCACTGCAACAGATTTCTTTTCGCTGCAAAACACACAAAGCATTGCTCCTGAAACAACCTATTATTCATTTTGCAAATATGATATATTTCAGCAAGTTGGTTTGGATTTGCATAGCTTTTCACAACTTTTTGGTTTGGAAATGCATCACATTTCCATCATTTTTGGTTTGGATCTGCATCGTTTTCTTTAAGTTTTTGGTTTGGATTTGAAAATATATTGTATCTTTGTGCCTGATTACTAAACAATTAAACATGTTTCAAAGATTAGCATTAACTTATCTTCGCGATTGGGCTAACACACTAATAATTCTGTAAGCACAACTTTCTTTGCATTCTGCCTTTTTATAATTACCTTTGCATAAGATAAGCGGCATCTCAGCATAACATTCAAACAAATTTGATGTTCTGCATTCGATTTGCATTATCTTTGCATAAGATAAGCGGCATCTCAGCATAACATTCAAATAAATTTGATGTTCTGCATTCGATTTGCATTATCTTTGCATAAGACTTTACAGAAACATGATGATATGGAATACAATACTATAACGCTGAACTGCGGACTGCGCATAATTCATCTCCATTCTCTATCGCCCGTGGTGTACTGCGGATACGAAGTCTGCGCCGGAACTCGCGACGAGAATGCCGGCAAAGAGGGAATGGCGCACTTCTGCGAACACATGACTTTCAAGGGCACACGCCAACGCACGGCAATGCAGATTCTGAACCGTCTGGAGAGCGTGGGCGGCGAACTGAATGCCTTTACCAACAAAGAGGACACCGTGTATTACGCGGCGATATTGAAGGAGCATTTTCCGCGTGCCGTAGACCTGCTCACCGACATTGTGTTCAACAGCACATACCCGCAACAGGAGATTGACAAAGAGACGGAAGTGATATGCGACGAGATAGAAAGCTACAACGACTCGCCGGCAGAACTCATCTATGATGACTTCGAGAATGCTATATTCAAAGGGCATCCGCTCGGGCACAACATTCTGGGAACGGAAGAGACTCTGAAAAAGTATACCACACAGGACGCCATAAAATTTACCCGCCACTATTACCGACCACAGAACACAATATTCTTCGTGAGCGGCAACGTGGATTTCAAACGCGTGGTGGCGCTGCTTAAGAGGGCGACACAGAATTTCGCCGATGCCTCACCGATGATAGACGTTACACCCACCGCCATATTGCCGGAATACAAGCCACAGGAAATACGCCACAACCGCGGCACACATCAGGCTCACGTAATGCTCGGAAACAGAGCCTACAGCGTGCACGACAAGCGCCGCATGCCACTGTATCTGCTCAACAACATACTGGGCGGACCGGGCATGAACGCCCGACTGAACATCTCGCTCAGGGAGCGCAACGCTCTGGTATACACGGTGGAAAGCTCAATGGTGTGCTATTCCGACACGGGACTATGGACCACATACTTCGGCTGCGACCCGAAAGACGTGAAGAGATGTCTGCGTCTGGCACGCAGGGAATTTGACAGGGTGATGAAAAATCCACTGACCGACACGCAGCTCAAAGCTGCAAAACGACAGATAAAGGGACAGATTGGCGTGGCGTGCGACAACAGGGAGAGCTTTGCACTCGATTTCGGAAAGACATTTCTGCATTACGGATGGAAAAAAGATGTAACGAAACTTGTGGAAGACATCGACAAGATTACTGCCGAAGAAATACAGCAAGTGGCATGCGAGATTCTTGCCGAAGACAAACTCACCACGCTGATATATGAATAAATGGTTAAAATATTTGCAAAAGATAACTTTTTTCGGCAAAAATGTAACGTATGTGAAAAAGTTAGATTATTTTTGCATCAATTTAGGTCATTAGTAATTACTGAAAATGGAAGTTACCGAGAAAACTATCGACATCGACAAAATACTTAAAGACAAGATGGGCAAAAAGGCACGCTACGTGCCGAAACTTCTCGTCCGCTGGCTAAAGCACATCGTACATCAGGACGAGGTGAACGCCTTTCTGTGGAAAAGCCGAAACCACGTGGGCGTGGAATGGCTCGAAGACTGCGTGGAGTATCTTGACATGACGCTGAAGATAGAGGGCAAGGAAAACCTGCCCGACAAAAACGACGGACGGCTCTACACTCTCGTGAGCAACCATCCGCTGGGCGGCATCGACGGCGTGGCTCTCGGCGCCGTAGTGGGAAAGCACTTCGACGGCAAATTCAGATATCTGGTGAACGACCTGCTGATGAACCTGCCCGGACTTGCACCGCTGTGCATCCCGATAAACAAAACCGGACAGCAGAGCCGCAACTTCCCGGCAATGGTCGAAGCCGGATTCAAAAGCGACAACCACATGCTGATGTTCCCAGCCGGACTGTGCTCACGACGCATAAACGGCAAGATACACGACATACCGTGGACAAAGACTTTCATCTCGAAAAGCGTGGAATACCACCGCGACATAGTGCCGATACACTTCGGCGGACAGAATTCCAGCTTTTTCTACAATCTGGCAAACCTGTGCAAGAAGCTCGGCATCAAGTTCAATATCGCAATGCTGTTTCTCGTAGACGAGATGTACAAGAACGTGCACAAGGAATTCACCGTGAAGATCGGGAAGCCCATACCATGGCAGACTTTCGACAAGAGCCGCACACCAAAGGAATGGGCACAATGGGTGGAAGACAGGGTTTACGAACTGTAATTGTCGTTATTGCCCACAACCTGCATAAGTCTCATAAATCTTATATGCCTTATGAGTCCTATAAGTCCCATAAACACTATAAGTCATAAGAAAAAGAACAAACAATACAATAATAGAAAATGGAACAAGAGATTATCCAGCCTATTGACAAGGAACTCCTGAAAAAGGAGCTCACACCAGAACGCCAGTTGCGCATGACAAACAAAAGCAACAACGAGATTTACATCATCACGGCTCATAACGCACCAAACGTGATGAAGGAAATCGGCAGACTCCGCGAAATTGCATTCCGCGAAGCAGGAGGCGGTACTGGCAAAGATATGGATATCGACGAATTTGACACTATGCCAAACTGCTACAAGCAGCTCATTGTGTGGAACCCCGACGCCGAAGAGATAATCGGCGGATACCGCTATATATTGGGCACCGACGTGGACACCGACAAAAACGGACAGCCAATTCTTGCCACAAGCCACATGTTCCATTTCTCCGACAAATTCATGAAGGACTATATGCCACAGACCATAGAGCTGGGACGCTCCTTCGTGGCACTGCCATACCAAAGCTCCAGAATGGGAGCAAAGAGCCTGTTTGCACTCGACAACCTGTGGGACGGACTGGGAGCACTCACCGTAATCATGCCCAACGTGAAATACTTCTTTGGCAAAATGACAATGTATCCATCATATATCCGCAAAGGAAGAGATATGATTCTGTATTTCCTGAAGAAACACTTCGACGACAAGGAAAACCTGGTAATACCGATGGACCCGCTGAAAATAGAAACCGACCCGAAGGAGTTGGAGGCCCTTTTCTGCGAAGATGACTTCAGAGCCGACTACCGCATACTGAACCGCGAGATAAGAAAGATGGGATACAACATACCGCCTCTCGTAAATGCTTACATGAACCTGAGCCCTACGATGAAACTGTTTGGCACAGCAATAAACGACGGATTTGGCGACGTGGAGGAAACCGGAATTCTGATTGCCGTGGACGAAATCCTCGAAGAGAAACGCATGCGCCACATCGACTCGTACATCAAAGAGCATCCGGAGGCTCTCGAAATTACAAGTGGAGCAAATCCAATAATTTATAAGGAAAAATAATACAGGACACTTCTACATAATTCAAGATTTATGATTTAAACAAAACTTAGATCATTATAAACATAGGGCGTGTCAGGCATTCCATTTCAGCTCGTTTTGAAAGGAATTCCTTGACACGCCATTTTTTTATTTATCATCATCATAAAGTTTAGCAACAGATACCAAGCACCTAAGCGCATGCAAACTTCTGTTAAAAACGATTTTTCGTTTAAAGAATGTAACTATTTGTATAATATATTTTGCAAACAGAAAGTTTTTATTGTAAATTTGCACAAAATCAACAATAAAATATCATATAAGGCAGTAGAACAGGAAAAGAAAATTAACGCAAAAAAGAAAGGGATTAAGGCTATGAAGAAAAAGATTTTAATGACAATGGCAGCATTGGCGGTCGGAATAACCGCAAGCGCCGACGAATTTTCCTATCTGTCGTTCGAGACAACCAGCGGAAAAGTGGTTTCCGTAGGGGTGGAAAAACTCGAGATGGAATTTGCAGACGGCAAACTTAAAGTTACGGCAGCAGACGGAACAAAGGAATTCTCCGTGGCAGACCTGAGCCGCATGTATTTCTCTTCGGAAGCAACTGCAATAAAAGAACTGACAACCGCTGGTAGCGGCACGGCAAAAACAGTTTACTCGCTCTCGGGAACAAAGTTGGGAGTCTTCGAATCACTTGCCGGCATAAAGGCAACGCTCGGTAGCGGACTGTATATAATAAAGGATAATAACAACACAACAAAAATCATGGTGAAATGAAAAAGATACTAACAACAATAGCTGCCGCAACATCGGCAATCACCATGACGGCTCAGACGCTCAACGTGGTGGTAGGCAATGTGACGTATGCCATACCGGCAAGTCAAGCAGGCGACATGACATATCAAAACGGAGAATCGCTCACCGTAATGGGAAAGACAATCCCAACGGCAAGCATAACGAAAATGTATGTAGACAACACCAATGTAACCGACAACACCGTGAACGTGGCATACAGCAACACAACGGCAACCGTTACCGTGGCAGGAAATATCGCACGATATGTAGACGCCGAAGTTTCGGGCGCACACGTAACAATAACACAGAGCAACGAAGTGGGCGACGATACAGGAGAAATCACCTACTCTCTGACGGGCAGTTCCTCGGATGGTGAATTCACGATGAACGGCTCATACAAAGCAGGAATAGAACTGCGCGGACTCTCGCTCGCCAACCCCTCGGGCGCACCGCTCAACATTCAAGACGGCAAACGCATAGAACTTAGCATAAAAAAAGACACCGAGAATACGCTGAGCGATGGCGAAGGCGGCTCGCAGAAGGGATGCATCGTATGCAAGGGACACCTGGAGATAAAGGGGAAAGGCACACTAAACGTATACGGCAACACAGCGCACGCCATTTATGCAAAAGAATATGTATCGCTGAAGAACGCCACGGTAAATGTGCTCTCTGCCGTGAAAGACGGACTGAACTGCAACCAGTATTTCCTTATGGAAAGTGGCGAACTGAACATATCCGGCATCAGCGACGATGCCCTGCAAGTGGCATACAAGGAGGAGGATGCCACCCTGCGTGAAGCTGAGGACACCGGCTCTATTACCATCAGCGGAGGAACGTTCAGCGCCGCCATAACCGGCACTGCCGTGAAAGGACTGAAAGCGGATGGCGATATCACGATAACCGGCGGGAACATCACCATCAACAGCACCGGAGGCGGAAAATGGGACACTGATGCCGCAAAGACAAAGGCGGCCTCGTGTATAAGTGCCGACGGAAAAATACAGATTGACGGCGGAACATTATCGCTCACAAGCAGCGGTAGCGGCGGCAAGGGAATAAACACCGACGGCGAGCTAATCATAAACGGCGGCAACATCACCATCAGCACAACTGGCGGACTGTATGCCTATGTAAACGGTACAGAATATACAAACTACACCGGAAGCACCGATCGTCTGACAAGCGACCAGAAGTCTTCGGCTAAGGGAATAAAAGCCGACGGCAACGTTACGATAAACGGTGGAACTATCAACGTGACAACCACCGGAAACGGTGCCGAAGGTATCGAGAGCAAGGCTGAACTGACGATAAACGACGGCACTGTGGTGTGCTACACCAATGATGACGCGATAAACTCATCAAGCCACATGTATATAAAGGGAGGCGACATAACCGTGGTGGCTACCGGCAACGACGGGCTTGACTCTAACGGCAACATGTATATCATGGGCGGAACAATTCGCGCCTTCGGCACAACGTCGCCGGAATGTGGTATCGACGCCAACGAAGAGGAAGGATATTCTGTAATCTTCACCGGAGGCACCTTACTCGCAGTAGGAGGCGGCAATTCTGTGCCAAGCTCTTCGGAATCCACACAGCCTTACGTGAGCGGAAGTATGAGCGTATCGGCAGGACAGGCCGTAACGCTGAAAAGCGGCGACACAGAGTTGGCATCGTTCACCGTGCCGAGCAACTACTCATCTTCGGGCAACGGTGGCGGACCGCGCATAAGTGCGGCTCCCGGCGGAGGTGGCCCTGGCGGATGGGGCGGAGGCGGAAGCTCCGTGCTCGTTACCTGCGGCGGACTTACATCTGGCAGCAGCTACACTCTGAGCTGCGGCAGCTCGTCGTCATCCGTAACAGCCACACTGAAAGGTTCGTCGGGCGGTGGCGGCAGGCCATGGTAATCAAGAAAATCAAGAAACAGATTAAACTTTCTGTCATTCTTACGGTCATATAAGTATAAAATAAATATTGATTGGATAATGTTGGTATGTAGAGCAAAAAATTTTTTGCTCAAGATTCATGAACAGCCGCTCTCGTGAGAAAGTGGCTGTTTTTTATTTCAACAGTATAATTTGCATATCTCGGATTTTTTTGCGAATATTGCAGAGGATTAACGCCAATGAAGCCTTTTCAGAAAAGGAACGGCCGAAACCACAATAAAGAAATATCAAGATAAAAAGAAATGAAAATACTCAAGAAAGCCCTTACAGCCCTATTGTTTGCAACTGTGTCGTTCACAGCATGCGCACAGAAACCTATCGTGATGAACCTATGGAATGGCTCCGCCCCCAACGACAACGGAGACAGCCAGGACACGGCAAAGATCACAGTATATCTGCCCGACAGAAGCGAAGCCACGGGCAAAGCCGTGGTGATATGTCCCGGCGGCGGATATTCCCATCTCGCCATGAACCACGAAGGATACGACTGGGCTCCGTTTTTCAACAATATGGGCATAGCGGCAATCGTATTGAAATACCGCATGCCACACGGAAACTGCGAAGTGCCCGTGGCTGATGCCGAAGAAGCGATAAGACTCGTGCGCCGCAACGCCCAGGCCTGGAACATAAAGACTGACGAAGTGGGAATAATGGGCTCGTCGGCAGGCGGGCATCTTGCCTCCACGCTTGCCACACATTCAAAGGGCGACGCAAAACCCGACTTCCAGATTCTTTTCTATCCCGTAATAACGATGATGCCCGACATAACCCACAAGGGCAGCCACGACAATTTTCTTGGCAAGGATGCGAAAAAGAAAGACGAAAAGCTGTACAGCAACGATGCACAGGTGTCGAGAGCCACGCCAAGGGCATTTATCGCCCTTGCCGACGACGACCACACGGTGTTGCCCGTAAACGGCGTGAACTACTACATAGAGCTTTACCGCCACGACGTGCCGGCATCCCTGCATGTTTACCCTTCTGGCGGCCACGGCTTCGGCATGCGCGAAAGATTCAAGTTCCACAACGAGATGGAACTGGAGCTGAAATCATGGCTCAGGAGCTTTTAAGCCCCGAAATCCTCGTTTGCCAGCTCACGCTTGATATCGTCAAGGCTTTCGGCAACGAGGATATGCTGACGCCAGTTGCCGCGCACCATCCCCTTCTGCTGCAAATCATCGAGCAGGGCGATGAGCGAATTCCAGAATCCGTTGATGTTATACAGTATCACCTTCTTGCGGTGATAGCCGATGGTGGCAGAGGCAGCAACGGTGAAAATCTCGTCTAATGTGCCCAGTCCGCCAGGCAGGGCTATGACCACATCACTTTTCAGAAGCATGAGATCCTTGCGGTCGCTCAGGTTGTCGCAGGGAATCTCTACCGAGAGGTGCTGACTGACATGTCCGTTCTCTTCAATCTTCGAGGGCACCACCCCTATCGTCATGCCGCCATTGCTGTATGCAGCCTTGGCAACACACTCCATAAGCCCCATATCACAACCGCCAAACACGATGGAATGGGAGTTTTTTGCAGCCCATTCACCCAATTCTCTTGTTTTTTCAAAATAAACCGGCTCAATATCACTGTTGGCCGAACAAAATACGCAAATTTTCATCGTAGCTTTCTTTTAATCATTTATCGGTGCAAAAGTAATGCTTTTCTTTTTCTTTTGCTAACTTTGCATAAACTAAATCACCACACCAAAAGATTATGATGAACTGGAAGCAACTCATATCAAACAAGCGTCTGGGACAAGAGGAGCGCCACATAGAGCGCCACGACGACCGCAGCGAATTCAAGCGCGACTACGACCGGCTGATATTCTCGGCCCCATTCCGCCGAATGCAGAACAAGACCCAAGTGTTTCCGCTGCCCGGCAGCATCTTCGTGCACAACCGACTGACCCACAGCCTGGAGGTGGCAAGCGTGGGCATGTCGCTGGGCAACGACGTTGAGGCAGCTCTCGTGAAGAAGCACCCAGAACTTGCCGACACTCTGTTCACGCAGATTGGCACTATAGTGAGCACGGCGTGTCTTGCCCACGATATGGGCAACCCTCCGTTCGGGCACTCCGGCGAGAAAGCCATTCAGACCTTCTTCACCGAGGGGAAGGGAAGTTATCTTAGAGAACAGGTGAGCAAGGGACTATGGGACGACATAACGCATTTTGAAGGCAACGCCAATGCATTCCGCCTGCTCGCCCACAGGTTTAAGGGCAGGCGCGACGGAGGATTCGTAATGACATACTCCACACTTGCATCAATAGTGAAATATCCGTTTTCATCGGCTCTCGCCGGAAGCCACGGCAAGTTCGGATTTTTCGGCTCCGAAAAGGCGATATTCAAGAAAATCGCCGATGAATTGGGCATTATTTGCAAATCCGAGCCCGGGGCACCCCTCGAATACGCCCGCCATCCGCTGGTGTATCTTGTGGAAGCTGCCGACGACATCTGCTATGAGATTATGGACATCGAAGACTCCCACAAGCTGAAGATTCTGACATTCGACGAAACAAAGGAGCTGCTGCTTGGATTCTTCGATGAAACCGCGAAAAATCACATAGAGAAGCGCATCATCGACGAGGGAATAACAGACGACAACGAGAAGGTGATCTATATGCGGGCTTGCGTAATTGGCAAGCTTGAAAATGCCTGTGCCCACACCTTTATAGAGAATGAAGAGAATATCCTGAACGGCACATTCAGTGGTTGCCTGATAGACAATATCCCGGAGCCTCAGCGCTCGGCCTACAGACGGTGTACCAAGGTGTCGAAAGACAAGATTTACAAGAGCAAGCCTGTGCTGGATGTGGAATTGAGCGGTTTCAAGATTATGGAGACTCTCATGGAGATAATGACCGAGGCTGCTGTCCACCCCGACCGCTTTTATTCCCGACAGCTCATAAGCCGGGTGAGCAGTCAGTATGACATCACTTCTGCCGACCTGGAAACAAGAATCATGGCTGTGATTGACTATATAAGCGGCATGACCGACATTTATGCTCTTGACATTTATCAAAAGATAAACGGTATCAGTCTGCCCATCGTTTAGGAAGCTGGAACGGAGAATGTTTTTCGGGAAATTCCGCTCCTCTGCAAAGTGTTCTAAATTTCCTCAAACTGACGGCATCTATCACCGTCAGAAAGTTAAAGAATGTATAAGCCATTTCTCCGCTTTGAGCAAAGCAATGCTTTTTCGGGAGCAAAGCATTGCTTCTCTCCTTGAAAAGCATTGCTTTTCCGGAAGTGCCGTTTTTTGCTAAACAAAATTTAAGAAATCGGGACAGGGAAATTTGGAACACTTTTCCTTGTGGAATATTGTTCCGGATGATGAATGGAGGGAAAAAAGCAGACCGCCTTGACAGGTTTCGTGTCAAAGGCGGTCTTTACGTTAGTATGTTATGAAAAATTTGAGAGAATGAAGCTTCACAGCTTCAGAGTTGTTTTACTAAACATGATTATTATGAGAAAGCATAGAAATAATTGTCGTTATTTAATCACGCCCGATATGGTTGAAACAGCCTTTTTCAGCGTGTCCACCTTTACCGAGTCGCCTCCCATTGCAACGTTCGGTCCATTCTGCACTTTAGGTGCGAGAGCCGTGGCGTCGGGGGTTGTTTCCGCCTTGTCGTTGAAGGCTATCTGCGAGGCGTTTCCGAGTGTCAGGATTATTGCCACCACTGCTGCTGCCTTGAACAGCGGCACCAGTCGCTGACGGAACGGAACGATCTTTGCATTTACAACTGCAGGTTCGTCTATCATTTCCATCATACGCTCATCGAAATCATCGCCCAGCCTGTCGGCTTTCTGTTCCGTTGCGGCATAGGCGAACAGGCTTTTGTATTTTTCAAGCCCGGCAGGCACTTTGTCCTGACTGAAGAAGGCTTTGAGAATGGCTTCTTCTTCGAGAGAGGTCTGGCAGTTCCAGTAGCGCTCCAGTAATTGTTCGATGTATTTATAATCCATATTCTGCATTTTCGTTGAACTTTTGTTTTACGGTCTGTCTTGCCCTGTATATGTTCACCTTCACCTGCTCTTCTGTTATCGAGAGGATTTGTGCAATATCCTTATACGATTTCCCTTCAAAGTCGCGCAGCTGCATGCATGTTTTTTGTTTCTCCGGCAAGCTGTCTACAATCCGCTTCACCATTTCCAGCATGTCGCGCTGCTCTGCCTTTTCGTCGGGGTTTGGCATATTCGAAACCTGAGGTTCAAATGTTTGTCCGTCAAGCGATTCTTCGTTTCGTGCCGAGCGCCGTGTCATATCGAGTGCTATGTTTCGGCATATCGTCAGGCTGAAGGCCTCTATCGAGTTTATATCCTGCAGGGAGTCTCGCTTGTCCCAAACTTTTATCATCGTCTCCTGAACGGCATCCTCGGCTTCCTCCCGGTTCATAGTTATGCGGAGGGCAAGCCTATAGAGCACGTTTTTCAACGGCAACACATCGTTTCGGAAACTGACTTTTTTCATTTGCCTCTATTATTAAGACGATTCACGCTTTGGAAAGTTACAGGAATGATGGATTTTCCTGTTGTTTTAACATTATTTTTCAACTATCGTTCCATTATCCACCTTCAGGTCGCTGTCTTTTGTTATTGCCACCCGTTTCACGCCGGCGTCTATGGCGGCAAAGGCGTTTTCGAGTTTTGGGAGCATTCCTCCGGCTATTGTGCCGTCGGCTTTGTATCTCTCAAAATTCTCTTTGTCGATATGCCGTATCACGCTGGCCTCATCGTCTGGATTTGCGAGCACTCCGTTTTTTTCAAAGGCATACACAAGTGTAACATCATAGAAGGCAGCGAGGGATTTTGCCGTTTCCGACGCTATCGTATCGGCATTGGTGTTCAGGATGTTTCCGTTGCCGTCGTGGGTCAGCGGAGCCATCACAGGGGTTATCCCCTGTTCTATCAGGCTTTTCAGTTTGCTGCCGTCCACTCTGTCCACGTCTCCCACATAGCCATAGTCGATTCCGTTTTTCAAGGGGCGTTTGTGAGAGAGGATTACGTTCATGTCGGCGCCGGTCAGTCCCACGGCATCAACTCCCTGGGATTGCAGTTTTGCCACGATATTCTTGTTCACCAGTCCGCCATACACCATTGTTACCACGCGCAGCATCTCGGCATCGGTGATGCGGCGTCCGTCTACCATCTTGCTCTCTATGCCGAGCGACGCTGCAATCTTTGTGGCACTCCGTCCGCCGCCATGCACGAGCAGTTTTCTGCCGTCAAGACTGCAGAAATTGTTGATAAGTGCGGCAAGGCGCACATCGTCTTCTACGACGGCACCTCCCACTTTTACTATTGTTATTTTTTCCATTGTTGTCAAGAGAAACAGTTTTTATAGAACCAATAAGAGTTATAAGACAAATATGAGTTATAGGGCTATACAATAAAATTACGGAAGAGGCGAAGATGCGCCAATCCGTAATTTCAGTTTTAAAGTCTATTCCAAATAAGTGTATCCATATAGTCCGGAGCGATAGTTCGACAGGAATTCCTTTCCTTCTTCAAGAGAGATTTTGCCTTGCTTCACGCTCTTGGTAACCCAAATCTCAAGTTGTCTGACAAGTTTCTTGGGATTATACTGCACATAGCTCAACACCTCTTCCACGGTTTCGCCGTCGAAAATCTGGTCGATGTTGTATTTACCGTCTTTCACGGAAATGTGCACGGCATTGGTGTCGCCAAACAGATTGTGCATATCGCCGAGAATCTCCTGATATGCTCCCACGAGGAATACTCCGAGATAATACGGTTCGTTTTTCCTTACGGCATGCACCGGCAGGATGTGCGAGAGATGCCTGTTGGTAACGAAGTTTGCTATTTTTCCGTCGCTGTCGCATGTTATGTCCTGTATCGTGGCGCTGCGCGTGGGCCGCTCATTGAGCCGCTGCAGCGGGGTTATCGGGAAGAGCTGGTCGATAGCCCAGCTGTCGGGCAGGGACTGGAACAGGGAGAAATTGCAGAAATACTTGTCGGCAAGCAGTTTGTCGAGTCCTTTAAGTTCCTCCGGCAGATGTTTCATCGACTTTGCCATGCTGTTCACCTCGCGGCAAACGCTCCAGTACATGCGTTCTATCTCGGCTCTCGTTTTCAAGTCCACCATTCCGTGAGAGAACAAGTCGAGAGCCTCTTCCCTGATCTGCTCCGCATCGTGCCAGTCCTCCATCATGGTGCGCGGATTCAGGTTGTCCCATATATCATAAAGGTCTTTCACGAGTTTATGGGCATTTGGCGCCGGCTCGTATTCCTCGTTCATCTCGGGCAGGGATGCCGTTTCGAGCACGTCGATGACGAGCACTGAATGATGTGCCGACAGCGAGCGTCCGCCCTCTGTAATAAGATTGGGATGCTGTATGCCGTTGGCATCGGCAGCCTCGATGAACGTGTACAGGCAGTCGTTCACGTATTCCTGGATGGAATAGTTCACGCTGCTCTCGCTGTTCGACGAGCGTGTGCCGTCGTAATCCACGCCCAATCCGCCGCCGCAGTCCACAAAGTCCACGTTGTATCCCATTTTGTGCAACTGAATATAAAACTGCGAAGCTTCTCTCAGTGCAGTCTGTATGCGCCTGATTTTTGTTATCTGGCTTCCGATGTGGAAGTGTATCAGTCGCAGACAGTCTTTCATTCCCTTCTTGTCAAGGATTTCGAGTGCAGCAAGCACTTCCGAGCTGGTAAGTCCGAACTTGCTGGCGTCGCCGCCACTTTCTTCCCATTTGCCGCTACCAGATGAAGCAAGCTTGATGCGCACTCCGAGATTAGGCTTCACGCCAAGTTTCTTTGCAGCCTTTGCAATGATTTCAAGTTCGTTGAGTTTTTCCACCACGATGAAGATTCTCTTTCCCATCTTTTGCGCGAGAAGAGCAAGCTCGATATAGTTCTGGTCTTTGTATCCGTTGCAGATTATCAGAGCGTCGCTTTGGCACTGCACGGCAATAACGGCATGCAGTTCGGGCTTGGAGCCACATTCGAGTCCGAGATTGAACTTTCTGCCGTGGCTTATTATCTCTTCAACCACAGGCTGCATCTGGTTCACCTTGATGGGATATATTATAAAGCTTTCGCCCGTATAGCCATACTCTTTTGCCGCTTTCTGAAAACAGCTCGACGTTTTTTCGATACGGTTATCCAAGATATCAGGGAAACGCAGCAACACGGGGGGAGTGATATCGCGCAGGGCGAGTTCATCCATAATGTCGCGCAGGTCAATCTGCGTGTTGTCCTTGCATGGCGTGACATAGACGTCGCCCTTGTCGTTTATTCCGAAATAGGACGTGCCCCATCCCCCCATGTTATACAACTCCTTGGAGTCTTCGATAGTCCACTTTTTCATTATAGCATCTGTATTATTTTCTCAACGGATATTTTTATTTTGTCGCTCGAATCGAGCACGTTCACATCCAGCACATGCTTTGCCTGCGAATAGAAAGGCTCGCGCTGCATGAGCTGTTTCCTGACAAAGGCTTCCACCTCCTCTGGAGTTTTGTTGAGCAAGAGCGGCCTCACGCTCTTTCCCATTTTCAGATGAGCATAGAGCACTTCTGGAGAGGCCTTGAGATATACGGTTTCGCCTTGCCGGTTCATATATTCCATGTTGTCGAAAAAACATGGGGTGCCCCCGCCACAGCTCAGCACAACGTTTTCAAACTCTGCCACTTCGTGAAGCATAGCCTGTTCCACTTTCCGGAAGCCCTCTTCGCCCGACTCTTCGAATATCTCGGGCACCGTGCGTCTCATCCTGCTGGTGATATACCAGTCAAGGTCATAGAACATCAGTCCGAGTTCAGCGGCAAGTTGTCTTCCCACTGTGGTCTTTCCGGCTCCCATATAGCCGATAAGGATTATCCGTTGCATAGGCAATCATCAAATTAGCTTGTTGTTGCACTTTTGTGCCTTCATTATTTCTTCACGGCACTGTTTATCACATCCATACACTCCTGCAGCGTAAGCTCTGCGGCACGCTCGTGCATAGCCTTAGGCAGGCGGTAGTTCTTTCCGTCGTAAACGAGATAAGGCCCGTATTTGCCTTTCATTACTTCGAGCTTCGGTTCTTCGTCAAATTTCTTGAGATGGCGCATATTGTCTTCCATCCGTCGGCGCTCTATCAAGGCGACAGCCGTGGAGAGTTTTATTGTCAAGGGGTCTTCCTCGGCTGGCAGGGAAACATACTTCTTGTTGTGAAGAATGTATGGGCCAAATCGTCCGGCACCGATAACCACAGGCGTACCTTCAAATTCACCTACCGTGCGTGGGAGTTTGAACAGCTCAAGAGCCTCATCCAGCGTTATTGTCTCCATGCTCTTGTCTTTCGGCAGCTGGGCAAAGCGAGGTTTCTCCTCATCCTCGGCAGTTCCTATCTGTATCACAGGTCCAAACCTTCCAATCTTTACAAACACAGGTTTTCCGCTTTTCGGCTCCACACCGAGCTGGCGCTCGCCCGCCTTATGCTCCTGTCGGCTGTTCATAGTCTTTTCCACAGCAGGTTCAAATTTCTTGTAGAAATCCTTCAGCATGTCCGTCCACTGCTCTTTTCCTTCTGCAATGGCATCGAACTGCTGTTCCACATTTGCCGTGAAATTATAGTCAAGTTCTGTGGGGAAATGTTCAAGAAGAAAATCATTTACCACCATTCCGATATCAGTGGGCAACAGTTTACCCTTGTCGCTGCCCACGGTTTCAGACTTTTCCGTATTTGTTATGGTGTTGCCTTTCAGCGTATCCACGGAATAAGAACGTTCATCTCCTTTTTTGTCGCCCTTCTGCACATATCCGCGCTGCTGTATAGTGCTGATTGTAGGTGCATAGGTTGAAGGGCGTCCGATGCCAAGCTCTTCCATTTTGTGCACCAGACTTGCCTCGGTATATCTCAGCGGCCCCTGGCTGAAGCGCTCCGTTGCAACCATTTCGCCCCGCTGCAGAGCATCTCCCACAGACATTGGCGGAAGTTGGTTAGTGGGAGCTTCGGCAACTGCATCGTCGTCGAGCGATTCGCGGTAGACTTTCAGAAAGCCGTCGAATTTCACAACCTCGCCGTTCACGGCAAACTTCTCGCCCGCAACCGTTCCGTTTTCCTGTTCAACACATATCAGCGCCGTAGTCTTTTCGATTTGTGCGTCTGCCATCTGGCAAGCGGCAGTGCGTTTCCATATCAATTCATAAAGTCTGCGCTCCTGTGCCGTTCCCTCTATGGTTTTGTTTTCCATATATGTAGGACGGATTGCTTCATGGGCTTCCTGTGCACCCTTTGAGTGTGTGTGGTATTGGCGCACTTTATGGTATTCCTCACCCCAATTCTTTACGATTTCGTCTTTGCATGCATTGATGCATAGAGAGGAGAGGTTTACGGAGTCGGTACGCATGTATGTTATTTTTCCGTTTTCGTAGAGATGCTGTGCGAGCATCATTGTCTGCGACACAGTGAATCCAAGTTTCCGGGCAGCTTCCTGCTGCAAGGTAGAAGTGGTGAATGGCGGTGCCGGCATACGGCGAAGCGGTTTCTTCTGCACATCGTCCACACGGAACTTTGCCGTTTTGCATTTTTCAAGAAAGCCAACAGCTTCCTCGTGAGTTTTAAAACGAGTGTCGAGTTCTGCTTTCAGCTCTGTTTTATTGCCGTTCTCTCCGGCAATAAAGAAAATGGCACTTACCCTGTAATAAGGTTCCGACTTGAAAGCCTGTATTTCACGTTCACGCTCAACGATAAGTCTAACGGCAACGCTCTGCACACGTCCTGCCGAAAGAGCCGGTTTCACCTTGCGCCAAAGGATTGGCGACAGCTTGAAACCCACAAGTCGGTCGAGCACGCGTCGTGCCTGCTGGGCATTTACAAGATCCATATTCAGAAACCTTGGATTCTTTATAGCCTCGAGAATTGCAGGCTTTGTAATTTCGTGGAACACAATACGGTTTGTATTTTTCTCGTCAAGTCCGAGTACTTCACACAAGTGCCACGATATGGCCTCTCCTTCGCGGTCCTCATCGGAAGCGAGCCACACCTTAGATGCTTTTTTTGCATTTGACTTCAGTTCGCTGACGAGTTTTTTCTTCTCTTCAGGTATTTCATAATCAGGCTCGAGTGTTTTCAGATCAATACTTATCTCCTTTTTCTTCAAGTCGCGGATATGTCCGTAACTCGACATTACCTTATAGTCCTTACCCAGGAATTTTTCTATCGTCTTAGCCTTTGCAGGGCTCTCCACGATTACCAGATTCTCTTGCATATCTTGATTTGTTTACGTTTCGAAGCGAACTTGTGTCGCTTCTTGATTTTTATTTTGGCGGCAAAAGTAAGAAAAACTTTCACATTATGCATTATATAAGGTGAGAAATTTCGTTTTTTTTAATGATTTTGCATTGTCAGAACTCCACATACGGTTTTAGGCGCTCTATATCTCCTGCCGTAAACGATTTCATAAGTCTCAGTTCGGCGAGTGATTTCAGCGTGCCGCGAAGTCTGCGGTAGTCCACGATATCGCGAGCCTGGTAATAGTTGATATATGGATGTTGGCGCAGCTGACTGTAGGTCAATTTGTTCAGATTTATCTTTCTGATTTCATTTGCATCCACTTCAATATAGGCGAGCGCATCTTGTGGAAACCCGTCTATTTCCATAAGCTGTGCCTTTGAGGAAAAGCCGCCAAGTTTATCTCTCCGTCTCACTATAGCCCTTGAATATGCGCTTCCGATACCGGGTATTTTCTTTAGTTGCACCGTGTCGGCATTATTCACGCTTATATGTTCTCCAGGTTTTAATTTTAAAGGATATGCCATAGTGTCTCGTGGCACATAGGCACGGTTATTTTCTTCGGAATATTCTCTGCTGCCGACAGGCGAAGAAGAATAGAAATCGGCAGCAGCCCTATAGTCGTCGCTGATACGAATGTATGGTGCGAGCATTTCGTATTGTTTTTTCGTCAGTCCGTAGACTCTGGCAAAATCTTCTTTATGTCGGAAGATTCCGCCGGCAGCGCGGTATTTGTATATGTTCCTAACCATCCACGACTGCAGTCCAAGTTTCAGCAGAGTGGTGCTGTCTGCCGTATTGGGGTCAAAAGAAAAGAGTTCCACTCTTCTCTCTCCCACATAGTAGAAGTTTCCATTGCCTTTCTTTATAGCATAAGTGCCGTTTCCATCATCACCGTCAATGATGGAAGCGGCACTTGTATTGTCCTTGGATTCAAATTCTGCATCATCAAGCAGATATATTGCCGTTGCTGCAACGACGGCAACTGCGACAAGGAAGAATACCACGATGCGGTCGTTTTTATGGAAATAAAACAGTTCGTCTAATTTCATGTTCTTCCAATTAAGATAAATTCCATGTTCCTCCGATTAAGGTTAATATGTCAATAACCAGAATATCAGTATTCCGGATTATCTGAACTCCTGTGGCAATTGGTTTTTCCATACTGCAAACGGCATTTGCCTGAGGAAAGAGTTATAGAACCGTCGGTCGCCGGTTACTTCGGTTGCTATGAAAGCCGGTTTTTCGTAGGGTTCGTCCTCGTTGCCAAGTTCCACCTCAGCCATTACGAGCCCTTCGTTATCGCCATAAAACTCGTCCACTTCAAAGGTGTGCCTGCCGCTTTTCACCAGATAGCGAGTTTTGTCGATGATGCCGGGTTCACAGAGTTTCATCAGCTGTTCAGCCTCGTCGAGCGTTATTTCCTTTTCAAATTCATAGCGCGACATTCCTCCCTTGTCTGATGGTCCTTTGATTGTGAGATATCCTTTTTCGTCGCGTATTCTCACTCTCACGGTACGTCCGTGGGCACTACAGATGTATCCCTGTTTTATGCGAGACGACGAATACGCTTGTTTTTTGTATTCGCCGTCCCGTTTGTTAACGAGGAACTTTCTTTCAATTTCCAGTCCGCTCATTTTCCTTTACCCTTGTGTTGCCGCTATTGCCAAGAACACTATTGCTCCCAAGACCAAAAGTCCGAGAATCCAGTTGAACACCTTTGCTCCTTGTTTTGCCTGCTGCTCCTGATAGCGCTCGCGGCGTGCTTTTCCTTTCTGACTCATAGTATTAATATTTTTATTGTTAATGTATTAATTCATTTTCATGACAAAGTATATAGTTTCTATTGCTCGTCGTCGTTCACGGGAAATTCCATGAGATAAGCCTTGATGAACCCGTCGATTTTTCCGTCCATTACGCCGTCCACGTCGGAGGTCTGATAGTTTGTACGATGGTCTTTCACTCTACGGTCGTCGAAAACGTAGCTGCGTATCTGGCTGCCCCACTCTATCTTTTTCTTGCCCGCCTCAATCTTAGCCTGTGCCTCGAGACGTTTCTTCATGGCGCGGTCGTAGAGTTGTGACTTGAGCAAGCGCATGGCGTTGTTGCGGTTTTCGAGCTGCTTGCGGCTCTCGGTGTTCTCGATGAGGATTTCTTCCTCCTCGCCCGTGTCGGGGTCGGTATACTGGTAGCGCAAGCGCACACCGGTTTCAACCTTATTCACGTTCTGTCCGCCTGCGCCGCCGCTTCGGAAGAGATCCCAGCTAACCTTTGACGGGTCTACAAACACCTCGATAGTATCATCTACGAGTGGTGAAACGAATACGCTGGCAAAGCTTGTCATTCGCTTGCCCTGGGCATTGAACGGGGAGACGCGCACGAGGCGGTGCACTCCGTTCTCGCTCTTCAGATATCCGTAGGCATATTCTCCACCCTCTATCTCCATGGTGACGCTCTTTATTCCAGCCTCGTCGCCCTCTTGCAGGTCGCTGATGGTCACTTTATGTCCGTGAGCCTCAGCCCAGCGCATATACATACGCATGAGCATCGACGCCCAGTCCTGGCTCTCCGTACCGCCGGCTCCGGAGTTGATTTTCAGCACGCAGTCCAT
This sequence comes from uncultured Prevotella sp., assembly GCA_934219025.1. Classification (GTDB taxonomy): domain Bacteria; phylum Bacteroidota; class Bacteroidia; order Bacteroidales; family Bacteroidaceae; genus Prevotella. The sequence continues at coordinate 679 of CAKQDG010000013.1, read as the reverse complement.
CGGGTCCTCCTTCTGTCGCAGCATGTTCTTCAGCTCCAGGTCTTCGATAGCCTTGATAGCCTTGGCGTAGTCCTCGTCCACTTCCTCTTCGGTAACCATGTCGTCGTGGTAGAAGTCGAAGGCGAGCTGCAGCTCGTCGGCAAGTGTGCGCACTTCCTTATATCCGGTGAGCCATTTCTCTATGCCCTTCACCTTCTTCATCTGCTCCTGGGCGCGCTTTGGGTCGTCCCAGAAGTCAGGAGCCTGAGTGCGCAGCTGTTCTTCTTCGAACTCTACTTTTTTCTTGTCTATATCGAGATATTTGTGGAGAGCTTCGGCGCGCTCCATTACGTCTTTCAGTTGATCTTGAGTTATCATTTTATTGAGTATTGAATGTGGAGTGAGGAGTGTGGAGTTTATTCTTCGTACATCGCCTCAATTTCGTTCTTATAGTGCTCGTTTATCACCTTGCGGCGCATCTTGAGCGTGTTTGTGAGTTCGCCGCTCTCCATGGTGAATGGATTTGGCAGCAGGGTGAAGCGCTTTATCTGCTCGTAGTGGGCAAGCTGCTGCTGCAGTGTGTCGATGCGCTCCATTATCATCTCGTGGATTTTGGCGTTGGCACAGAGTTCCTCTCTACTGCCGAACTCGATGCCGTTTGCCTTGGCATACTCCTCGAGTGTCTTGTATTCCGGGATGA
>CAKQDG010000012.1 GCA_934219025.1 uncultured Prevotella sp. | reverse complement strand
TTGACAGATTGAGGCACGTTCAGTTTCTCATCCATCTCCTTGACAGAATAGTCTCCGTCACTACCACGTCCCTTCAAACCATTGATAGTCAACTGGTCTTGAGAGAACTGCCCGATAACCACATAGTCGTAGGGTGCAAGATAGCCATGCTTAATAAAATCCTTGGTTGGAGGCGAGGTCAACAGATTTTCAAACAGTTTGCCGAAAGATTCCTTTTTCATACGACAAGGCGTTGCCGTCATGCCTAACTTCAACGCCATTCTATTGCGCTGGAACAAGTCTTGATAGGAACGAGCCAAGGCATGGTGAGCCTCGTCCACTACAATCAGACCGGGAAAACATCCCGCCTGCTCCAGTTCCCCGATATGCCTGCCGAGCCATTGAATGGAAAGCACACGGATTCTGACTTTTGCAGCCATCACCATCTCTTTCTCGCCATACTCCAGACAGAATCTGTCGAGTGTTTGTTGCATCTGTTCAACCAATTCACGGCGATGTGCGACAATCCAGACTTCACCATTCTCATGGCTATCAAGAAACCACTTCACCACCGAAGCCATCACATAGGTCTTGCCCGTACCCGTAGGCATCTGCACCAACACAGAGTAGTTTTCCACGTAGTCCTTTCTCTTCCGAAAGGGTGTAAACGACTTCGTTGTCAGTTTCTTGATGATATTCTCCAGCATCTCCTGCTGGTAGTCATAGAGCTTGATTTTCTTCATTACCTAACATTGTCATTGACTGCACTCCAGTCAGTATTCATCAATTCCACGATGATACCTTTTATCTTCAAGGCATATTTTGTTCTGGCATCATTGCCATACAATGTTCCACGCAGAATACCCTCGTAGAATACGGTAACGATGATTTCCGTATTCTTTCTGAATAATACATACTGCCGTTCATCGTATTTCTTATTGTGCCAATAGTAGGTACCAGCCCAATAGTGCTTATGGTCATCCAACATCTTTGAATCTAAGAAAGCATATTTTATCAAGGTGGCTTTCTTTGTTTTCATCAGTTCGTTCATTTTGCTATGGAACACCAAGAAAGCATTGAAGGACATTTCTTCCATTATACTCTTCCATTCATCACTCTTTTGCTTCACAATGGCTTTGTCTGCCTCCACTTGTGCCATCGTCTCATTTTCTTGCCTCATTCGTTCTTCCAAATAGGAGGTATTCCACTTTCTCCATATCAACTTCTTGAAATATCCATCCAGTTCCAATGCAAGCTTACCTTCTGCCGACTCCTTGACATGAAATTTTTCTTCTATCAATGGGGTATGCATCTTAGAGAATATCAAAAATAGGGTCGATGTTATCAATAATCTTTCAGTACTGGCATCTTCTCCATTTATCACCTTGTCACCCAGGGATGCAACGTTCTTCTCCATATCATCCAAATCATCATCAGAAAAGAAACTGCACTTTTTCAAATCAACCATCTTACCTTTGATTTCAAAATACAAGGCATTGCAAAATATTACGAACTCCATATCATTCAGAGATTTCATAAAGTACGAAAAGTAAGTATTTGTAGGATACTTGTCCAAGTTTTGAGGTATTTCAATCTCCTCAGGCAGTTCAACTCCCGAAGTCTTACCGTCCTCCCTCGCAGTTGATATAATCTCACCTGTATCAGGATTCCTTGCATCCAGATAATTGCCGAAGTCAAAGTTCTTGTCTATCTTGTCAATGCCAGTCAATTCCTTCAACAGCACTTTCGGCTGCTTGGCATCGCTCTTCATGATTTCCTTGAATACATCCACGCTCGCCATGCACAGATTACCCACGGCAGAGGCAAACGTTACATTTATCAGTGGATTGCCATGCATCAAGTCATCGAATCTCTCGCCATAGATACGCATAGAGATATACCACTCCTTCGGATTTCCCTCAAAGCCGATGGTGGAGATATGGATGTCCTCAGCTGTATCGGTATGCTGACCATACAAACTGCTGATGACAGGATATTTCTTTTGGAAATGACGCTTGATTATCATCTGTATGTGGTCAAGCCCATTCTCCGTGAAGTCCAGTACATGCGCCCAGCGGCAGCACGCCATGATATAGCCACCATGGTTCAGGAAGTTCATGTTGAAGTACTGTTGCTCGTTGATTCTCACCGTCACTTCCAACTGCTTTTTGGTCTTCTTGTTGAACGCAAACGTTCCTTCAGATGGAAAATCCAAAGGCACACTCGTTGTAAATACTGGTAAAAGTATAGGGGCTTCTCTCATTATGTTCTGTTTCATATACGTTAGTAAAGTTTGTGTGGTTGATAAATTACATGAATGGTTTTTCATAGTCATTCGGTTCGCGAGTCACCACCACTGGTTCACCCTCAAAAGGATTCTCTGGAATCAAGTCCATCAGCCTCTTCTGCATTCCTCGATAATGTTGGTATTGTCCTGCATTCTCTGCGATAAATCGACAAGCCTCTTGTCGTTTCTCCTCATTGTTCCATGCCTTGACAGTCTCCACCAAGGCTTTGTAGCAGTCGAATATCAGTTTTCCGATGCGTCGCTTGTATTCTCCAACCAGTTCTTGTATATCATCTCGGTTGATGAGCAGTGGTGTATGTTTGCACAAACTGATGGCTATGGCATAAGCCGCATCGGGTCTGTTCTTCTCCAATATCTGTGGAATGGATTTTTTGTGCCAACGCTCCAATAATCGAAGTAGAGCCATGAAGTCATCATTGTCCCTTGGCACGAATGACACTTCCTGCATCAGGTACTTGGAATACTCCTCTTCATAATCCACCGTTAGCCCTTTCGGAATATAGTTGATTCTCGGTCGCTCCATCTTTGCCCAATAGCGTTGCCTCTCCATAGACCGTTTTCTCTTCTCATCCCATTGTATGCACAGCAGTTCCTCTTCCCTTATCTTCGTTTCTATCTCCTGAAACTCGGAAGTGTCCATCGTCTCAGGCTTCAGATGTTTCTTGATGAGTTTCGTCAGATACCGTTTCCATGCTTCTTTGTTATCTTCGGTAACAAAGGATGGGCATTGCTCACCGTAGAACGTGTGCCATGAGAATGGCTCGATGGTGAAGTGCCAAAGGAATGATTTATGTTGAATGTTGTTTGGTTCCATATTGTTTAATCTTCTATCAACTATATACCATATTCAACTTTCTTATTCCTAAATCTTTAATCGGGCTAACGACAGCCCCCAATTCGTTGATGATATTCCCATATTCAACCACCAACTTAACGGCATCAGACAGATGTAATCTGCCCAAAGTGTCAAGTTGGTTGCAAATATCATTATCACGATGAGCAGCGACGTTGTTTCTCACATATTTAAGTTCTCCAGCATTGTCTTCCCTAAATTTTGCAAGATTCTTCTTGGCGTCCTTCAAAGCGGAGTAATCATAGCTTGGGAAATTACCGTTGATAAACTTCATTATCTTCCCTATATTTTTAATCAACTTCTCAGAAGTCTCATAAATGGCTGTATATGCTGCTTTTATCGCATCTTGTAGTTCCCAATCATCATTCTCAGCCGAAAGTCGCTTCGTATATTGTTTCATCTCGATGCTTGCCATCTGGATATGCCCTAAGGTGTTCCAAATCGTCAAGTTATCCATGAATGCCTCTTTCTTGGCTATCCACGCTGGTATTGTAGTCAAACTCGCTTTATCCAAAATTTTATTGCAGTTAGCGATATTGTCCTTGCAATGAGTGATACTCTTTACAATTTCTTCAAGACAAGCTTGTTCCACTTGTAATGTGGAATCCAAGTTGTGGTTTAACTGTTCTCTATTCTCTTCTATGCGTTTAAGGAGAAAAGTATCTAATTGACTCTTATTATTTTTCATTGTTTGTGTTTTGCTTTATATTGTTGCATTCTTTCCTTTAAATGCAATCTCTTAATAATTTTATCTTTATCCTCAACAACCTTGGCATACGCTGGATTGTTTATCATCATAAACACACCAATAAAGCCATTCTTGCTATTCTCAATAACATTTTCAGCACGTGCAATAGTAAGATTCATCCTATTCAAATGGCACTTGTCCACTGTATATATCCCCTTTGGAGTTATGCCATGATACAATATGCCGTTCTTTATCTCTATGTGTTCACTATATCTATCGAAATAAGGGTTGACAAAAAGAAAGCTACCACCATCTTTTGGATAATCAGAGACGGACATGTCCTTTAATGATTTATTCGTGCTTTTTGATGTATTACACAACTTACAGGAAAGTATCAAGTTTTGAGGGAAGAACATCCAGTCCAATCGGCTGCCCTTGTTTACTATATGTTCTAATTCTGCCGTTGCATTCTCTTCATGCATCTTCATTCTGCAAAAAGCACAATATCCATTTTGCTTCTCACGAAGATAGTCGCGTATGTTTTCCTTAAACGTGTCAAGTTCTTTGTCGCTCCACGAATTTGTAGAAAGATGCCCTTTCCCAATAACTTTAGCTATTGTTTGCTTATCTTCCGGCAACAAAGAATATGCTTTGTCTATTATAAAATCTTCTCTTGAATTCATAACAGAATCATTCCTCAAACGTCTCAATAATAGTCTCTATGATTTTCTTCATAGGATCAATGTCATTCAGATTGCCTACGATTTCTTTTAAAAAGCAAACTCTTTTCTGCACCTCTTCGAATTTGATGGTGTCATTAGATATTCCATTCATCAGTTCTCCAACAATAGCAGCCAAATACCGATTGCGTGTTGTCGGCACATCAAACACCTTTAACAACACTTCTTCTGCCGACCACCCATAAGTATTACTTTCTATTCTTTTCGATTCTATCAGATTGCTTTCATCTTTATATAGATGCAACACTTCGGAACGTTTCAGAGGTAAGTCTGATACCAAAAAATTACTATGTGTTGCTATCAACAGATGACAAGATTGTCCTTTAAGACATTTGTCCAAGTAGTCAATAATCGACATTTGCCAAGATGGATGTTGGCTTATCTCAGGTTCGTCCATTAAAACCAAAACATTTTGCTCTGCCACAGAAGCTACGCTAATGATGGTTGCCAGCATATTGAACTCACCAGAACTCATGTCAATACAAGAAACGAAATCTTTGGAAACCTTGCGAAATGATATTTGACTCAGATTGATGATGCCCATTTGTCTGAATTTATAGAGAGCATAAACATCATGTTTCTTCGTTTCTAAGTCTTTTCCATCAGTAAGATCGATATTTACACTTATGGTATCCTTGTTTTCCTTTATCTTCTCATAAAAATCAAAAAGTACTTGTTTCTCATCAAAATTCAGTTGTCGGAATTTCCTGCCTGCATAGGTAGTTTCCTTAGCTTTCATTTCGAAGTCATTCAATGCTTCATTAAAGGTGAATTTATCATTTACAGCCTGTAATTTAAATCGAAATGAGATGTACAATTCATACCCAATGGCATTGATGGCATTATTGATTCGAATAAGTTGTTCTTGCGAGGCCGCTGCAATATTGCTGAGAAGAGTAAACAAAATGGAGGTGGGAGAAATCATATTTCCATTGACTTTTGCCCCTATATACTTATAAAAATGAAACTGCTCTCTTTCATTACTTCGCGGAACCTTAAACTTATCACAAAGACTAAAACTTGTAGCTACAATCCTTGGCAACATTTCAAATGAGAACGAGCACTCCTCTCCATCTATATAAGAATGTAGGCATCCATCTTTCCATTCTAATTTACATGTTGCTCCGTTCATGTAGTAAACAAGTGTGGTGCAAAAGATGTATTTAGAACGTCTCAACATCGAGTACATGGTATTGCTTACCCAAACATAAAAGAGAAAATCAACGATAGCCTCCAATATAAGACTTTTGCCCACTCCGTTTTTCCCTATCAATAGCGTAAACTGGCTATTTTGTGAATTTCTTTCTAACCGAGAAAAATCCAAAGTAAAAGAATGTTTGCCGTCTTGCAAAAATGTTGCACTTAATATTTTGAATGCCATATTGTTTTTACGTTTATATGATTCCTAATTGTTCCAGTATGTCTTTTGTCAATTTGGATAAAGGACGATTTTCCAAATCCTCTTCGTTCAGATATTTCCCCCATACAAAATCAAAAACCTCCTGTGGAGTTCGGAATATACCTTGAAAACCATCCGACAAAGCTTGGTTCTGTTCCAAAGAGCCATAACTTGTAGACTTTTCGATGAGATCCATCACATAGTCCTTGTGCTTGTCATACAACACATCAATTCCCAATCCATCAATATTTTGTTGTTCGTTTAAGGATGGGCGGATTAGTCCAACTGAAAAATCGTTCTCAGTTTTAGTTCGCTTTATCTCATTGATGTTCAATTGTACTTTCTTTATCTTATCGAAAATGCAAAATTTCGACTGGAAGCCATCGAAATAAGGATTGACACCAATATCATCTGTTGCCTTGCCATGATTGCATGTTGAGCATGAAGGTACAAGGTTGTAAAACGACAAAGCCAACAAAGGATGCTGACTTTTATTATAGAAATGGTCAAATTCGGGACGCGTAGTGAATGTCTTGCCTGTTGTTGTGTTAGAAGATTTCACGGCAAATGCGTAATTTCGATTGCAATAAGGACATGTTCTTATCTTTAACCTTTCAAGCACTTCATTGGCTATGGTCTTTACGAAACCATTATATAGAGTCTCGAATATATCAGACAGAGTTTGCAGAGCCTCCTCACCGTACACCTCTTTCGACAACTTTTCCAACTCGTCTTTCTTGGCAAGGATAATGTTGTCAAAGCCGCTCTTAAACTCGTCAAGTTTACACAGAAGTTCATTCTCTACAGTAATCGAAAATCGTCCCAAATGTGCCTCTCTCCTTACATACCCCTTCCATTTTGAAAACACTGTGTCATAATACTGGTTATGCTTTCCTATTTTGAGGATAGGTCGATGCCTTCTTTCCCTTTTCTCAAAAAGGAAAGCATACAGTCTGTCTCGCCAGAAGTGTGCAACTGAATCCAAATCACGGTTATACCCTAAATAAATCATATCTGACTGTATTATTCTTCCAATTTTTTGCTGATAAATTTACGGAAAGCGTTACCATCAAGTTCTTGGCTTAGTCGTTTATAGGTGTTATACAGCATCATCAACTGTTGCCTGATGACAGGTTCACCCACCAACATGATCTCTTGTCTTATCTTTTCCAATTCGCTTGCCTTGAAATCTCCAGAATGCAACAAAGCAAACAGATAGTTTATTTTCCGATGGGCAAACTCTCCCATAGGAAGGCTTGGCAAAAAGAACCCATTTTTAAGAAGTCCATTAATATTTGCTCCGAATGTGTTTTCCTGCATGGAATAGTCCGCTTCTCCTTTTTTCAGAAACAGTACGTTTGTCTTTGGAATATCAGAGAGTATATAAGGCGAGTGGGTGACATAGAGCACATTGATACTTCGTATTTGTTTGAATGTCAGTTGACCTATCGTCTCCATCAAATAGCAAGTAAAACTACGCTGCCATTCGGGATGAAAATACAATTCTATTTCCTCCAGCATGAGATTCACTGCTTGATAGTGTATCTTGCTGCTGCCGATGGAATCGATATTCAGAAGGTGATAAACAATGGCACCAACAGAAAAGTATCTCTGTTTCTCGCCTGAACTTAAAGTGTCAAACGGTATCAAGCAAGAATCAGAGTCCCTTTGGAAGTAAATCTGCCATTTGAAGATAGCTGGTGGCAGATTTTCCATGTCCAGCAACAAAGTGCCATACTTGTCCGATATTCTATCTAAGTTGATGAATTTTCCTGTATCATCGTCCTCGCATATTTGCTTGTCACAATATATATGGGCACTTCCTCCATTGGATATATATTTGAATGCTTGACGGAGTTTCAGTGTAATGTGGGATTTATAGTTCCATTCTGCTTGCAATTTATTGAAAGCCTCGCCAAGTCTGTTTGCATAGCGTCCATATCCACCTCTTTTTTCCCCCTTAATATAGCCAGAAAGTAAAGAGTCTGTTTCGTAGGCTAAACATGGATAGCCGAAAGTGGAATAAGTCTCGAATATGGATATTGTCTTGTATATGATGTAATGCTTGCACTTTTCTTCATCAGTCATTTCCTTGTATGGCTTGAAGACAAGTTCTGGTGATACATCCAATTTCAACTTCTTTCCACTCTTCAGTTCAATACCATTTAGTTTCCAACAATCACACACCGCATCTATCAATTCCAAGCGTTGGATTTGACAAAGGTTGAATGATTGAAATTTTTCAAGTTCATTTAAAACCTTTTCGTTCAAGTTCCCGTAATCAACAAGTTCTTCAATTTTGCGAGTCCTTTTCAGAACCTTTATCAACTGATGTACATCACTGTTCTTCGAGAGTAAATCGTTCTTCTCTGCATATTCTAAAGCCTGACAAAACAATTTGTTGTTATTCGGATGGTTGATAAAACGTTGATATAGCTGCGACAGCAGGTTTACCGCATTCGAAATCCACATATCTATGTCCTTGGAATCTTGCTCTTCCAAGTATGCTATGTCTTCTTGAAGCAGATTCGTATCTCTATGACGCAAGAAAAAGTCAATGATGGTGACATTTTGTAATTTGGAATAGCCAATGTCTTCCAGTTTCAAGAACTTCGCCTTTTTATCATTCAACAAGCGAAAAGGATTCTTGTGTGCATTTACAGGCTGAGGATGAACCATCAAGGACAACAGACGTTGCATCGACAGGAATTTCTCCCGATTCATGTCTATATTACCATAGCTTCGATACGGATGGAGACTCAATGGAGCTTGATAACCGTCATTTTTATGGAATACATGATGGAGCCAACAATTCTCTTCGTTATTGTGTGTGTTGCCCTTGGATTCCCACTCATCGGGTATATCTAATGAATTGTAGGCATACAAAGAATAGTTTGACACCATGGTATAAAAGAAAAGTTTCCTTACGACCTCTGTTCCCACTATACAGTCTTGCCTGTATACATTTCCAATTTCCACGTATCTATATATTCGAACATCATTGTCTGTTGATACCAACCGATAGAAGAATCCATCCAAATGGTAATACAGTTCGGCTTCAACACCATGAACCCAAAGAAAAGTTCCTTTTTCTCCGATTTCATGAATGACAGAAGTATTGTTCAATATTCTGATAATCAATTCCACCAATGAACTCTTGCCATCACCATTCATGCCAACGATGGCTGAGAAATTCATCCTCACTCCTTTGCTTTGCTTTTCTGACAAAGAAAAGAAATTTGCAGGAAGCTGAGCAATGTTACTACTTCGTCTTGTTATCATCATACCATCTTCTGAAATACGAAAGTCGTTATTCAGATAGTAGAAACGATTTTCAACAAGACATTTGCGTATGTATTGCGCACTTTCTGGCAGTACTCTAACCGCAAGTAGTTTGAAATCAGATGCAGTCTTAGGTATTGGCATCGTTTATTGTATAAAATTGTATTAATCTAAAATCGGGCTACTAAGCTCCATCCCCTCGAAAAGTAGCTCATAATAAAAAGGGGAGAGGGTGCCGTTCGCCCAAAATATCTGTTCTTGTATTGTTGCTCAGTTACATTTTAAATGCATGGTAATATCGTTTGTTTATTCCCAACTCTTTTGCTACCGAACATACATAGCTCATGGCTCTTACTTTACTACATAAGCCCTTGTAATGTATCGAGAAATACCATTCACAATCATTAGTAACATTAGTTACTATTTCATGAAAATATGCCATATCCACCTCTGATAGAGAATGTCCATACACCACTACTTTATTTACACCGTTCAGAGTGTTCCAATAATCCCTGTTGTTCCTTATAATATCATTTACAGATTTTCTCTGTTCATTCACTTTTTGGGCAATGTTCTCATATCCTTGATATTCGTATATCGCAGGATCGTCTGAAAGTTGGCTGTTTGCATTGACGATAGTGCAATGCCCAACAATGATTTCGTCGTTAGAATTTCGTCTCCCATGAATATAGTTGATGCGTTCTCGTGGTATATTATACACCTTTTCCAACGTATCGGTATAGTTGAACGACAAGAACCGCCCATTTTCATCAAAATTTTCAATATTACTCAATGGTTCTACATCTGTGTCAATGTGGTTCACCCAATCATCAAATGCCTTGTGGAATGCTGCAAACATCATTTCCAATGCATACTCTGGAGCATCTTCCATTTGTGCTTGATAGCGTCCTTCATGCCCATCTTCTAACTCAATATCTTCTGTGGCTTCGTCAAATGCAGCTTGAAAATCAGGATTGCCCAACGCTCTTTCCAAATCACACCACAATTCCAATTCTTTATGTTGAGGATTCATCTCTGGATAACAAGTTTCCAACAATCCTATTTGGTATTGGTCGCCATGTTTCCAAGCATAATTTTTGAAGTCTTTGTATGTTGAAGCGATACCATGTGCAAGGTCAAAGCCATTGCCGATAATGTGTAATGTCATATGTTTTACTTTTTTATTTAATACCTATAACTGCTCGCTTCCATTTACTGATAAAACTCGCTGTAGTTTCCTTTGGCCATAGTTCGTGATAGCGTCTGTAGTTCTTCCAATGTAACGGCAAGGCTTTCATCTTTTGCACAAGGAATGACGATTTACCTTTGAAGCCAAAACGCAGCTTGCCGAAGTTACCACCGTTGAAAATGTCCTCACACAACAGATTCAGGTAAGGCGAATCTGTTTTCCAAGGAATGACACTTTCATCAAGTCCCAACTTCTGGCATAAGAAAGTAGCATACAGGTCTACCAATTTTCTCATCCCCAACTCTTCTATCCAGCCATTGAGCTTTTGAAAATCTATCTCATTATGATGATTTCTCAAATAAAGCGCAAGGTCGCAAAATTGCCTCATCCCGATACCTTCATTCAGAAAATGGAAAGATATATGTACCATTTGATAGAGTACATACAAAGTAACAGGTACTGTCTCTATCTCAGCGCCTTCGAGGCTTATAACATTGGGAATCCCTTGGACATATTCATCCCGAATAATCCTTTGAAGTGTCTTATTATACCTTTTATTATATAATAGAGCCATCCTATAATGCAATTCCACGATTTCGCCATTCCATGTAAAAGGATAATCATGTTCATGCTGGTCTCCTGTACTCTTTCCATAAAGTTTTGCCCATTCAATCGCCTTTTGTACCTCTCCTTCTTTCTTGAAGTAGATGTCTATATCGCCGCAAGTTCTATGGAATGGATTAGGATATTCTATTGTCAAGCTTTGTCCTTTCATCAATATCGGATGTAGACCAATATTTCGGAGTTCATTGATGAGGCAGACCACATTCCCGTTCTGTATCACATTCCTGTGTTCTGTCTTCACCATGGCAGCAATCCATTTTTCTCGAATGCCTTCATCTGATGGCATCTGCTCACGAGGCAGTCGGTTGATTCCGTCAAGGCAAAGAGGTAATATAGCCTGTTCCTTTGCCAAGCGGTAGATGTCCGCCCAATCAGTTTCTGAGAAATCTTCTACTTCATAAGACTTATCCCATAATGCACATTTTAGAAGATTTAAAAGCTTAGTCTGAGACATGGATTTCATACTATTCAATATCTATTTTGAGCACCTGCTCAATAATCGGAGCCATGTCGAAGTACTTATATTGCCCCAATCTACCGCCAAAGATGACACTATCTTCTTTTTCCGCCAATTTGCGATATTCTTCCGCCAAAGCATTGTTGCGCTCATCATTCACTGGATAATAAGGCTCCATGCCCTCCTTGAACTCAGTGGAATACTCCTCACTGATTACGGTCTTTGGACAATCATACACTTCTTGTCCAAACATCTCAAAATGCTTATGCTCAATGACACGTGTATAGGGTTCGTCATGAGATGTATAATTCACCACGGCATTGCCCTGGTAGTTCGGCGTATCTTCCACTCTCGTTTTGAAAGAGACGGTACGCCAATCTAATTTTCCTAACCGAAAGTCGAAATACTCATCCAAAGCTCCTGTATACACAAGCTTTTCTGCAATGTCTCTCCATCCATCCTTATACTCCGACTTGAAGAAATCTATGTCAGTCTTACACTCCACACCTTCCAACAACCCTTCTATAAGCTTGTTGTATCCGCCAATAGGAATGCCCTGATACTTGTCATTAAAGTAATTGTTATCAAACACCAATCTTACAGGCAGACGCTTGATGATAAATGCAGGAAGTTCCGCACATTTACGTCCCCACTGCTTTTCTGTGTATTCCTTGATAAGTTTCTCAAAAATGTCCTTGCCAACCAAAGTCAAGGCTTGTTCCTCCAAATTCTGCGGTTCTCTACCATTCAAAGCTGCAACCGCCTCAGCCTTCTGTTCGTCAATCTTGGCTTGTGCCTCTTCGGGGGTAGTCACGCCCCACATCTGACAGAAGGTATTCATGTTGAAAGGAAGATTGAACAACTTGCCCTTGTAGTTGGCCACAGGGCTGTTTGTATATCTGTTGAACTCCACGATGGTGTTCACGAAATCCCACACTTGCTTATTGGAAGTATGGAAGATATGTGCGCCATACTTATGCACATGGATACCTTCAATATCCTCACAATATACATTTCCTCCTAAATGAGGACGCTTGTCTATTACAAGACATTTCTTTCCTGCTTGCTTTGCACGATAGGCAAATGTAGCAGAAAACAAACCTGCACCTACGAGCAGGTAATCATATTTTTTACTTACTTCTGTCATATTTCTTTCCTCCGAATTTAGCCGATAAGAAGCCCTTAATTTTCTTTCCCCAGTTTTCATCACCAATCTGCACGAACCCTGTCTCCACATACTTGATGTCGTTCTTTTTCAACCAAACGTCTAGTAGCAATTCGCTGACACGCCCATACAATCTGGCATCAAAAGCAGGCATGTTTTTCACGTCTATCTCTTTCTCCAAAGCAAAAAGGATAGGGAAAAGCCAAGAGCAATACAGGTCAAGCACCTCGCGCTTCATAATCATCATATTGAACATATGGGCAGAGGTGTGCTTCATCACCTTGTCAAACACCTCCACATACTCAGGACATTGCTTTCTCAAAATCTCACGAGTCAGTTCCAAATGTTCCAAATCATGTGTATGTTTGTAGTGAGAACTCAGCGATTCGATGAAGTATCTACGCTTCTTGGGCAATACGACATCTGCTTTCGCCAGATAACGTTCCGCCTCTTCCTTTGTTAGAATCAGCGAATATTTCCACTTTCCTTTTCTGCAAGAAAAATGACGGCGATAATGCGCCAAGCCTATATAATCAGCTTTCACATTTTTCCAGCCCCAATACAATGCGGTTAACTCGCAGAAGTAAGGATTCTTCTCTGAGATATTATCCCCAGAGTCATCACCTGTATATCCAAAGTCATCCTTTGCCAAAGCATTGCCAACTCTTACAGGCAAGTACATCTCGTCAAGTGGCATGTGCGCCTTCTTGTGAGTGGCCACCAAAATCTTTATATCCATCGTTTTAAGTTTTCACTTGTTATAATACCATTTCATCAAGGTGTCAGCTACAATCTGAGCACTACCCCTATGCAATGGTTTGAATTCATACATTCTTGCCTTTTCTATCATGGAAGGCAAGTCTTTCTCATCCATACAACAGATGACACACCCGAGCTCATCCATTTTCTTAGCTACCTGACCTTGGTCGTGAACATGCTCCACACCATTGCGTCGAGGAAGCACTACCACACGTTTACCCTTGTCAACAGCTTCACAGATGCCTCCCCATCCACCTTGCAGCACCAAGATGTCAGCTTCATCCATCAGCTTTTGCATTTTTTCTTTCGGACAGAAGTCAAAATGTTCTTTCACATGGGCAAACTCATAATGCGTATAACCTGTTTGCACAACGATACGCTCATCTGTAGTTGCCGCATAATCATCGGCAGCTTTTGCCATACGACTAAAGTCTTGGCTATGCGTACCTAAACTAAACAATATCATAATACTCCTATATATTTTGCGTTAGGAAAAACTTTCATCATCTCTGGCCATTGCACACAAAACAAGTCACTATGTTTGTATGCCCTCTCTGGGGTTCTCGAAGGAGAGGTTACATCTGCCGCCGAGCATATATAAATAACCTTGCATCCTAAGAATAGCTTCCCAAAGAAAATCGTCGGATAAGCCATTCCTGAACCTGTAGAAATAATACAATCAGGGCGTTCCTTTATCAAATACCACAACGACTGCAGGGCATTCACAGCCCATGTCCATTTCTTGTCAGGAATTACATTGATCACAAAATGATGACGACGAGAGGAAAGAAACGACTTCAAATGTTCAGACTTAAACATCAGCCAATAAATATCAAACTTACTTTCATCTATGTCCTTTGTGGCAAGACGAAGTTCGGCAAAATGTCCTCCAGGACAACATGCCATACAAATCTTAGGTTTCTTACTCATACCTCATGCAATTAAATGATTGTACATTTCAGACAATGTGGCAAAAACTGTTTCCGGAAGATAAGGCTTGACAAGCAGCAAACTCTGCGTTCCATACTCATTAATCATTTTCTGATTGTCAACAAACGCAAGTATAGCTTTTGCTATTTCCTGCACATTGCCAGGCTCAACCATAATTCCATTCACACCATCTTTCACAACCTCTGATATACCGCCAACTGGAGTGGAAATAATGGGATGTCCATACGACATGGCTTCCAAGATTCCGATAGGCAAGCCCTCATTGAAAGAGGGCAGAATATAAACATCAGCCCAGTTCAGACATTCTATTTTCTTTTCTCCAGAAACAAATCCTTCAAACTTAACCATATCTTGAAGACCTGATTCATTGATGCAAGCCAGCAACTTTTCCTCCTCTTGATTTCCGCCAATACGCAATGCCACCTTACCTTCGAATCTTTCTTTGTTGTCTTTCAAAGCTTTTAATATGTCATAAATACCTTTACGCTGTCCTATGACACCCAAATATAGCAAATTGAGTGTGCCAGCAGAACGCTCTACCTTTTGGATGACAGGTGGTGTTATAGTATTGTTCAACACTCTTATGATGTCGCTTTTCACACCAATGCTTTCGAAATACACTTTCCATGAATCGGATAAGACAAGATACAAATCACAAGCATTTATTATGTCAACTATTCTTTGCTTATGCTTTGAAGGATTGTAATACGACTCAAAATCAGCACAATGCATATGCATAATCACCTTTTTGCCAAATAGTTTGCCTACTCTCACAAAGAAAATATTTCTCTCAAAAGAGGCAAAGGCGGCACCTTGAATATGTATAACCTTCACGGAACGAACAAACAGCATATACCAAATGAAAACAACATAAGAATAAACTGCATACCAAATTTTGATTAATATATTGCCATTTCTCCATGTAGGGATAAACTGCATATCTTCAAAATACTCATTGTATGAAGCGAGCACTGCTGCCATGCCACCAGGTGCATTGTGCTTGAAATATTCACCTATCATCAACACCTTTTGAGACAGATTTTTATGTATTAGCTTTGTCATAGTATAACTTTCATCACTTGTTCTACACTCTCTTCTATCGTCCCCGAATTATCCACAACATGTACGTCATTCTTTTTAGCCAATTTCTGATACAGGGCAAAACGGTAAGGAAAATCGGGATTGGCATGATTCTCCACACGACAATCCAGTACAGCTTGACGGTCACGGATTACCACAAATTGACAAGAGCCATCAGGCAATATAGAATGGAATTTCTGATACCACTTGCTGTCCAAAATATTGTCGAATCTGCATTCTGCCCCCAAATCTATCAATATGTCGTTAATCCATCGGTCGCAAATCACATAGTCAGACTTCAGTTTCATCACCTTGCGTTTAGCTATTTTGTTGTCAAAATATGAACACCATACATACAATTTGCAGAACCAAGGCATCTTGTAAAGGCGATGTTCCCATATATCACCCATCTCATTATGTACCTTCACGGAAAGCCCTAAAAGACGAGCCAAAGCGTTCATGGCCTTTACTGTGTAATGGCTGTATCGCATCCAAATATAATCAACGCTCTTGCCATTCTTTTCCAATTGCTCTTTAAGGTTGTTGATGACAGTTGTCTTCCCACTTCCATCGACACCGCTTATAATTATATACTTTGTCATTATGTTCCTATATTGTGTTATTTTGTAATTACATTCATCCATTTCAAGCCGACTTCCTCCCAAATAGGATGCTGACTCATCACGCCCAAGGCTTTTACTGCCAATACATCACGCTCATTCCTGTCGTTCCACAATTCGTCCATGGCTTTTGAAAGATTTGCGGCTCCTACATGACCAGCCTGTTTTATTCCAGCTTTCAAATAACGTGTAGTTCCACCGTTTGCAAAGGAAATCACTGGGGTGCCACAAGACATCACCTCATAATAAGTAAGAGGAATCTCTGCAGGAATACACAAGAACGGCATTGCCACGGCATAAGCCTCTTCGAAATAAGCTTTAAGTTGCTCCCTCGTAAGCTTGTCTTTCAGTACCAGAACCTTTTCTCTATTTTGTATTTTATCCAATGCTTGATATAAGGCCGCATACTCACCCCCAACATCCTGTCGCACAAGAAATACAAGCAATGCATCTACATTCTTTTCTGCAAAAATATCAAATGCTTGAAGTAGTTCTCTTCCTCCTCTTGACGCAGCTGGGCCACCTGTAAACAAATAAAATTTCTTTCCTTTCAGTCCATTTCTCTCTACCATGGCATCATCCGACTCGATGTCCTCAAAATCATCTTTGCCTGGATATATCGTATGCGATTTTAAGGAACCACCAACTTGCTGTACAGTATATTCTGTCAAACCTATCAAATCAGAAAAACCTGCTTTCCTCATTTTTTTGCTCAACAAACCTTTTGGAGTAAATGCTTCCAGCATCCATGCCTTGGCATACATACCATACTTGCACATCATCCACATAGCATTCCATTTGGGCGTAATGCCCGAAGGTATGTAAGCGATTTTCCTACAATGCATCGTTTGGAAGCCCGACAGATTTTTCAAACCCTCACGAATGGTCGCTGCAAAGAAGAACACATCATACCCCTGAGCATTCACCCACTCGCTAAGTTCACTAAAATCACGAGGACACTGTAAAACCTTGACTCCCTTCCACTCAAAATCTTGGGCTTCATTTTCTGCGACACTGGAGTTGAGTACATCAGCCTCCCATCCATGCACTTTCATCACTTTTGCCACTTCTAGCACTGTGCGAAATGGCATCAGCCGTTCACGCCCGGGAAATAAATCCACGGTATGAAGTCCTACTTTCATTTTTTCAAATGCATTTTATTAAACATTTGGCAGAAATCATCAAAACTCATCGTTGCCTTGTAATATTTCTTATGCTCTTCATGTACATCCTTGAATATGATAGGCACTTCCTTCTTGCTCATCACGTCATAACTATGCTTCATCGTGAACACGTACATATCCAATGGATAACCCTTGAAAAACGCTCTGGTACGTTCGCCTACCGACCACAACATAGCCATCCAATAGTTCCATTCTCCCTTCTTAGGGATAAAGCGAATGTCTATATCCGAAGATGGATGCCACTTGCCTGTAGAAAGAGAACCGTATGAAATGGCAGCATCCATGTACTTGCATTCATCAAGACGTTTCTTCATCGCCACAGTCCCATCATAAAATTGTTGCGCAGTCAAGTTACCTGCACGAATGTGATAGAACACACAGATAGCCTGTCCGTTAAGGCAATAGTTGATGGTATGAGCAATGATTAAGCCAATCCACCATGGCATCATCAAGCTAAGGAGCAATGTTATCACCACATCCATTCCAAACTTTATCACGTTGTCTCTCCAGTTGGCATAAAGCATGCCTTGAAGTATAAAAGAAGTTATAAAGGTTATATAACCATAGCTCATCCACTCATCAAACCATGTTCCCTGCAAAAACGATGGTAGATGTTTCTTCTTGTGCTTTGTAAACAAAGCGTTAATATATCTATTCATAATTTTTATTTATAATCCTAATTCTCTTTTTCTATCATCAAGCCACGATGATAATTCTGCGACATATTCATTCCAGAAAGCCTCCTGACTCAATATATTTGTTAGTCTTGTCAAGAACGCATCACGGCTTTCTCCACTTTTCATCTGCACATCATACAGATAAGCATGTCTATCATCTGCTACTGCCATGATCTCCTGTGCTATTGTCGCCAAGTCATTAGTTGTATTCTTTAACTGTGTCCACAAATAATGCTCTGGTTGTTCTCCTTCTGGAAGTATAAACTGTTTGATGTGCGATAAAGCTCTTCTCCTACGAGCGTCACGTTCAGCCTCATTCCCAGAATAGCATTTCTGCATCTGAGCAATGCGTTCGCCCTCTGTTCGATATTTATCACCATCCATCACAAACAACTTGTTGTTGGAATCGTCTTCTTGAATGTCGCATCCTGCTGCAACAACAAAAGCATTCTCTATTGCACCGAAACGCAAAAAAGAAGTGTAAGGCAATAATTCTTTGTCTCTCGTCACTTGTCGTGCAATATACTCCGCCAAATCATCCTCAACATAAACTTCAAGTCGTTTTTCCATCCTACCTGTCAATCTGAGCAGACAGTCTGGTGAAGTGTGGTCAAGAATGAATGTGTCGTTGCTATTAGCTGTTTTCCAAATATGCCTGATATTGATATCCTTGCGAAGAGCCAATTCCTCTCGATGGGTAGTAAAGACAATCTGGAGGTGTTTGTGTTGCGCAACTCTTGTCATTTCATCTATCAACTTCATCAATGCCGATGTATGTAATGTCAAATCCAATTCATCTATCAAGAAGAGAGAATAGGCAGGAAGGGTGTATAGTATTTCCAAGATAGAGAACAGTCGTTGCTCACCTGCTCCCATTGCCAGCGAAGAATAATTGATAGCCGCACCATTACGAGCTACTTTCTTATATTTCTTCTTATGGAACGAAGTCTTTGCATAATTGCTGTAGTCGTAATTCATGATGGTAGATGCAGCACGGATAATGTCTTCTTTGCGTTGCACATCCTCTGCTGCTCCCATTGCAAAATTGGTTACAGTCACTGTCACTTGCTCTATATCTGGCACACATGATGATATTCCGAGATACACCACATCTCTTTGCGGACGGCTTTCTATTCGAGGAGTCCATCTGTCGCCAGCCTTGCCATATTCCCTAAAGGAAGAATGATCTTTTATGGTAAAATAAGCGTGCAACTTACTTCCTGTCCAAGAAACACCATTTTCACGTTTGAAAAATCTTGTGAAATAGTTCTTTTCTCCAATATAACTATTTGGTCTATACAAACATGCCAGAGCATGAAGTATGGTTGATTTTCCGCAACCATTCACCCCAAATATTGCAGTAACAGGTTTGTTTCCAAATGAAATCTCTACGTTATGTAGTCCTTTTAATTGGCTGAAGAAGACCTTGTCTAATGATTGTTGTATTACTGGCATAAGTGTAATGTTTTCACGTAATCCTTAAATTAGCAGACTTTTATTTCGTGTGAATCTCAAATTAAACGATTTTAAAGGAGCTGATGAAGCCGACATGTATAGTTGTAAAACACACTGTTTACCAATTATTTATGTATAGCCAATCGGATATTTCTGTTGTACTCTGTACTGTTTAAACAAGTTTGATTCGCTTTTTTTAATCAGAACAAAGACCATCCGGCTTCTTGATATATTTTTCAATATATGTTTGAGTTGTCACCTTGACATCATACAAATTCCATACTCGCAGGAAAGCCTTTTCTATCAAAGATTTATCATCTCTGCCTTCTATAAACATAGTCAATTTTTCTGCACAATCTTCAATATCTGAATTACTAAAAACGTAGCCATATCTTCCATCATTAATCACTTCCTCAGGTCCCTGTCCCGAAGATACCAACACAGGAACTTTTGCAGCCATAGCCTCGGCGACTGTCAATCCAAAGCCTTCATAGATACTTGGCTGAACAAAAAGGTCATAGCTACAAAGATTTTCGTAGATATATTTTTGGTCTTTGTTTCCTAGGAAATGAACATACCCTTCCATATTATTGTTTTTAACCAACTGCTGTAAGTACTCCAAAGAGTCACCATTACCAATAAAATCTATGGCAAAATTTGTGATTCCATTATCCAATAGTCGTTTTCCTGCCTCAATCAAAATATGTTGACCTTTCTTCAAGTGTTCCAATCTACTAACTTGAACGAGTCTAAACAAGCTACTATTTCTCGTTGTATTTTTCGTTTTGATTAGCTCTGGTCTGATACCATTAGGATTTACTATAGATGCTACCCCTTTCTTTTGTATCAAATCCTGCGCTACAGATTGTGATATCGAAAAAACCCGGGGTACCTTCTCTATATAATCGGTATTCGCTTTATTACAAAGGTCATGAAGAGTAACGTTGCTAAACTTTCGATAGCGAGGATACAAATATTTAAAAATGGACGAACTATGAAGGTGGATGACATCTGGATTGAATTCACCTATGATTTTATTCAATCTGAATATTGCGAAAATATCCTTAACTCCCCATTTTCTTTTAGCACAAAACAACTGAATACGAGTATTTAATGTTTTAACCAAATCCGGATTCGTCTTTCCTGCGTCAACCACCAAGATGCCAATCTCATGTCCTAAAGCAACCTGCTCATTAGCGATATTCACCAACATGGTTTCAATACCACCAAAGTTAAAAGACCATATAACATGTAATATTTTCATTTTTCTTATACATTAAGTTTTTTCTTCAATAATTGATATTTCAACAGAAGATAAACCTGCAACAGCTTACGGCAACACCAACCTGTACGTGAACGGCAAACTACACTAAGCAATTTTTCTCTCTTGCCATTGAATGAGACCAGATTCAAAGCCTTAGCCTTGCCATACTCTCCCAAAAGGACATAATCCTCATACAATGACATTTTCACGGCATGGAGTTTTTTGTTCATTCCCAACGATAACATATCATCCTCAAAGTGCTTCAACATCAATTCCTGTCTTAAAGCATTCTTGCGAATTACATCCTTATGGATTCTGATGGTATCTCGGGTAACAGAGTCAGTTCTCTGCCTCTCTCTTATTGTCACCACCTTATTGGTGAACAGCACATGATGCACATCTCTATAAAACAACAAGAAGAACAGTCCCTCATATATCCTCAGTTGCTCATCAAAAGGATGGCGGAGCAACACCTCTCGCTGCATCACATGGATGAAGTCACAATTCACATAGCCATTCAAGAAGTCGGGATAGTTTAACACCTTTTGGCTCGCCCCCTTTATAATCAGATTATCCTTATAATATCCCTGCATATCATCGGCAGCAAAAGCATAATGTCCGAAGGAAGGATTTTCACGGATGGTCTTATCTATGTCGGTGAGTGCCGTGTCACAAAAGTAGTCATCACTGTCGAGTATGACAATCCATTTGCCCTTAGCCCTGCGTATTGCCTCATTACGAGCGGCATTGGTACCTTTGTTTTGAGGGAACTTCACAAACACAACATGGGAATGCTCCTTGGCATATTCTTCTACGATAGAAGCCGTTGAGTCGGAAGAGCCGTCATCTACTATCACCTGTTCTACATTACCCCCCCCGAATTGAGTATGCATGGATTTCTCCACGCTCTGCATACATCTCATGATGCAGTCAGCCCTGTTGTACACAGGTGTTATGATTGAATATAATATCTTATTTTCCATTTCTGTTGTCATTAACAATGATAAGTAGTATTGGTGGAAATCTCCTGTTTAGGAGAGATAGTTATCTTGCCAGGATTCTGGATGAAGAACGCTCCCCACCAGCCGAAAGAACTGTTGGTGATGACGGCATGCTTGCAGTGCGACATGAGCTGCATATCACGAAAGCTCTCCTCGCCCTTGTTCCAATCCACGAAATATACCTTGTCGTTCTTGAAGTCAAGGTTAAAAATGTCGGCATTCTGCTTACACCATGCCACACTTCCAGGGTCGCAGAAGAAGACAAATACAGGATTCTCCACGTTTTTTTTGATGTGCTTGATGGCGCGTTTGAAGTAGCCGAACTTATAGCAGTAGCCATTGCAGCCAAGCATATCGCCACGGCGTGCATGGATGGCAACGGCATTGCAACCGTCGAGGAAAACTGCCATCTCCTTGTTTTGCGAGTCCTTGAACTCAGGGAAAACGAAAGCCTTCCTCACTTCTTTCTCTATCAGATCCATACCACTGCCTTTTTTTTTCAGCGAAAGTCGCTGACCGGTGAAAACATTGTCGTCGCCTTCATAAAACACTTCATGATAATAACTGTTGCGTGCGATGAGATGCTTCTTGCGAATGGTGCGGTAGTTACGTACGAGCCAGTCGCCCATAGGCGAGTCTATCAGTCGTTCTTTCAGCGTAGGCTTATATTCCACCTTCATATTGAGATTTCGTGTAGCTACCTTCAACTCGAAATCGCCACGGATATTCCGAATGTCAAGCCCGGCATTGCGCAGGGCATAGGTGATATACACTGGATAGTTCCAGTTTTTGTCCCAGAACTCCGAAGCATGCACCTCGTACATGATTTGTCTCCACTGCTCTTCCGTAAATCGCTCCTTGATGTTAGGAGCATCAATCCCGAAGATACGCTTCAGTTCATAACCATTCCATTGCTTGATGACCTCGTTACATTCGGGAATGTCGTATATCATCGTCTCTATGTATATATCCTCGTCGGGATGAAGGCTCTTCAATGCCAAGTATTCACAATAACTAAGCATCTGGTTGCCCAGACCTGATTCTATATGTACTATTTTCATTTATTATAATTTGCGTGTTATGTTTTGCTTTTTCTCTCTCGCAGGATTTCCAGCCAAGAGGGTATTCTCCTGACAGAAAGCTTTGTTGACAAGGGTATTGGCAGCAACCACACAACCATCAGGGACAACGGAGTTTTTCAATACCACAGCCCTACAACCTAACCATACATTATTTCCTATGGCAATCTCTCCTACACAAGGATAAGTTTCGTTGGTTTCAGTATTAGTTACCGAATGCCAATCCGTATCCATAATGAGGGTGTCCCACGACACTAACACATTGTCACCTATGCGTATTTTGTTGTCACAAATAATTGTTGTCTTTGCTGTGTTTACAAAATTGGCACCTATGGTTAGGAGGCCATTCTTTGTGACACAAAGTTTACTGCCTGTTCCAAAGTTTACCTTGCCGTTTAATATCAACGTTCCGCCAATTTGCACAATGGAACGTTCATATTTTTTATCAATGATTCCAACCTGTCCAAAGCCAATGGTCAGCATGGCTGTTCTTGCCCCCCCCGATTTGATTTTTACATTACCTGTGAGACATGTCAGTTTAGTGTTGAATCTCACCAATATAGGTATGCGAAAAGCTTGGTGTATCGGAAAGAGTTTCATACTGACATAAAGACTCTTTGGAAGGGAAAAAAGTTTTTCTGCAAGGTGTTTCATACTGTCGCGGATAATATTTTTTGATTCTTTTTCTTTTTATAGATCAATGATAAAACAAGGTACGGAAATCCTAAACTATACATATTAGAAATAGTGGAACCAGCAAAAGAATTTACGAAGTAATAAAGCACAAATAACATTGTACTAAATATGATAGGATTCATATTGCGATTTACATAAAGCTTACATAATATAGAAGCCCAAAATATGATTAAAAGCAATCCTCCAAGATATCCAAATTGAGTTAAGAAGTTTCCATATGATATATCCGGAGTACTTATTTGTGTTCTGTATCCATTTTCTTGAACCAATCCAAGATTAAACTTATACATACTATTCACCAATGCGGATTGCGATTCTGAAATCATACCTAATCCAAATATATTCTCAGATAAAGGCCTTTTTGAAAGATATTCCGCTCGTTCATAAATCCAAGCAAAGCGATAACTCATAGTTCCACCTATATAACCTGAACTTGATCTTGAGTCAATGTCATTCATAAAGGTTCCATTTATTATAGTTTTTATATCTGAGTCCGTACCACCTCCTGCAGAAAATCTTGCAGTAATTAAATCAGCAAAAGGCAACAGGAAAATACCCAATCCAATGCCAATTTTCAAAAGCTTTGTTCTATGACCATTTAGCCACAATCCTATAAACAACATGAGAGTCAAGGAAATCATCATTGTTCTTCCCTGTGTACAAAGAAGGGATAAAAACAAAATTACCAAACAAATATTTTTTCTTTTTATCTTGAATTTATCAGGAAATATAGCAACTGCATAAATTACGAATCCTAAGAAATATGGATAGTTATAATATCTTCCGATACCTGTTGCACTATCTATATTGTTTTCAACAACATATGGCAACACTGGTAAATTTGTCAATACCTGAATTATGTACAAAACAGCTACAAAAATAGTAATGCGTATTATTTTATTCACAATCCATTCTACATCTTCATTTCTCGTTTTCTGCAAGAAATAGAAACTTAAGAAAGTCCAATGCATTCGACTTCCTTGAATGACTTGTATCAATGTGAAACCATAATGAAATAGGGAAAATAATACGGATAGTATAAAAAAAACGATAAAAACTTTAAACAATCTATGTACAAGGTCATTTTCATAGTTCCCTTTTTCTGCAAAAAAAGAATATACACATATTACTATAGTATAGATTGCAGCCAAATCGGCTGGTTTTGAACCCAATACAATTTGATTTAGAACTTGAAAGCCACTACAACAAAATGCAATGAACAATAATAAACTCCATTTCTTAAAATATGGATATAGTAATATTGCCAGTCCCAAAAGTGCATATCCTATCATACTTTTCCCCCTCCAATTTTATAATACAACATATTTGCAAAGAAATGCAATTTCATTCTCAGTCTAGTCTTCGCTATTTTCTCACCGCTGGTACCAGAGTATCCTCTTTGGTCAAGGGCAAAAGGAATATAAAGGAACTGGAAGCCCTCCTTGCGAGACTGCGTAATACATCTATAAAGAACATTCTCAAACCAAATATCTTTGCTATCATCACAATGCCTCAACCCCTCATTAAGATACTTCTCATAAAAAGACTTCGAAGCTATATAGCAATCGCTCCGAGCAAATTTCTTTTTAGGTTTCACCTCACAAACCACCAAGTCATCTTTTTCGTTCAAGAACCATTCCGAGACAGACATGATGGAATTGAGATTCAACACTCGATGTCTTCCGGAAACCTTTATCAAATACTTACATTCTTTGATAAAACGAGAATGCTGAAAAGCATAATTGATAATCAAACCTTCACCATATCCCTTACCCAATTTTCTGTCGAAGCTGTTGCCATCAAAGGTCATACACTCCAATTTACCAGCATTGATTTCTTCCTCAAAATAAGAAGACAAATCCACTTCCGTATTCTCAACGACCAAGATTCTATAAGAATATTCATCCAAATAAAACCTGATAGCATCAAGATATTGTTGTAGTCGCACATTGCCGTTTTGAAGTGCAGTCTGCGCCATTCCCTTGGGATGCACGCAAGCCGTCAAAAAGAGCAATGTATCTTGCTTAATTCGTTTCATGAATATTTATTTTCTCATGCCCATCAATATCGGGCAATAACGTTTTACAAAAAGAATGATAGGATAAAACACAATGACTATGAATATACTACCCAGCAAGGTAATGAAGTCAAAAGACCATAACTCTCTGGTTATACCTATTTTCTGCAACACTGCTGTCAGCAGTCTGAAAAAGTGGCTTTGAAAACCAAGCATCAGAATTGTTCCCGAAGAAAGGACAGCAACCTTATCTGGAGAAAGTTTTTCAAGCCATCGACTCGCGATCACCATCATCCATATACCTGCCAAGCCACCTGTCATAAACAATGCCATATTTTCGCCATAGGCTCCTTGATACATATATACGATACAATTAACTTCTGATATGCAATACACTACAAGAATCAAGACCATGACAATCAGACATTGTAGGAGAGTTTGCTTTATGGGGGGGGTAATTCCAACTAATTTATTTGCTACCCGTAACGAGCTGGCATTGGCGCACAGATTTCCTACAAAGAAGAAAGGATAAGCCAATAACAAATCAATCCAAGCATTAGCCACTTCGATGCTAAATCTATTGAACAGCATAGCTAAAGACAGAAAAACTGCAGTTATAAGAAACTGCAACCTGTATTTTCCTACCGTCAAATTGTGAATAACCCTTATAAGTATCAGTGTATAGACAAACCACATAGCACCACAGCCAAGTATGCCATCAAAAGAATGAAATCCTGCCAATACAAGCACCAAAGAGTATGGGAGATTTGTCCACTCGCTTCGTCCCATCACCGCAGACAAGCATAAGGCAATCAAACAAATGAGTATCATCGGAACAAAGAGTGTGCGCAACGACTTGGCAAAGAATTCGCGCCACGGCAAGATTTTGTTCTTGGTAAGATATCCCGACACCCAAAAGAACAATTGCACATCGAAGGCATAGGCAAATGCCGAAAGATGGGAAGGTGAGCAATGGCCCCAAACAATAAGAACCATTCCCAACACCTTCAAGTAGTCTATCCAAATCTTTCGTGCAGGCTGCTTCTGCATTACATTCATTTCTTTCTTGCATCTGTTTCTAATTACTTTTTCGATATTGTCGAACTGACGCAAGGCTATGTTTTTAGCCTGGTCACGGAGCATTGTGCGGTCGCTCTTGTCTGCCATTGCTTTGTCTATCAAGGAAATGGTCTTGTCCGTAGCCTTGGCAAGCACATTCTTGTCTGCAAAGATGTCCTTGATGTCAATCATGCTGTCTGTAGAATTAAGCAATTGCAAGAGTCCCTCAATCTTATGCTCATAACTCAAGGCACAGAATGGTCGAGCCTGATTGATGGCGAAGACCACGCTATGATAGCGAGCACCTATAACCATCTCAGCCCCTTTGATGACAGCCTGTTGCACATCAGAGCCATAAATGTCGTCAACGACCGTGACATGGCTTGACGGATATTGCTTATGAAGGGCACGAAAATAATCCACATCATTACCCCACGAAGGATTCATGAATGTCTGTGGAAGCATCACTATCTGACAATCTGGGTATTTTTGCTCGATATGCTTGATAACATCAATATAATAATTGTCGATGTTAGCTTGTGGCGTGTTCTTGTAATAGAAATGCCAAGTCAAACTGTTTGGCACAAAGACTATATACTTTTTATCACCGATTTCATTCTTTATCTCTTCCGGCACAGCCACTTCTGTGTTATCCAAGAATGCAGCATCGGTCGTAGAATGATATTTTACACCCAACGAATCGGCGAGTTTCTGGCTTTTTCCGTCGCGTAAGGAAATATAGTCAAAATGACGAAGTAAATCTATACTTACACGCTTAAACACTTTTTTGTCCTTGGTCTCATCACTGAAAGGACCGATGGAACGGCAGAAATAGATGATTGGCTTATGGTAATAATTGGCAATGGCGAGGAAAGACACATGGCTCCAGTTCATAAACCCGCCCATGCAGATGCCACCAGGCGCACAGACCACCACGTCAGCCCATTTCAACTTGTTAATCCATGCCTTGAAAATAGGTTGTAATTTACATAAAGGATAAAGTACTGGACTATAAAGCATATATTTTATAATAAAATAAAACCTATAGCTTATCTTTTCCGAGTTATAGTAGTTATTTGGATTCTTTACTCCAATTTCCTTCAATATCTCCGGGTTGCCGTTAGGACTGAACACCTCCACCTTGGCTTCGGAGAATCTCTTGTTTATCTCACGGACAAGCGCACGATGAGCTGCCTCATCGCCACGGTTGCCCAAAGGTTGGTTTACGATTACAATATTCATAATATAGGATAGTCTTCTTATTTTTTGATAAATGATTTAATACTCTTAATGGTGTCCTCTCCGATAACCCCCTTGATTCTGTCTTTCAATTTGTCTGTTGACGACTGGTCGAGATGATTGACGGTATAGAGAGCCGTATTCTCATCTTCAGTGTCTGTGAACACCTCAAAAATCATCGGCTTGTCTGTCATTTCTGGAGTAAGGAAACGATTCACGTTAGGAAGGAACTCTTCTTTATTCTCCGCAGAAAAATACTCAAATCCTAAATCCTCGGCATAATGCTTAATAACGAGCGGTGACTTGTTGCCGAAATGTCTTGCTGCCGAAATATACTCATCGGTCTCTGCGCCAAACATTCTTGCAGGATTGGTGTAAAGGCGGAACTCGTTGCCACGACCATTATTGATAACCATAATACGCACATTGTTATGCAAATGACGGTTGCCCACCACGTTCATGTCATAGAAGAAAGACAAGTCACCGACAATGCCGAAATATAACTTTTCGGGATGAACCAAAGACGCTCCCAACAACGAGGACATATTACCATCGATACCAAAACCGCCTTCATTGCAATTAATATCTCTGTTGGCAGGAGTACCCATCAGTGTCCAAGCACGCAAAGAACTCAAAATGCCCAAGTGGAGTACAGCATCTTCGGGAATAGCTTTATGCATCTGTTGGGCTATCCATACATTAGAGAAAGGAAGTTCTGGTGTTTTCTTCATCAACTCTGCATTACGCTTGTTGCATGCCTCCAGATAAGAATCGTCTCCGACTACATCTGTAGCATAATGCTCAAAGAAAGCATATTCTGGCATCTCAAATACAGCCGTTAGCTTCTGGAGTTTGTCGCGTATTTCTCCATCCTCGTTCACTCGCCAAACCTCTTTGCAACCACTGAATGTATCAGGGAAAGCACTGACCTCACCGATGTGAATCAACAAATCCGGACATTTGTTCGCATCAGGCACAGGCTGGTTGCCAGCCAAAAAATAGAACACCCTGTATTTGCCCTTATATCCACTACATGGTTCTGAGAACACCACGGCATTGTGGGATTGGCAGAATTTGTCAACGGCATCTGTCAATCGCTTTGTCCATTTAGCATGAGTGCCGACATAAATGGCGACTTTTTTTTGTTCCATCTTTGGAAGCTCATCAAAAATGGCATAGTGACCAATCTTGCGAACCTTAGGTAATTCCAAAACTGAATAATCACGTGAGTAAGTCGTGGTCAAATTGATGTGGGCAGGACCGCCACCATTACGGGTCAAGGCTTGCATTGCCTCATTCAATTTTATCATCACATCCCATTCATCAGTGGCATCTTTTATCGTCTGAATTTGCACACTACACTTCACTGTGTCTTTCGGCTGGACGCTTCGATCCATTTGCTGGTCATGCAGATGCCCAATCTTTGAAATATCTCTTGTAGAAGTAATGGCAAGTACAGGCAATTTTCGGTAATAAGCCTCGGTTATGCCTGGGTAATAATTACGAGAAGCGGTAGCTCCCGTACAGCTCAAAGCGACAGGTTCTCCACTCTCGGCTGCTAAGCCACAAGCGATGTAAGCAGCCGATCTTTCATCCACCGAAGAATATAGTTCAAAATAGCCGTCACGTTGCACAGAAGCGACGAACGTCACATTGGTTGTCCCCGGGCTTACAACGATTTTTTTAATGCCATACGCCTTAAGAAGCGAAATACAAAAAAGTACATTTTTCTCGTTTGTATAATGATATTGCATATCTATATTTCAATTATTAAAATGAATATTTTACGTCATCAAAAGTCACTATGCCTGAACCTCCTGTCATGAACACCATGTCGCCTATGATAGAGCGTCCCATGTTGCTGACAAGAAAGACTGCCATATTGGCAATCTCGCCAGGCATCACATATCTGCCCAAAGGATTTGGGAATGAAATCTCATCCCTTACACCATTCGGCATGGTCATCGGTGTGGCAGTAGGACCTGGAGCCAATCCATTCACCGTGATGCCATGAGGAGCAAGCACCTTTGCCAATCCTTTGGTGAAACCAAACAGGGCGTTCTTGGTTATCGTGTAGGCAGAAGTGGCAGGGCGAAGGGAAGAGCTTGATCCCATCATCAAGATATTGCCTTCAATTTGATTGTCAACCCAATATCTTGCCACTAATTTTGATAAAAAGAACGTCCCCTTTAAATTCGTATCGAGAATTGTATCATACAATTCCTCAGAACAATTCGCCACCTCACCGCCAACGACACCAGCATTATTTACTAAGATGTCAATATGGCCGTTGACCAACACTCGTTCTATGTCTTGAAGTTTACTTGGCATTGACTTCACATCAGTATTGTCCATGGCAATTCCAAAGATGTTTCCCTTTCGAGAAACTTCCTTGTCGATAGCCTCACATGCCTTCTTCACTTTTTCTTCGTTTCTGCCTGTGATGACAACCCTTGCCCCCGCATTGATGTAGGCTTTAGCCACCTCGTACCCGATGCCGCTTGTTCCACCTGTTATCAAAGCTGTCCTGCCTTTCAGCATCTCGTTAGGAGCGAGATAGGAAACCTGCGCATATACCTTGCGTTCTGGCACGCCATGCAAAATAAATTTCAGTCCTCTTTTTATGTATTGTTTCATTCCCATATTATTTCTTGCATATTTTTTGTTTTACCATCTGTGTAATCTTCATTCTTTCCGTTTTCGTCATGCCGATACCATAAATAATACCTGCCGTGGAAACACCGCTTACCACAATGACTATGAATGTGCGCAACAGAGACTCATCCATATTGAAATAAACCAAAGCTGGCAGCATAAAAGACAATATGGAGACAGGTACAATCCGACCAAACACATTCTTGTAAAAGTCGGCTACGGGGAAACCTATCAGTCCCTTGATGATATAAAGCTTCAAGAATACCAAGACCAAATAGATAACGGCAAAAGCAAGGTAAGAAGCATAAGCATCCATACCTAAAAAGAAGGCGAGCCATGACAGAGGAAAAACCAAACAACCTACGCCGCCAATAACTATATAATACCGTTTCACATTGCCTGTAGCCCAAGCAGCATTGGCAGTGGCATTTCCCAAAATGTCGAACAATGTGCCTATCATTGACAGACGGAGGAACAGCGGTGCCTCTGGCGGATAGTTCTTCAACCATAACTGCATGATGGTTTCCGTCTCAAACATAAACGGAACGGCAAAGAAGAACATCAAAAAATAGGAGAACTTGGCTCCACGGCATACCAAACTGTACATATAGGACATATCTCCAGCCGCATAAGACTTGGTAATTTGCGGATTGATAGCCGTAGTGAAATTTGTGACAAACTGACGAATGATACCTTCCGCCTGACTAGCCACACCACGGGCTGCATTCACAGCCACACCAAAATACAGATTGGTTACGATGTTCACTCCCTGTGTATTGAAGAGATAAGCCCCCGACCCCAAGAGATTCCATCCTGCAAAGCCTGTCATCTGCTTGAGAAGTGACTTGTCGAATACAAACTTGTAATGACATTCCTGGAAATTTCGGCTGCAATAAATACTATACACAAATCGTATAATCAATGCCACAAGAGCCAAGAGTATCGCATAAGTTTTCAACTTGTCTATTGGCGAGACGTACAAGGCGTAAGCCACCACCAATTTCATAATCACTTCCAAAATACTGATATAAGCAAATGCAGACATCTTTTCATGTGCAATGATGGCTGCATTATAGGGCACGCTTATAAGATTTATCGCAAAGGTAAGGATAGAAAATTGCAGCACCCAGTTGGCGGCATTCATTCTGTCGGCAGGGATGTTCATGTGAGTGTTCAAGAACCACACACCTCCTATTTCCGCCAGAAGGCACACCACAATGGCCAATATCAATTGTATTGTGACACTCGTAGAGAACACTACGTTGAGTTTTTTTACATTTCCCTTACCTAATTCATAGGTGAGGAATCGGCTTATTGCCGCTGACAATGACCCTGTGAAGAGGGCAAACATAGCCACGACTCCACCTACAACATTATAAACTCCATAGTCTTCTACTCCTAAAGTGTTCAATACCACTCGGCTGGTGAACAGTCCCACACCCATGGTAAGGACAAGACGGAGGTAAAGAAGCAGCGTATTCTTCGCTATTCGTTTGTTATTATCTGATGTTTGAGACATTTCTGTTTATAATATTAAGCCTTTCTATAAAGACTATTTCATTTTAGTGTATTATATATTTCTTCAACAAATCTAAATATGGCTTTTTCCTCATTGGTGAAATCACTAATGTTGGCATCATCATCACCGTTGACTGCCAAAGTTTCATACATACTTATTACTTTTTTGTTTCGTATTTTAATCCATAGTCCATGTGGGGCTACTATCCGAGAATGGGAATAAAAACCAATAATCAAGTCATTGTCTATCATTAGTATGGGAAACACAGGTAACTGTTCAGTCTCTATAATTTGAACTCTTTTGCCGTGCATCTCATTGAGTTGTTCAAACAAAAGCTTAGAATGGTTCAGAGCTTCGACATAGGCTTCCTTTGAAAAATGTGGTCTTAATATTCTCGCAAATTCACTAGTCCATTCTGCAGAAGATGATGAGAAAACAACTTTTAATTTGAGTTTTGGATTATTGTCAAGAACTTCCTTCAATATTACTCCTTGCTCATCAACACCATATTTGGGGTAATAGGCTGCATGTAAGAATATATAGTGCTTTGCTTCTTTCATTAGACGGGGGACATTTACCGAATCGTGCCCTACATAAACCTCGATGTCGCTTTCAAATTTCTTTCCAGTCAAGCTTACTTCGGAGATTTTCGACATTTCATCCTGCAAGTCTGTCTTCAATCCCCGGAAATTTCCAAAGGAATCATTGATTCCTCTGGATGTCCAAATAGAGAATAATATTGAAACGACCGCCAAAACTATCGAAACGACTGTTGACGCAAAAGAGAAATTTTGAAATGCCTCATCTGATATTTTTGAAGAACAAAGTATCACCAAAAGACAAATAGCACATAGAATGCATATTGACAACGCATAGTACAAGTGGTGAATGCTTATCTTTTTGTTCCAATAATCAGTCATTTTTTGTCTGTATCAAATGAGTTAGGGGAACTAATTCATGTACCTATCAAAAGTTTCTGCTATATAATAAGCAACTACCTCTGTATTTACAGCTTCCAGTAATTTCAGATTATTCTTCAGTATCTCTGCTGTAGTATAAATAAGTTTGTCGTCTTTTGTCAATGAAGAATGGACCCCATTGAAAATATTGCTAAGATTTTTTCTGTAGATATAGAATGCGATACCATCAGACCATACACTTTTTTTATGTTGGCTGTTTTGTGCAATCATTAGCCAATAGTTGTTTATCTTAATACTGACCGAATTATCTTCTTTTGTACAAATATCATTGTTATATCCAATTACAGGTAAAGACACCTTCAATTGTATCATATCAAGATGTAGTGAAATATACTCTGAAAGGATGAATGCTATATCTTCGGTCGTCAAGTTTGCAAACAGAACCGTCTTGTTCTTAATTCTACCAGCAATGAAATAGACTAAATTGTCATCAGTCTTTTCAGGATGCAGATCAGGAACATTATAGCGATAATTTATGATGCACAGGTTTTGGTACAGCATAGCGGCTTTAGCCAAGGCTGAGACCTTGTTGTCTGAGTCATAAATCATAGGTAGATATATGCGGTAAATACTTTCAATCTCGTTGTCGTATGGGTTGTTCAACACACTCTTTGCAATGTCTTCTGACGTGACTCCCATACGCAACTTAATCTCGTTTGATATTGAAGAATAAGCAAATCTTACAGCTGTTATCATGTCTCTTCCTTTTGCAAGAGAATCATACTTTTCTGTTGTGTTTCGCAAGAATTCATCGAATGTCCCATCATATTCATTGTTCTTATGTATAAAGCGGAATTCGATTTCTTCTCTTGTCAGTTTCGTGTGTTCTGCTGCGACACCACAAATAGCATCGAAGAGCATGTCTCTGAGAAGCTTTGAAGAATCTACAGTCTTAGGGTCTTTAAACATACATTCCCTTAAATTTGCCTTTAATGCGCCGCCAATAGCTGCACCTACATCTTTTTTCAAATCAGTAGGTATTTTGTCTATAGCTTCAATTATGCTCTCAATCTTCAAATCTGCCGTCAAGTTTGTCCCTAAGGTATCTCTTGTCTTTTCCAATACATCCTCTGTAGACATACCATCCAAATCGTTCATGGTACTGTCTATTGTGCTACCTGTTTCATGTATAAGAACATCTTTTCCGACATTGAGTAACTGGCTTATGGTAGTCATCTGCTCATGCTCTATCTCATTTATGCATTTCATTCCAGCACTACGAGTTAGAAAATATGTTGTGGCACCATTAGCAAAACTGCCTAACGGAACCCAATTCAATATAGCATGAGCTATCATTGTGCCATTTTTTGTCAAACGATAGATAGCTCTTGCAATGTAGATGTTTTTGGCAGTTCTGCTTTTTACACCATAAACATTACAAATTTGCTCTATCATTGTTACAGTCAATGCCGTTAAGGCTACTCTGTCTGCACCGAACTGACCACCAAATGCGCCTACTGTTATTGCTGTTCCTGCATGATATATACTAAAATTATCGATTATGGCTATCGCCTTTTCTCGTTTATCTTGTCTTTCTTTTTCCGTCATAGCTAATGTTTTTAAGTTTCTTATTAATCTTTCTGTTCCAATTTATTCTCTTTAATATAGTCCTCAAATAACTTCTCTATTTCAACCGCATAATCATACGATAGGGAAATCAAATCCTTATTATTTGCTTCACCCTTTGGAACTTTTATGAAAAATTATAGGTAAAATGAAGCAAGGCTTAGCTTTTCAAACTCTCTTGATACCACTCATAGAGTTTCTGTACACCATCCTCAATCTCGACCTTATGTGTCCAACCAAGGCTATGGAGCTTATCCACGGAGATGAGTTTTCTTGGTGTACCATCCGGCTTGCTGGCATCGAACTCGATGGTGCCCTCGAAGCCTACAGCCTTTTTTACCAACTCGGAAAGCTCTCGGATGGTCAGCTCCTTGCCTGTACCTATGTTGATATGGCAGTTGCGAATCTCGCCGAGTGAAGGAATGGCACCGCCTCTGCCCTCGGAGTTATTTCTATCCACTACTCCATCTACCTTGGCTCCATAGAATACAGATGAGTATTTCTCGATGCCGATGATGTCCTTGAAATCTACATTCAGGAGCACATGCACGCTGGCATCAGCCATATCCTCGCTCCAAAGGAACTCACGGAGTGGTTTGCCGGTACCCCAAAGCACCACCTTATTATTATAGATGCCGTAGAACTCCAAGGCTTTCAGAATGCGCTCGTGGTCGTTGTGGCCATCCACATTGCCTTCGCCGATGATGGCACGGAGCTTGTCGGTAGGGTTGATAGGACGTTTGTTCATGTCCACCTCAATGCTGTGCCAGTCACCGTCGTGGATGAGTTTGGCAAGATAAATCTTACGCATCATGGCTGGCATCACATGACTGTTCTCCAAGTGGAAGTTGTCGTTAGGACCATAGAGATTGGTTGGCATCACTGCAATGTAGTTCGTGCCGTACTGAAGATTGTAGCTCTCGCACATCTTCAGTCCGGCAATCTTGGCAATGGCATACTCCTCGTTGGTATACTCCAGCGGGGAGGTCAGGAGGACATCCTCTTTCATTGGCTGTGGTGCATCCTTTGGATAGATGCAAGTACTACCCAAGAAGAGGAGTTTCTTCACGCCATGAGAGTAGGCATTGCTAATGACATTGCATTGCATCTTCATATTCTGCATGATGAAGTCGGCACGATAGAGGCTGTTCGCCATGATGCCGCCTACGAAGGCGGCGGCAAGGACAACGGCATCGGGACGCTCCTCGTCAAAGAACTTCTGCACTGCATACTGGTCGGTCAAATCGAGTTCTTTGTGAGAACAACCTACCAAGTTGTTATAACCTCTCTTCTTGAGGTTATTCCAAATCGCAGAACCCACGAGACCGTGGTGTCCTGCAACATATATCTTTGAAGTCTTATCTAACATATTTTTGTTCCTAAAAAATCCGTGAAATCTGTGAGATCCGTGTGAGACCTTACTTCACGATACCTTTCTCCAAATATTCAGCGAGATTGGTGCGAACTTTCATGCTGGCATCCTCAGCGGCTACCTTCGCCATATCGCTCTCTACCATAATCTTCACCAAGTCCTCGAATGAAGTGGTGTTTGGATTCCAACCGAGCTTGGCTTTTGCCTTGGTTGGGTCACCCCAAAGGTTGACAACATCGGTTGGACGATAGAAGTCTGGAGATACTTCTACGAGAGTCTTGCCGATTAATTCCTCTGGCCCTTCTACGCAGATACCCTTCTCGTTCTCGTCCTTGCCTTCCCACTTCAGCTCGATACCTACATAGTGGAATGCGAGCTGGGCGAACTCACGGACTGAGTGCTGCTTGCCTGTAGCAATCACGAAGTCCTCTGGCTTCTCTGCCTGGAGAATGAGCCACATGCACTCCACGTAATCCTTGGCATAACCCCAGTCACGGAG
>CAKQDG010000011.1 GCA_934219025.1 uncultured Prevotella sp. | reverse complement strand
GAGGATTTGCAGCGTGCCATAACATACATCAAGGCTCGTGCCGATGAGTATGGCATCGATACGCACAAAATCGGTGCTATGGGATTCTCGGCTGGCGGCCATCTCGTTATGTCGGCAGCTGAATTCTTCTGTAAGGATGTGCGTCCGGCATTTGTCGCTCCGATATATCCTGTTGTCAGTATGACTGCCGACTGCACACACAGGCGCTCGCGCCGTGCCTTGCTTGGCGATAGCCGCAAGAACAATCGTCAGCTTCGCGATTCATTGTCGTTGGAAAGACATGTTCCGGCAGACTGTCCCCCCGTGTTCCTCGTAAACTGCAAGGACGACCCTATTGTGGACTGGCGCAATTCTGTATTGCTTGATTCCGCTCTTACAGAGAAAAAAATACCCCACAAGTATATCCAATATAAAACAGGTGGACATGGCTTCGGTGCTTCGGATACGAAGGGCACAGAAGAGTGTCGGCAGTGGAAAGGGGAGTTCTTGAAGTGGATGAAAACTATATCAGAATGACAGACACATCTGAAATGATGTAAAAAGCAGAATTTCAGTGCTGTATGGTTGAAATATGATGCAGTACCAAAATGTTGAAGCTTTTTGGTACCGAAGGTATCGCAATGCTGCACTCCCAGTATAGCATCGTTCGACCGAAGGTAAAGCATAGCTTTCCTGTCGCGATATATTATAATGGAAAATTAAAGAGAATTATATAAGTGCAAAAATATGACAACACCGAATTTTGACGATATACGTCCCTACTATGAGGAAGAGATTCCGGCAGCTATGCAACGCATAGCCGAAAGCAGTTCGTTTCCGATACTCTCTTCGTATGTCTATCCCGACGAACCGATTGATGAAGTGAGGAAACGTATCGCCGGATATAAAACGATTGAAGATTTCCAAAGGGAGACGATGGCTCTCGTTAATGAGCGTGTGATAGAAAACAGCACTACGGAATACTCGTGCAGCGGACTCGACCGTCTGTCGCCAGACAAGTCGTATCTGTATGTGTCAAACCATCGCGACATTATGCTCGACTCCAGTCTGCTGCAATATTCGCTTGTGAAGCATGGCTTCGACACAACGGAGATAACTTTCGGTGCCAACCTGATGATGAATCAGCTCGTTGTAGATATCGGTAAGAGCAACAAGATGTTTAAAGTGGAACGCCCTGGAGGTAGCATCAAGGAGTTCTACCGCAGTTCGAAACACCTTTCAGATTATATCCGCTACACGATAAAAGAGAAAAAGCAAAGTGTGTGGATTGCCCAGCGCAACGGCAGAACGAAAGACGGCAACGACACTACCGACCAGGGGATAATAAAGATGTTCTGCATGAGCGAGCCCGAGGACAAAATCAAGGCTATTGCCGACTTGAACATCGTTCCGGTGAGTATCTCCTATGAGTGGGAGTCGTGTGACATACTGAAAACCTTGGAGCTTTACGAGACACAGTTTGCCAGATACACAAAAAAACCTGGCGAAGACCTTACAAGTATTCTTACCGGTATTGTGCAGCCAAAGGGTAGGGTGCACATAGAAATATGCGAACCGATAATACATGCAGAACTGCAGGCGATGGAGCAGCTTACCAACAATGAATACCACAAGGCTGTGGCACAACTCATCGACAGCAGAATCCGTCCGGCTTACAGACTTTATCCCAACAACTATATTGCCTACGACATTCGCTACGGCACACAGAAGTATGCCGACAAATACAGTGGACAGGAAAAGGCTGAGTTCATAAAGCATCTCAACAAACTGACATTCTATGATACCTGCGACATCGAACAGCTCTTTGACATCTATCTCGGCATTTATGCCAATCCGGTGGTTAATAGCGGGGAATGAAAATTAAGAATTAAGAGTGAAGAATGAATATTACTCTTTTACTTCTCGTTCCTTTATTAGTCCCATAAGTCCTATTTGTCCTATAAAAAAAAAGAAAAACAATGACACAGCTCATTCTAAAAATATACACCTATTTACGGAATAACAGAATGACAGCCCTCCTGTCGTTCCTGCTTGTTACCGCATTGCTCATAATGTCGGTGCTGAGGCTAAACTACAAGGAGGATATTGCCGACTTCCTTCCTCTCGACGGCAATCACCACAATGCCCTGAATGTTTATCAGGATATTGCCGGAGCAAACAAAATCTTCGCTGTGTTCCAGTATCGCGACACGACGAAGACTGATCCCGACGTTATGGTGGCGGCAATAGAAAGTTATGTCTCTACGCTTGCCGATAAGGATTCCGCTGGCATGGCAAAGGACTTGACGGCACAGGTGGATATTGAG
Organism: uncultured Prevotella sp.; assembly: GCA_934219025.1. Taxonomy (GTDB): domain Bacteria; phylum Bacteroidota; class Bacteroidia; order Bacteroidales; family Bacteroidaceae; genus Prevotella. The sequence goes on along the minus strand of CAKQDG010000011.1, from coordinate 39,110 downwards.
AAGCTTACGGACATTACGGATTTTGTTTACGGCAACATTCCATATTTCCTCACGGAGAACGACTACCACCGTATGGACTCGCTGATTAGCCAACCGGGATATATCAAGAAGCAATTGCAGCAAGACAAGCAGATGCTCATGTTCCCGTCGGGCGGAATCCTTGCCGACAATATCCAGCGCGACCCGCTTAATCTGTTCACTCCTGTTGTGGAACAACTTCAGCATACCGACAGTGGACTGAAATACGAGATGTACGACGGTTACATATTCTCGCCCGACATGCAGCGCGCCATCGTAATGGTAAACTCTCCGTTTGGCGCCAGCGAAACGGAACACAACACGCAGTTGATTTCTCTCTTGCGTTCCGTGGCAGAATCCACAACGGCAGAATATAAGAATATCGATATTCATGTTATCGGCGGACCGGTAATTGCCGTTGGCAATGCATCGCAGATAAAGACCGACAGCATCCTGTCGGTGTCGCTCGCCGTAGTACTAATCCTTGCCCTGTTGTTCCTGTCGTTCCGCAGTTGGAAAAACCTTCTTCTTATCGCCGTGTCGATAGCCTGGGGATGGCTCTTCGCTATGGGGTTCCTGGCATTGGTACACAACAGCGTGTCGATTATCGTTATCGGAATATCATCAGTCATTGTGGGAATAGCAGTGAACTATCCATTACATTTCATCGCTCACCTATCTCATACACCCGACAAGAAAAAGGCTCTGAAGGAAATCGTAATGCCGCTTGTCGTGGGCAATATAACTACTGTTGGAGCATTCCTTGCCCTCGTTCCGCTGCAGTCGGTGGCGATGCGCGATTTGGGACTGTTTGCTTCTTTCCTGCTCATCGGTACAATACTCTTCGTCCTTCTCTTCCTGCCACACGTAACGACGGTGAAGAAGCACGAGGAAAAATCCTTCTTCAACAAATTGGGAGATGTGTCGCTTGAGAATAAACCTTTTGTTGTTGCTGCTGTTGTAGTATTGACCGTCGTCTTTGCCTGGTATAGCTTCGATACTAAGTTTGATGCCAATATGGGACATATCAATTATATGACGGACGAGCAGAAACTGGATATGGCTTACTTCCAGAAGATGATGACAAATGCCGGCAATGACCAAAAGGTGTATGCCGTGTCTACTGCCTCCACTATCGATGCAGCTCTTGACAAGAGTAAGGCAATGCAAAATTGTTTTTCTGAAATGAAACGTGAAGGTTTGGTAAAGCGTCATGCCGGGCTGAAACAGTTTATCTGTTCTGAAAAAGAACAACAGCATCGTCTTGGCTTGTGGCATAACTTTGTTGCAAAATACAAAGAAAAACTTACTGCACAGCTTCTTCGTGAAGGTGTGACAGAGGGCTTTTCAAAGGAATCTTTTGAAGATTTCAGCACTCTTCTGAACGGAGAATACACTGTAAAGCCTGTGGCATATTTCGATGTTCTCACAAAGTCTGCCTTCTCTTCAAACGTCAGTTGCGACAGTATTAACGGAAAATACAATATCGTGGATGTCCTTTCCGTAAAGCAGACGGATGTAGACAAGGTGGAAGAGATAATCAGTAAGCATGGAGGTTATGGCTTTGACGTGCAGAGCATGAACAGTGCTATAGCAAATAACCTGTCAGACGATTTCAACTATATCGGTTGGGCCTGCGGTTGCATCGTGTTCTTCTTTCTGTGGATGTCGCTCGGCAGCATAGAACTCGCCATTCTGTCGTTTGTGCCGATGGCTGTGAGCTGGATATGGATATTGGGCATCATGGCAATGTTCGGCATTCAGTTTAATATCGTGAATATCATCCTCGCTACATTCATCTTCGGACAAGGCGACGACTACACCATATTTATGACCGAGGGCGCATGCTACGAGTATGCATACCGGCGAAAGATGCTTGCGTCATACAAGAATTCCATAATCATATCCGCCCTGATTATGTTTATAGGAATAGGAACACTAATCGTGGCAAAACATCCTGCGTTACATTCGCTGGCACAAGTAACCATAGCCGGAATGTTCTCCGTTGTGTTGATGGCATATCTGTTCCCGCCGCTCATTTTCAACTTCCTTGTAAAAAACAAAAAAGGATATCGTCAGCGTCCAGTGTCTCTTTTGCCACTTCTCCGTATGGCATGGTCAGCAACAGTGTTTTTCTTGCAGCTTGCCACAGTATATGTCTATGGCTTCCTGCTGTTTGTCGTTACAAAGAAAAACGAGAACAAGACATTGCGCTTCCGCAGATATATCCGCAGATTGTATGCCTATGATTTGAAGCATATACCGGGAGTGAAATTTAACATCAATAATCCGCTGGGAAATGAGATTTTCACAGAGCCGAAAGTCGTGGTATGCAATCACCAGTCAATGCTCGATGCCGCTGTATTTATGGCTCTCAACGAGAAACTGATACTTGTATCAAACGGCAATCCAAGTTCAAACCTATTTGTCAGAAGAATTTTCCGTTGGATGGAGTTTATATCTCTGGATGATACCGCTTTGCAGGATATGGGCAGGTTCCATAAATATGTAGACAAAGGCTACAGCTTTGTTGTATTTCCTGAGGGTGGGCGAAATTGTAGCAGTTCGATACTCCGCTTCCATAAGGGAGCGTTCTATCTCGCAGAGAAGTTGAACATCGATATCTTGCCCGTTTTCATTCATGGTTTCAACCATGTCTTGCCTCGCAATAGTTTCTGTGTCTATAGTGGAGAGCTGTCGGTCTTTGTGCGTCCTGTTATTCATCGTCAAGAGATGGAGTGGGGCAAAGACTATGTAGAGCTTACAAAGGCTGTTCATGAATATTATATTGATGAATATTTTAATATAAAGAAGAAAATAGAGACGGTTGATTATTATGCCCCAATTGTAAAAGACCGTTATCGCTATAAGGGAGTGGACATCTTTGCGTCTGTTGTGCGTAATTTGAAGAAAACAGAAAATTATGCTATGCAGGTTAAGTCGTTTGCCGGTCTTGATGTTATAAGGTTGAACGACGACGGATATGGCGAACTTGCATTGCTCTGTGCGCTTGTTTATCCAAAGGCTAAAGTACAGGTCGTTATGCATGATGAAGAGAAAGCTGACGTCTTGAGATACAGTGCAGAAAAACTCGTGGGAAACGTTGAAATATTGAAAAATTTAAATATTGAAGAATTGAAATACAAATAATAAAATTAATAGGATTATGAGAGAAAAAATACATTCGATACTTGAAGAAGCTCTACCATTGGTAGACGTTGATTCTGATTTTCTTTTCGGTGAACTGGATTCTCTGGGAATAACAACAATCTTGATGCTCCTTTCTGAGGAATATGGCGTGAAACTCGACCATTCTGATGTTATGCCAAAGAATTTCAAGAATATCGACAGTCTTGTGGCGATGGTTGAGAGAAAGTTGGAAGATAAATAATCTGTCTGTATAAAAATGTCTTGTGATGAGGCTTGAAGAATATTTCCTGAATAACGCCAAGGCGCATCCTGAAAAAACATCTGTAGTTGTTGGGGAACGCTCGTATTCGTATGCTGCTCTTTTAGGTATGGTCATGGAAAGAACGATAAAACTGAAAGAGGAACATGCGGGACGATTTGTTGTCTTCCGCTCTTCTCAAACGGTAGATTTTATCGTAGATTATCTGGCGATACATCTGTCGGGTAAGATCGCCGTACCTTTAGAAAAGGATACTCCGGAGAATGTCTTTGCAGCTATAACAAATAGATTTGCCGACTATAATGACGATTCGGGAGAATGTGCAGTTCCAGAGGATGTGGCGGATGTTCTATTTACAACAGGCACGACTGGGAAGCAGAAAGGGGTTATGATTAGTCATCAGACAATAATTGCCGATGCCGAGAATCTTATTGATGCGCAGCATTTCACGGCAGACCTCTCTTTCGTAATTAGCGGCCCATTAAATCATATAGGTAGTTTGTCAAAACTTTATCCCATGATTTATCTCGGAGGAACTATAGTGATTACAGAGGGGGTAAAGGATATGAACTCGTTGCTTAATGCAATGGAGACTGCTCCTGGCAAGGTCGCAACATTCCTTGTGCCGGCAAGTATCAGAATATTGATGCAGTTTGCCGAGGACAAGTTGCGTAGCTTGGCACATAAGATTGATTTTATAGAGACAGGAGCCGCAGCTATTACGCAAGGTGATATGGAGCGTTTGTGCGGTCTGTTGCCATACTCTAGGCTATACAATACTTACGCCTCTACGGAAACAGGTATCGTTGCAACGTATAACTTCAACGACGGTGAATGTATCGCCGGATGTCTTGGTAAACCTATGCGCCATTCCGGAATACGTATATCATCTGATGGCCATGTGGCATGTGTGGGCGAAACGCTTATGACTGGTTATATCGGTGATGCAGAGCTTACGGCTTCTGTGTTGTACGGCGATGCTGTTCATACTTCAGATTTGGGATATATAGATGCCGAAGGGAGATTGCGCTTGAAAGGGCGTGATGGTGATGTGATAAATGTTGGCGGATATAAGGTCGCTCCTACAGAGGTGGAAAATGTGGCAATGGCTTTTCCGATGGTAGAAGACTGTGTTTGTATAGCTTCCGTACATCCTGTGTTGGGCACGGTATTGAAACTTCTTGTCGTACCTGTCGATGAAGCGGAATTTGACAAGAAAAAGATAGCACTGTTTCTTAAAAACAGGCTTGAGGCTTATAAAGTGCCTATGCAATACGAAAAGGTGGAAAAAGTGAACCGCACGTATAACGGAAAAATTGACAGAAAGTCATATATGTTGTTGTAATAACTGAATTTTTGTCATACATTTGTAATGTATTTGCCATGATCTATATCAAGTGACTTACATTTTTCTAATTCCGGCATTTGCGATATTTGATGAATATCAATAAAAAGAGGCTTATCGGCTTATTTGGTTGTTTTTTGTTGTGCACGAGCACAAAAGGCATTACCTTTGCATCAGAAATAAAGAAACAAGGTATTAAGAAGCTGCAATGAGAGCAGCGGTAAAAAGATTGTATAACGATAACTAAAGAAAGGAAAAGAATTATGATTACTTTTATGTTAGTAACAGCTAGTGTAGTAGCATTCGCAGTGTTGGCAAGTGTAGGTATGAACATCGGTATGAAACTCTACAAGTAATCTTCTGATTGCATTTTAGATTCATACATTTCATAAAGAAAGCGGTTGGATAATGACCCTCAAAAGGTCTTTGTCCAACCGCTTTTCTTTGTACCAATCTTGAATATGTCAGTATTTTTTGTATTTCTTATTTTTGCACACCCTGTTTTATTTGTTTTTTTGAATGACAAGTTGCTGATTATAAGAATGTTGTAACTTGTGATATTTTTGTGACTTAATTTTTTATGTTTAAATAGTTTAGTGTGTTAAATTTGCATCAAACAAATTATTTGATATTTTAATTTAAAACAATTAAGTCTATGAATTTTAAATCATTCCTTTTTTCTATTGTCTACACTTTTGTCGTAGTTGAGTGTTATTGCCAGAAAGTTGAATTGACAGAAGTACGTGGAAATATATTCCAGTCAGGTCATTGTTCCGAAGTTCCAACTGTCAGTCAAAATGGAGATGATATAACTTTAAAATCAGACACAATTTTGGCTGGTGTGCAGGTCGTAATAAAAAACAACTATGGTACTATTATTCACTGCTCAAATCTTGACATTACACAAGACGAAACTACAATCACAGTACCGGATGATGATTCTAGCCAAAAAGCTACAATAGATATATACTATAGAGAGGTACATTTGTTTGGATTTTTTTAAAGAAAAAATATAGATAAACATGAAGAAGTTATTATTATTACTATTCATTTTTTTACCTTTGATGAGCTTTTGTCAAAAAAACGAATTGTATAAGATCTGTTATGAAGATAGAGTTCAAAACAATTCTATAAAGAAATGTATAAAGAAATCTTCTTATAAGAATTATAATGAAGAAAGTGATACAATTGTTTTTGAATCAAGACAAAAGAAAATAGCAGTAAAATATTTAAAGGATGATTTTTATGATATTGGCGTCTTGCGTTGTATAAGTTTAGCTATAAATATTTGGGAGGATAATTTAGATATAATTAGTCCGATTTCTATATTGATAAAAACCAACTCTAATTTAAATGATGATGTTGAAATAAGAACAACTGTTTATTATGCGTTATTCAATAATAGAATTTATCCGAAAAGTTTATCAAAACAGCTATTTAGGCATACATCAGGTCGCGAGGATGCGGAAATAGAACTTAATCCAAATATAGATTGGCTAGTTGCTTGGCCTGAAGATTCACATATTTATGGAAGTGTAAATCTTAAGACCATGCTTCTTCGACATATAGCTCACGCTTTGGGCTTTGGCACCAGTATCGTAAGAAAAGAAAATGGAAGTGTTGGATATTCTGTTCGGAACTTAATGTCTCCATTTGATTATCTTATAACTAATAAATCAATAAACATGTCTCAAACTATAGATTTGGAGAATTTCTTTAGGCAAGACCTCTTTTTGTCCACAAAAGAAGGGCTATATCCATTATATACCACAGAACAAGGATTCGTTCAAGGAGTTAGTGGATGCTATTTCTCATTTTCAGATGATAAGCTTTTGGACTATGATATTAAAAACGAAAGTAAATTAATGTATATAGATAAACAAACACTAAATGTATTATCAGAAATAGGATGGAAGGTAAAAGACTATGATTTGACTTTGCAGACAAAAAATTTGGATGAAACTTACTTTGGTAATATCTATGACAGTTTATGTTTTTCGGTTTTAGATAATAACGGTAATCAATTACATCCTTTGATTTGGGAATTTCAAGCTTTCAACAGGCAACTAAGGAGATATGATACTTTAGATAAGAGTTTTGAGACATGTTATTCTTTGTCATTAGAGCAACAAGAACAAGATTATTTAGACGAATCTACTTATTTGCAAGGAAATGTGTTCTTTAGGATAAATAAAAATGGAATTGAAAAAAATATAATAGAGCAGTATTCTTGGATTGTCGCCCTTTGATAAAAAGTTATACAATCAATAATGTATTGCCTAATTCAGATAATAAGAACTTTGGCTTTGATTTGAATTTAAACCAAAGAGGAGCATATCGAACATTAGTTGCAGTGTCGACAGGGGCTGGAACTATTTTAAATAGGTCTTATTACTCACAGGATGACATATCGTTACATATAGATAATGTAAGTATAAAATCGCAAATTTTCATTGACATATTTTCTGAAAATGATTATGGAACAACTTTAAGGTCGATGAATGTCAGTTATGATTCATTCAGAACTAATAGTAAACTGCAAAACAGCAGGTTGGTTAGAATGGATAATAATCTAAATGTGATGTGTAATACCATAAAACAAATTTATAAGATTAAACGATGAAGAAAGTTATTATTTTATATTTTCTGTCTTTTTGCATGTCTATAGTAGCATCAAACCAACTTAAAATAAGGGCTACAGTAAATGGAATAACTCAAAATGACGATAGTAGAATTCGTCTTATGGACCAAGATAATTGTGTGTTTTCCATTTGTGATGTTGATGGTTGCATTATTGATTATAACGACTGTAAATTTTTAAATTGGAGTATTGTTTATGAATTTATTAATAATGGAAAGAAGTATGAAAGAAATTATAATGAATTTTGCAAAAATAACGGTTTGGAACTTAAGGTAACGCACTTTCTTTCTGGTAAGCAGTTTATTAATGAGGATATAAATTTGTCTGATTTTCCGTATGATGATGTATGTGGATATTCAAGGAACGCTACATTGAAATGTTCCCTTTATTATAAAGGCATATATTATGAACTGTATCAAAATTTGTATTTTGATGTGTTGTTGAAAAATCCGGAAATTAATATTGTAAATGTATCAAAAAAACAGATGAATCAGATGTCTATGATGTTGAACTTGAGCTAACGTCAGGAACGATGACGGGTGGGGCGTTTTTGTTAAAATACGCTTGGTATGATAATTTAGGATTACCATATGTTACCATGCCTGTAGATGAGACTCTGTCTTTGCCTTGTCGTCTTAGTTTTGAAGATGTTTATCCTGATGAATTATGGTGCTTCTCGAATGAAAATGATTATGGAACAAGTTATACAAATTGGATGAGGATTATAACGAATAATATAATTACTTCGTTAGATGAGAGTCACTTGTCTATTAATGTTAAGGAAAATTCTGTATCGGTTTCGTCTAATTCGAAAATTAAGGAACTAAACATTTTTAATAGTATGGGAACCTTGGTCTGCCATAAACAGAACTTCAATTGTTTTGAAATATGTTTGAAAAAAGGAATATATGTATTTTATATTATAGATAGAGATAATAAAGTAAAATCAAAAAAAATTATTTTATGAAGGTAAATAAAATATTTGCTATCGTATTGTTCATCTTTTTGAACGTGAATCTTTTTGCACAAGGGAGTAAATTCGGAGTTTAGGTTGTCTTATATTAATAAAAATGGGACTACATCAGGTGAACCATTCTTGTACAAGGTACCAGAACAGCTCCCCATTGTTGATCCTGGCTTTCCTGGTATAATTGTCGATACTGATAAAATCAAGTATGATTTTAAAGAAATTGATAATGTTTATCCGGGGGCTTACCATATAGTTTCATTAAAGAGTGGTAATGTTGTAGATACAGGTGCTATTGTAGAACCTAAAGGAGAGATTAGCACAACAAGTTTACCTAAGGGTAATTATTCCATTGTAATCAGTGATGCAGACGGAAACTCTCAATCATTGAAGTGGTCGAAATAGTTTCCCACTCCTTAATAGTGTTACAATTAAACGTATGTTGCCACAATAATTTATGGCAACATACGTTTGAATATGTATAACGGAACAATTAACAATGTATATCAGACAAATATTCAAGGCCATTATATTTTGTCTTGCAGGATTCGGATTCATCTTGCAAAGCTCTTGCGACAGGAAACAGACGGAAATGTTTGATTCCCACTTGTTGCATGCTGACAGTTTGTGTGATACAAATCCTAAAAGTGCAAAAGCCTTTTTGGAAAAATGTGCCTTGTCTGATTTTTACGGTAAGGATACTTTGCTGTATAGATTGCTGTGTATAAAGAGTGATGCAAAGCTCGGTATTCCACAAACAACGGATGTGCATATTAAAAATGTATTGTGTGGATTTGCCGGAACGAAAGATGTTCATCTGCTTGCAGAAATATATTTTTATGCAGGAATAGTGTATAGGGATTTAGAAAATAGTCCGGAGGCACTAAAATATTTCAACGATGCAGCTGACGTGGCAAAGAATCTTCATGATTTGAGGCTACGCAGCAATATCTATTCTCAAAAGGGCAATATTCTCATCTCACAGGGATTAATGGAAATGGCAATTTTGCAGTACAGGGAATCCGTTAGGCTTGACAGTTGCCTGCGTGATACTGCCGGTGTGGTGTTGGGATTGCGCAACCTTGCGTATGCATACAATGAGGTTGCGGATACCTTGATGTGTAAATATGCAATGAACAAGGCAATAATTCTTGCACATAAATCCCGTCTTATTGACATAGAAAGCAACATTCGTGCACAGTTTGCCGGGATATACGCCAACAACAGGCAGTTTCGTGAGGCACGGCAGATGCTCGGAACCAATGTTGTGGAAAAGGAAAGTGCAGATTTCAGTCCGTATCTGTATGTCTGTTCTCAGATATATGCAGGTTTGGGACTTCAAGATTCCTTGCTGTATTATTCGCGAATGATGATGCGTTATGGCGACCTGGATGCCAAATCGTTTGCATGCAAGAATCTTGCCAATGTCTATATGGCACGCAATGCCCCCGACAGCGCTGGGAAATACTTGAATCTGCATGACAGGTATTTAGATTCTCTGCAGAGGCTTGATGCTGCGGAAATAACGGCAAAGATGAATGCTGCATATAATTACAGGTCGAAGGAGAACGAATTGGCAGAGGAAAAGGCTGAAAACATGTACCGGGTGGCAGTTATGGCATCGGTCATTGCTTTTGTTATACTGATGCTTTTTGTTGCTCTCTATATACTATATAAGTTGAGGGAAAGGAACAGACGACAGTTAAAGTCGGCCAATGCTCTTCAAAACAAGTTGCTGCGGCAGACGGAGGAATATTCAAGGTATATGGAGAAGAGTATTGCCGATATTACAGCAATAGAGATGGAACTGAAAAGCGAGAAGAACAGAAATTTCGAGTTGGAACTGATTCATGTCCTAACCAACAATGTATTCCCAGGGTTTAAGTTGCGGCTTGCTTCTTTAGCGAAGCTGAGTGTTCAAGAGTATCGCACGTGTATGCTTCTGAAAATTGGCTTGTCGATAGGCGACATTGCCAAACTAACCTTGAGAATGAACAATTCTGTTTCAATGCTGAGAAAGCGTCTTGCTGTAAAGATGTTTGGCGACAGTTGCTCAGCATCGGATTTGGATGCTTATATCAAGGCTTTGTAAAAGTTCCACAATGCATGGGAGCGCAATGAAAAGTTATAATAATTTTTTTCTATTTTACCCTCACACCCTCACTTTTTATCCGTAACCTGTTGAGCGTCATTGCTCTATGCGGGTGAGGGATAGTGTGAGGGGTGTGAGGGTAGCATTGTAGAAATAGTTTTGTTTGGTGGAACAGTTTATGCTTTTTGCTATTCCTCAATGGCCTTGTCCTGTCTGCCGAAATTCTCAGGTATTCTGAGGAACGATGCCACGACGAAGGGCAGCAGACAGCTCATCATCACTATCACGAAGAACCACTGATAGCCTACAGCTTGTGCCAATGCTCCTGCAAACAATCCCGGAACCATCATTGACAGAGCCATGAACCCCGTACAGAGAGCATAGTGGGATGTTTTGTGTTCACCTTGGCTGAAGAATATCATGAACAGCATATAGGCGCTGAAGCCGAAGCCGTAGCCCAGGTTTTCTATAAACACGCAGAGGTTTATTATAAACAGATTGTCGGGCATGTCAAAGGCGAGAAACACGTATGTGATATTCGGGATTGTAATGGCAAAAGTCATAGGCCAGAGCCAGCGCTTCAGTCCGTCGCGACTTGCCACAATACCTCCGATGATGCCTCCGGCAAGCAGGCCGATAACGCCCACCGTGCCGTTTACCAGTCCGAACTCCATTGGCGACAGTCCCAGTCCGCCTTTGCTGGGCTGTGCCTGAAGGAAAAGCTGAGATACAGGTGTGAGCAAAGCCTCTGGCAATCTGAATAGTAGCATGAAGGCGATGGCAAGTAGTATCTGTTTCTTCTTGAAAAACGTTGCGAATGTGGTGCAGAATTCACTTAACAGTTCTCCTGCCGTGCGCCTTTCTTCATGGTTTATGTCTTCTTTTGGTCGAGGCAAGATATAGTTGTGATAGAGGAATAGGGCGATGAACAGTCCGGTAAGAGCAAAGAATATCAGACACCATGAATATTTTATCTGGTATCTGAATACCACTTGCAGACTGCCGGCAAGTGCAATCAAGGCTCCTTTGCCGAATATCATCGACAGTCGGTAGAAGGTGCTGCGTATTCCCACGAAAGTTGCCTGGTCGTGCTCGTTAAGTCCCATCATGTAGAACCCGTCGGCTGCTACATCATGTGTGGCGCTGGCAAATGCCATGATCCAGAAAAAGCATATCGTGCCTTGTAGCCACCATGAAGCTTGAATTGTGAAAGCCACTCCGGCATATGCTGCTCCCACGAGCAGCTGCATGGTGGTAATCCACCAGCGTTTTGTCTTATACAAGTCGAGGAACGGGCTCCACAGGGGCTTAATCATCCACGGCAGATAGAGCCACGATGTGTAGAATGTTATTTCGGCATCGCTAAGCCCAAGCTGCATATATATTTCTATTGCCAGTACAGTGACTGCTATGTATGGCAGTCCTTCTGCAAAGTATAATGTGGGCACCCATGCCCAAGGTGATGTTTTCATTTTTTTTCTTTCTTTTTTTTATTGGACATCTCGGACGGCTCGGACGGCTCGGACATCTCGGACATCTCGGACGGCTCGGACGGCTCGGACGGCTCGGATGGCTCGGACATCTCGGACGACTCGGAGGTGTCCGAGAAGTATGTGGTGTCAGATTTGAAATCAGTAAATTTTCTTTATTTCCGCATTGCGGTAGTAGTGGAGCAGGATTTGACTGTAGTTGTAGCCTTGTTCGCCCATCATGGCTGCACCAATCTGGCATAATCCCACGCCATGGCCCCAGCCGGCCCCTGTCAGTTCGAACCTTTGCGGCACTCCATTTGGGGATGTTTCTTCTTTGTCCACAACAAATGCGCTGCTGTATAAGTGGGTGTCGCTCAGTGCACGCCGAATCTCCAGTTCTTTGCCAATCACAAACGTGCGCTCTGTTCCTACAATCTTCAGTTTGCTTATTCTTCCACTTTTGCCTCGCTCCATGGCAACGAGGTCTATGATGTCGCCGAAGTTCATCTTCAGTTTTTCTTCGAACAGTTGTTTTATCTTTTCCTGTGTCAAGGTAACGTGCCATCGGTAGAAGTCGGCGGTTTCCTGGTCGTAGTCGTTTAGCACTTGCGACAGAATTTTTCTGTCTTGCGTGTTGCAGAAGCTTTCCGGTTTCGTTCTTATCCATTTGTCTGCAGTGGCTTCATCGCTGAGGTCGGGCAGTTCTGCTTCGCTTTGCGCCATGCCGTCTTTCGTGTCTCTCACGGCAATGAGGTATGGCTTTTTTGTATCTTCCCAGCAGTATTGGAATTCCTCGCTCACTCCTCCGCAGCATTTCGAGAACCGGGCGTCGCAGATGTCGTTGTCGTACATCAGGATTTGTCCTTTTGTAAGTTTTATGGCTTCGGCAACGTGTCGGGATGTTTCTTTTGTTATTCCTTGGTAGCGCTGACAGTGGTCATCGGCGCATACATCGAAAATGGTGTGGTCTTCCCTGTCATACCAGCGTATGAGCATGTCGTCTTTTTTAATGAACGAGAAGAAGTTGTTGCCCGATTCAGCCACTTCCTTCCTTTTTTTCATCTGTGCCAATAGCCATGAGCGTGATATCACGGCATGCGCTTTGAGCAGTTCGAGGCTTGATGCGGCGCTCATCTCGCTTGATATCACGCTTTCAAGGTATTTTTCAACCGGAAGGGTGTTTATGGCACAAATCTTGTCGGCTTCCACCACGAGGTGCAGTTCGCCGAGGAACGTTTGCGTTTCTTTGCGCTCCCAGTGGAAGTTCACGCCGATTGTTACGTCGAACAGCGAGAATGATGCCTTTTCTGATTTTGGCGAGAAACACAGTTCGCGGTATTGTATACCGTTCCACAGTATTCCGCCTTCAGAGAATTCCACCATTTGTTTGCCGGTTATCGTTTCGCCTTTTGCCGAGTATTCGCCATTGAGCGAAAATTCTATTTTCTCTCCGCTAACGATTCCCACATGCACGTTTGGCTCATGGTGCTTGGGGCAGATTGCAGATATGGCCGACTGTTTTTTTTCTGCGCTTTTTATTTTCTCTATTACTTCATTAAAGCGTTCTTCCGGCAGGCTCACCTCTTTCAGTATATCTATAGCCTTTTCGGCAGTAATCCTGTCGAAGTCTTCTTTTCTTGGCGTGATAATCAGTCCCGCCATGTCGAGGGCTCCGGGACTTATCATGAAGGTAGAGTGTTGTGTGTTGAGTGTTGAGTTGTTGTCCGGCTGCGGATAGCAGTCGGGGCGGTGTTTCCCTCTGACAAACACTATGGTGAAGAATGTGTCTTCCTGTCTCCAGCACACAAGGTTCATCATCGGCTCGGTGTCGCCGGCGTTGTGTGGCAAGGCTCTGTATACCACTTTAAAAAGCTCCGCGTCTGCCTTCTGCGAGTGGCTGCGTATCAGCAGTGCAGGGGCAGGATAGTCGTTGATAACTGATATGCTGTCGTCTTCGGCGGTGTGGTATATCTCGGTCATGTTTCTTGAATAGCGTTGCCAACCTGTCTGTATGGGCAGGAATCCGCTGCATACAGCCTGGAAGTGGCAGTGGTCGGGGGCTGAGGCTCCGCATTTCGGTCCGTTGTAGAACACCACGAGTTCCGGATAGCTTGACAATATACGGTGTATCTCGCCGTAGTTGCCCATAATAGCCTGTGGTTGGTGTGTGCGCATCGGTATGGTGAAGTGTACGGGCAGAATAGGGTAGGGGTTTACGAGAATTTCGAAATCCTTGTCGAAGATTTTCGACATTTGTTCTTCCGGTCTGTTTTTCTTGCACAGGAAGCACGGGCGTTTTGCTATGCTTTTTTTGTCTATCTTCGCTCCTGTGGAAATGATGCGTGCAGGATTGAACTGCAGTCTCAGAGTGTTGCCGTCAGCGCTCAGTGTGCGCTGTTCCACGTTGTACAGGTTGCGGAAGTTGTTGCGTGCCAGTTCCCACTGTTCCATCTGCCGGTTGAAGAAGCGGTGGAGCGAGTTGTCGTCCATAAATTCCGTTTGCCCGTTTGTTATCATCTGCCTTGCCGACAGTTCAATAGTGCGCAGGCGGTCTTTATACAGGTTGTTGGCATTAATCTTGTCGATGCTCAGTGCGGCATCGCTGTTGCCTCCCCAGCGGCGGCACAGGTATAGTTCTGTGAATATTCTTCCGATTTTGTATCTGCGGCAGAAGGCGAGAGCCATGGCATAGTCTTCGCCATAACTTGTGTTAGGAAACTGTAGTTGCCTCAGCAATGGCGTGAAGAAAGCCCTTGGTGCTCCGAGTCCGTTGATTCTCAGAGCGTTGTTGCATCCGTTGTGGTCTGTCCATTCTGCATGGTTTATAAGTCCTGGCGGAAGAGTGTTCAGGTTGAAGTCGCACATTCTGTAGCTACCCACAATCATGGCGGCGTGTTGTTTGTAGAATTCGTCCACAATGGTTTGCAGTGTGGCGGGCGATGAATACAGGTCGTCGCTGTCGAGCTGCACGGCAAAGCGTCCGCAGTGGCGGTCGTTTACTGCCACGTTCCAGCATCCTCCGATGCCGAGGTCGTTTCTTTCGGGGATGATGTGTATCAGTCGGTTTTTGCCGTTGCCGCATTCTTTTTCCTGATATTCCTGAAGCAGCTTTGTTGTGTTGTCGGTGGAGTGGTTGTCCACTACAATAACGTTGAACTTGAATTTTGTTTTTTGCGACAGTGCGCTGTCCACGGCGTCGCAGATAGTCTTTTCCCTGTTTTTCACGGGTATTATCACAGATGCTTCGCAGTCGAATACCTGTTCGTTGAAATCCGGTGTTTCATAGTTCGACGTGTCGATAAATGCCCCCACTTGTTTCAGGTGTTCTGTTACGGCTTTTTCCATTTCCACCTGCACTTCGCGGTTGCGTGGATTAACGTAGTCAAACTGTTTTTCTCCGCTTGTGCGAGTGTCGCTTTCCTCTTCGGTATACAGGTATTCGTTGATATGGAAAATGCTTCCTTTGCGGCTAAGAAACAGACGCAGGTCGTATAGTGCGGCAAATTTGTATTCTTTGTCGGGATATGCCGAAACGTAGTCCTTTATGCTTTGCGCTTTTATGAGCACCACGCTTCCGAAGTCGAAGTCGTCGCGCAGACTTCCCTGCTGGTAGTCTATTACAGGATGAGGCACTGTCTTTCCGTTTTCCACGGAGTGGTGGTCGCTGTATACCAGTTCGGCATTTGTTTCGGTAGCCACGCGCAGCATGCGCCTTATTGCATATAGTCCGATTGTCAGTGGCGTGGACTTTGTGTAAAGGAGTGCATATTCACAGTCAAGATTGGCTGCGATGCTGTATATTGCAGTAGACGACTGAATGTTGTCTACCACGATGAGCGTGCATCCCTCCGGTGCAGTGTTGTTTTTTGCAAAGTCTTCAGACACGAGCAGGTTTATATGCTTTATCGCCCTGCACTCTTTCAGTTGTTTGAGTGTAGACTCGATTTCGCCAAGGTCTGTGCAAGGCAGGAAGCAGTCTGTCTTTATTATCATAGTGTTTGAATTTTATTTTGTTTCACGCTGTTTCGGCGTGCGGTTTTTATTTTCATTGATATATTGTGCAAACTTAATGAAAATATATGTAAAACACGAAGAAAGTGGTTTGAAAAAAGTTCTTGTGTCGGCTATTTCCACGTGATGCGAGTGCTTTTCGCCGTAAAGTGGCGCTTTGTGTTGGCATAGCCGCGGATAAATAAAAAAAAGTGGCGCTTGCCAGATGCCAAGCGCCACTTGTGTGATATTTATGCTGCCATTTTTACTTCTTCCGGAATTCTGAACCATGCATGCTGTATTGCCTTGTTCCTGAGCCATGCTCGTAGTAGCTTCAGCAGATAGTATATGCCGTATGCCACGGTAATCCCCACGATGGCCCCGCATACCACGTCGCCCAGGAAGTGCACGCCCAGATATATTCTGGAGTATGCCACGAGGGTGGCGAGTGAGAATATGAAGATGGTGAAATATTTTTTTCTTATTATCTTTGAGCCGAGCAGTGCGGCGCCGAATGCGTTTGCCGCATGGCTCGACATGAAACCGTATCTGCCGCCGTGATAATTGTTCACGTAGTGGAGCATGGCATTTATTTCTATGTCGTGCGACGGGCGGTAGCGTGCCACGAGTGGCTTGAAGAATGATGAGGATATCTGGTCGCACAGTGTTATGGTTATTGCCAGTCCGATGACTATAAATATCTTCATTGCCAGGCTGTAGTTCTTTTTCACTGCGATGAGGTAGAGAAAAAATATTGCTATCGGTATCCAGATGAGTTTTGACGACAAACACCAGAATATGCTGTCGGCATACGTGCCCATGTTGTAGTTCAAAAACAGCGTTGCTTCCTTGTCGGCGGATACCACTTGGTTGAAGCCATATATTATGGTGTTTATCATGTTCTTTTTTTCTCCTTTTTTGTTAAATATCGCCACAAAGGTAAGATAAGAATTTGTGGAAATGCTAAAGAAACGGGATTATTATATGGTATATCCCGGATATTTATTCATTTTTAACTAAAATGCCATATTTATGGTCTAAAACGGAACTGAAAATGGCTTTTGCCCATGAATTGTATGGCTTGGAAAATAAAAAAAAGGAGAACCTTTGATTTTATCTCAGATTCTCCTTGGGGGTATTGCCGGTTTATTTTTTTTATTGCTCTATTTCTTGCTCAGTCCTATTTTACTGCCGAAGTTGCAGAACCAGAACACGTAGATATAATACAGGAACATCAATGCAATGGCATATCCCACGCCGTATGCAGGATTGTCTACGATTGCTCCCATGACGAGCGGAAGAGTAGCACCGCCTACGACGCCAAGGTTGATGATGCCTGATGCAGCCTTAGTGTGAGGACCAAGTTCCTGAAGGCCGAGGTTGAACACCAGGGGCCACATCACGGAGTGGAACAGTCCGGCTGCGAGCATTGCCCATACAGAAGCGATGCCGCTGAGAATGAACGACAATGCCACGCAAAGTGCACCGCAGATAAGGCAAATCGAGAGGATGTGGCGTGGCTTGAACTTGTTGAGGATGATGGCTCCAGCAAAGCGGCCTATCATCATTCCGCCCCAGTAATATGACAGGAACTCTGTTGCCGTGCCGTAGTCGAGCAGCGACGGGTTGCTCTTGAAATAAGCCGGTAGCATTGACGGAACGCCAAGCTCTATGCCCATATAGAAGAATATTCCGAGCATGCCGAGCCATACGTGTGGATATTGGAACACGCTGCTCTTGTATTCCTTGTGCTCGCCGCTTGCCTCTTCAGCTTGTTCTGCCTCGTTGATGTTAGGCAATTTCATGAAGAACAGTATGGCACAGAGGATGAGCGTAAAGATTCCGAGTCCGAGATACGGAGTAGGAACGGCATCCGGCGTAGGTGCTTTTCCGGCGATAATCACGTATGTGATGAATACCGGAGCCACTGTTGTAGCAGCCGAGTTCAGTGCGTTGGCAAGCGTCATGCGGAAGGCTCCCTTTTCGGGTGAACCGAGCACCATCACGTAGGGGTTTGCCACGAGCTGTAGCATCACGATTCCGAGTGCCACGATGAACATGCTGCCGAGGAACACGGAGTAAATCACGGATGTCTCCATGCCGAGCAGTGATGATATTCCTAAATAGTTGATGATGAAGCCTATGCCCACGATGGCAAGTCCGAGAAGCAGAGTCTTCTTGTAGCCAATCTTGTTCATCATCAGTCCGAAGGGGATTGACAGGGCGTATGCCCCATAGAATGCTGTGTTTACGAGCTGTCCTTGAGAGTCTTTCAGATTGAATGCCTGTTTGCAGAATTCAATCATCGAATTGTTCATTGTCGTGATGAAGCCGATTAGAAACAGTACGGCGAACATTACGATTAGCGCAAACGTATAGTTTGGCGCTTGCTTAGTTGTTGTAACCATAAGTTAGAAAGATTTATGTTAAAAATGAAATGTTGTTTGATTTTATATGCAAACAAATACCGGAAATACGGAGAACTGTATTTCCGATATCCCCGGTATTTGTCTTTATTGTCTGTTTTCAGGCAAAGTGGCTTACGAGAGCTTGTCCTCCGGCACACCCTTCAGTTCGCCTGTCTTTGTCGTGCGTGTCTTGCGTATTGCGCGCTTGCGTTTTGGCTTTTCCTCTGCAGGTGCTACAGTCTTTACGCCGGCAAGTTCCGGATCTATCATGATGCGTCCGCAGTATTCGCAAACGATAATCTTCTTGTGCATCTTGATGTCGAGCTGGCGCTGTGGCGGAATTTTGTTGAAGCATCCGCCGCAGGCATCACGCTGCACGTAGACGATGCCCAGTCCGTTGCGTGCGTTTTTGCGTATGCGCTTGAAGCTTGTGAGCAGTCGCGGCTCAATCTTCACCTCCAGGTCTTTTGCCTTTTCCTTGAGTCTTTCCTCTTCGGCGCGCGTCTCGTCGATAATCTCGTCGAGTTCGTTCTTTTTCTCCTCGAGAGCCTGTTTGCGGTCGTCGATGAGTTCCTCGGCATGCTTCAGGTCGTGCTGGCGCTCGTCAATCTTTGTTGCAGCTTCGCGTATCTTCTTGTTGCAGAGCTCGATTTCGAGCGACTGAAATTCGATTTCCTTGGTCAGCGTGTCATACTCGCGGTTGTTCTTCACGTCGTCGAGCTGCTTCTTGTAGCGCTCCACGCTTGCCTGAGCCTCGGTGATTTCAGTTTTCTTCTGTGATACAGCCTGCTGGAAGTCTTCGATTTCAGCTTTGATTTTTTCCACGCGGGTGTTAAGTCCTGCGATTTCGTCTTCCAGGTCTTGCACTTCAAGCGGGAGTTCGCCCCTCAGGGCTCTTTTCTCGTCGATTGCCGACAGTGTGGTCTGCAACTGGTAAAGAGTTTTCAGCTTCTCTTCCACTGACAAATCTGTTGGATCTTTTTTTGCCATATTCTTTTTACAAATAGATTATAGGATTTGTGTTCTGGTCTGTGAGAACTGTTCTCACCCCCTTGCACTCTTCCTCGATTATTGATTTAAATATTTCTTTTGTGAACTGTTCGCTCTGATAATGGCCTATTACGGCTATCTGTATTTCCTGTTCATGGGCGAAGTATTCGTGGTAGTGCATTTCGCCCGTTACAAAGGCGTCGGCTCCCAGGGCTATAGCCTCCGGCAGCAAAAACGACCCTGCTCCGCCGCATATTGCCACCCTTTGGATGGGGCGGCGCAAGAGCTGGTTGCACTGCACACACTCCACGTCGAATGTTTTTTTCAGCATCACCACAAAGTCGTCGGCAGCCATAGGCTCCTTCAGTTCTCCTATTGTGCCGCTGCCGCATTTTATGCCGTCCACCTCTTTTTCTGCGAAGAACCTCACTCCGGTGAGCTGCATCTTTTCGGCAATCTTGAAGTTCACGCCTCCCTGTGCGTTGTCCATGTTTGTGTGCATGGACAGGATGGTGATGTCGTTTTTAATAGCCTTTGCCACAGCTCGCTGCACGTCGTTCTCGCCGAGTATTCTTTTCAGCGGGCGGAATATCAGCGGGTGGTGGGATATTATCATATTGCACCCTTTTTCCACAGCCTCGTCCACTATCTTTTCGGTCACGTCAAGACACAACAATGCCCCTGATACTTCCGCCTCTGTCAATCCTACCTGCAAGCCGGCATTGTCGAATCCTTCTTGTAGGGGCAGGGGCGCGAAACGTTCAAGGGCACTAACCACTTCTTTTATTTTCACGCTTTTCAGCCTTTCTTTGTTTTATATTCCGGCATACCGTGTGGCATACCTATTATAATAATGTGCAAAGATAGCAATATTCCTCCAATTTCGGTTGCTTGTCCTCTGTTTATTAGTTTCTTTTAACAACTTTCTCGCACCTGGCGGATTCCAGAAACAAGTGCAAAATTAATATGAATGTTTTGAAATCACTTCATTTGGTGTTGCAAATTCTGCTGATGATTTGGCTCAAATGTATGAAATGTCAGGAAAAGCGCATTGTTCGTGTAAGTAGTTTATATTCAGGTAAATAGGCGGGAATAAGAATTTTAGAACACTTTTTCGCTTTTTCTGCTTCAAAAAATTACTGTTTTTTTTATAGAGCAATGCTTCTTTCTGGGCAAAGCAATGCTTTTTTGGGAGAGAAGCAATGCTTTGCTCCCCGAAAAGCATTGCTTTTTCAGAATTCCCTGTTTTTCGGGGTTGCAGATAAAAGTGTTCTAAAAGTCGGATTTCTGAATTTTATAGCTTGCAGTCTATATGGCTTCCTGATTCCTTTTTCCTTTATATTCCCCAGTCGGCGGCATTGGCTTCCTTTTCCACCTCTTGCTCAGTTTTGTCGGGCAGGGAAGGGAAAAAGTCGATGCCCGTGATGCGTTCCACCTCGTCCACGGAGTTCACATAGTCGCCCTTCGGACGGTTGCCGGCTTCGTTTTTGTATATAAAGCCTATGGCCTTGGGCATTCCATTCATACACAGCACCACCTTGAAGAAAGCCTCGGGCACCACCACCTTGTTCTTTCCGATGGTTTTGTGTTTACCTTTATATAATATAGGACCGCACACGATGTATACGTCTCCGTATTCCTTAGCCCACTTGCGGCACTGGTTCTCCATCTCGTTCCAGTCGCCACGGTTCAGGTTAGGGTTTTGCGGACAGATGTTGGTAAACAGAAACGATTCGTGCATAGCTCTCTCGCTCCATTTGTTGTCGCCGGCGGGACACATGTGGCCGCGGTCGAAGCGCGAGTTGTAGTAGTCCCAGTCGGTAGCCCTTGGTGTGGGCACGTCTTCGTCTTCGTGAAACTCCTTTTGCTGTCGCTTGGCATTCCCCGTGCATCTCTCGGCAGTAAGATGCCATGCCACCCAGTTTGGCAATTTCGTTTCGGTATTGTAGGATACCACATAGCCTGTGCGCTTTAGTATCAGTTCGCCCGAATTCTTCAGCGGCGCCGGTATCTCCAATCCTTCATTGCCCTTGCCGGCAACCTCTCTTCCTGTTGCTTCGCTGTTGTTTTCATTGCGAGTTGTAACCTCCTGGAGCTCCGCGCTTTCCCTTATTCCGCCGATGAGCGGTTTTTGCGGTTTGTTAGCCAGACAGGATGAGAAGAGCAGCAGTGTTATGCTTGCCAGTAGTGCTTTCGCAACTCTGATATTTGTTTTTTCCTTTTTCATTTTCGTTGTCTTTTATATTTGTTCAGGGAAGGTCTTTCTGAATTTGTAAAATGTGGAAAGTTTTTCTTTGTTTATGCGAAATTACTAAATTCTGTTCATACGCAAAAATAAAATCGGTTCTTTTCAAGCATCACTGCTTAAAAAGAACCGACAGTTACTGAAGTTTTTTGTTTTTTACCTATTGAATATTTACTTCAGACTTTATTTAAGTTTCAATTTTAATTCCTGAACCAATCTTTTGCCTTGCTAATCCTATTCTGTAATCTTTACTTTACTTCTTTTTATATATTGTTAATATATTTGATTGTTTTTTCTGAATTTTCTTTTTAAAAAACAACGGCTCATCAACTGTATGGTAGAACATAATGCATTTTGGTTTTGTAAAACATTAAAAAACTGGGTACATTTTTTGCATTTTTGCTAATCCTATTCACAACATACTATGATGTGCAATTGATGAGCCGCGTCTTGTTCTTCTTGGTCTTCACAGATTGGAAGAACTCATATCTACAATATTTCGGTTGCAAAAGTAGATATAATGTTCGGTAGTCGCTATAAAAAAATGTTCATAGAAAAGCAAAAAACGTTCGTTTCTCGTATTTTCACGAAAAATGAACGTTTTTTGTTATAGATGTGCAACATTTGTATTATTCCGTAGGCTAAATAATCCGAAGCATCACGAATTTCTTGCATCTCCGGGTAGTGTGTCATACTCGTCTTTATAGCATTTTGTGAAATATGAGGGCGATGAGAACCCCACTTCATAGGCAATTTCAGATATACTCTTGTTTGTATCCGTCAGCAGTTTCTGCGCTTCCTGCAGTCGTGCACGTCGCAGCAAATCAACCACCGATGTGCCCGTTATCGCTTTCACCTTGCGGTATAGTTGCACTCGGCTCAGTCCCACCTTGCTGCTTATATCCTCCACTCCGAAGTCTGTGTTTGCCATATTGCTCCTGATGATAGAGCGCAACTGGTTCAGAAATTCGCTGTCCATCCGGCTCAGTCCGTTTGTGGCGTCCTTGCCTTCTGCATCTTTATGCTCCTCGCCCTCTACAGTGTTTTGACTTTGTTCTGACGTCTTGCCAAAAAGATTGGAAAGGGTGTTTCTGTTGTTCAGCAAATTGTCTATTCTTGCTTTGAGCACCTTGCTGTTGAAAGGTTTGGTGATATACGAATCCGCTCCGTGCTCATAACCTTCAACCCTCTGCTCGTCGAGCGTCTTCGCAGTGAGCAGAATTACCGGGATATGACAAATTGCCGTATTTCGTTTCAGTGCCGAGCAGAATTCAATTCCGTTCATCTGCGGCATCATCACATCGCATACCACAATGTCGGGAACGTATTTCAAGGCCTGTTCCAGTCCGTCCTTTCCGTTGTCTGCCTCGATTATCTCGTAATCATTGGCAAATGTGCTGCTGATATAGTCTCTGATGTCCTTGTTGTCGTCTATTACAAGCAGTTTTGCACGCTCTTTACCGTCTTCCGCAGCATCGTCTGTTTTTGCAGATGCCGTGTCTTCGGCAAGTGGAGCAGAGGACGTTGTGGAAGTCAGCCTTTCCGTCGTGTCGCCGCTGGCGTAGTTCTGACTATCTTCCTGATATTCTTCTTGGCAGCATGGCATTGTTACCGTGAAGTCGGTTCCTTTTCCGAGTTCGCTTTCCACCGTTGCCTCGCCGTTGTGCAACTCGGCATAGGCCTTGACCACGGCAAGACCTATTCCCGTGCCGCCGGTGGAGTTCTGAGCCTGATAGAAGCGGTCGAACACTTTTTTCTGTTCGCTCTCTGAAATTCCTCGTCCGGTATCCTTCACGCTCAGTCTAAGTCTGTTGCCCGGGGCATCGCTCAGCGACACGGTCACGGTTCCGCCTGCCGGCGTATATTTCAGCGCGTTGCTCACGAGGTTGAACACGATTCTGTTCAACTTGTCCTCGTCTGCCTTTACCTCGCTGTGGGTAAAGGCCTCGGTATTGATCATCAGGCTTATCTTTCTGATTTCTGCCGACGGGTAGAAATCGTCCACCCAACTCTTCAGCTTTGCCGCCAAGTCGAAGTTTGATAGCTTGAGCTTCATCTTGCCGTTCTGTATCTTTCTGAAGTCCATTATGTCGTCAACAAGTTGCTTCAGCGTCTTGGCACTGCGCTGCACTATATTCAGCAGCCCCATGGTGGGTTTGCTTATCGACTTGTCTGAGAGAATCCTTTCGAGCGGATCGAGGATAAGAGTCAGCGGCGTGCGTAGCTCGTGGCTCACGTTGGTAAAGAAGGCGAGCCTCGACTGCGTTAGCTCTATAACCTCCTCGTTCAGCCGTTCAAGTTCCTGATTCTTCTTTGTCAGCTGCACGGAAAGCCTGTTTTTCGTCAGGTAGCTCTTGTATATAAAGACAGAGCCTATGACAACGACAAACAGCAAGAATCCCAGCAGCCACACAAACAAGGTCTGCGCTTCATAATACCCCTCGTATTTGTTCACCTGGCTATGCAGGTCTTCGAGAATCTCCCTCTGCCTTTCGGCGTTCTTTGCCGCCATGAGCGTCAGTTCGGCATTGTCTCGCGTTATGATTGTCGTGGCGAGGTCGTTTTCCTTGTTCACTTTCTTGCCGGCAAGAATCTTCTTGGCAAGTTTTATAACCTCGTCGCCACTCGTCGGGTTAAGGTAAGAAGCATCAAGTATGCCTTTGCACACAAGGTCGATGCCCTGTTTGTTGCCCAGCATGCCGTCGATACCCACAAATTTCATCTTGTCTGCCTTGTTGCTCGCCTTTGCCTTCTGGTATGCACCGTATGCCATACGGTCGTTGTGGGCAAATACGTAGTCAGGCAGTTCGCCGCCCTTCAATATCTTTTCCATTGCAGATTCGGCACTATCCTGTTCCCAATTCCCGAATTCAGATGCTATAATCCTTATCCCCGGATATTCTTTCAATGCGTCAGAAAAGCCACGGTGTCTGTCGATGGAGGGCGAAGAGCCCTTCAGTCCCTTGATTTCTGCCACGCTGCCTTTGCCGCCAAGTTTGCTTGCTATATATTTGCCAAGGTCGTAGCCCATCTTGTAGTTGTTGCTGCCGATGAATGTGTTGTAGCAGTTGGACTTTATCTTCCTGTCATACAGTATCACGGGAATTCCCTTCTTGTAAGCTTTTTCCACCGCAGGCGTCACGGCATCAACCTCGTTGGGGGAAACCACAAGAAGGTCAATGCCCATGTCTATCAGACTGTCTATCTGGGCTATTTGCATCTTGTTGTTGTCGTCGGTCTTCTTGATGACAACGTCTATCGACTCGTCGATATAGCTCATCATCTTTATCTCGCTGTTCAGCTTGTCGCGCCATTCGTCTTCCGAGCATTGCGAAACACCTATCTTATATGTATGCTTCTTGTTGGAACAATTTATGGCAACAATGCAAACTGCAACAAGAAACAATGCCGAGGCTACATAATATAATAATGTGGATATCTTTTTCATAGTTCTGAATTGTCTGTCTTCTTATATGTAGAGTGCTTTTATGAAATATTTATAGATATGAGGCTTATGTTATCATACAACAGCCTTTTTGCAACATTCTCTTTGCAAATGTAGTCTAAAATCTTTATTGTTGCAACAATATTGATGAAAAGCAACGGAAAAATCGAAAAAAAGTTTCTTCGGGCCGTACAGCGTTTCCTCTTTTTTCATATATTTACCGCCGGAAAACGATGTGTAACCTTCAAAAACTTGTATATTATGAAAATCGGTATTCCAAAAGAAATCAAGAACAATGAGAACAGAGTGGGCATGACGCCTGCCGGAGTAGCAGAACTTATCCGCCACGGACACACCGTCATGGTGCAGCATACTGCCGGAGACAACAGTGGGTTTGGCGATGAACAGTATGTGAAGGTCGGCGCAAAGATTCTTCCAGACATCGAATCGGTCTATCGTGAGGCCGAGATGATTGTAAAAGTCAAGGAACCAATCAAGCCGGAATACAAATTGATAAAAAAAGACCAGCTTGTGTTCACTTATTTCCATTTTGCATGCGACCGCGAGCTGACAGACGCAATGATAGAGAGTGGGGCAGTGTGTCTGGCTTACGAAACTGTGGAAACTCCCGACCACCGCTTGCCGCTCCTCATTCCGATGAGCGAAGTGGCAGGACGTATGGCTACAATCAACGGAGCATATTATCTGCAAAAAACTAAAGGCGGTAAGGGAAAACTTATAAGTGGAGTTCCGGGAGTAAACCGTACAAAGGTGCTTGTGCTCGGAGGAGGAACTGTGGGCGAGGCTGCCGCAAGAATGGCTGCCGGACTTGGAGCCGATGTTTGGATTACTGACATCTCGCTCCCCCGTTTGCGCCAGCTTGAAATGGAACTTCCTGTGAATGTGCACACGCTGTATTCCACAGAGCACAACATACGCGAACAGTTGCCGGATGCCGACATCGTTGTCGGCAGCGTTCTCGTTCCTGGCGACAAGGCTCCGCATCTCATCACACGCGATATGCTGAAACTTATGGAGCCGGGAACCGTTCTCGTGGATGTGGCGATAGACCAGGGCGGATGCTTCGAGACATCACACCCCACAACTCATTCGGAACCTACCTATATGGTGGACGGAATTCTGCATTATGCCGTGGCAAACATTCCGGGGGCTGTGCCAAACACATCAACGCTGGCTCTCACCAATGCCACTCTGAAATATGCACTCGCACTCGCAGATAAAGGGTGGAAAAAAGCTTGCAAGGAGGATCCTGCCCTTTACAAAGGTCTGAACATAGTCAATGGCAATGTCGTGTTCAAGGCTGTTGCCGATGTCTACGGCATGGAGTACAAAAAACTTGAACTGTAGCAGATACTTCACAAAAGCTTTTTTTGTGTAACAGCAACGTGGGCTGCTGCTAAGCCTTTAGCTTAGTGGCGGTTCACATAAAATAGTGTTATTAATGGGCATAAGTTTGTACCAAAATAAGCAAAACGTTCTTGAAAAGTGGTATAAACTTCTACACTTATAACATTAAAACTTTATTTAACGCTATAACAATAGGAAATATTGGCATTAAAATTTTATATTTGCAAAATATTTTTCAAGTTTCGGCTAATTTTAAACATACTATTAACATAATGCAAACAAACGTGAAGCCTGCTGAAGGCAAATTAGGAATTATGATTGTTGGCAACGGAGCCGTTGCAACAACATTCATGACCGGAGTGCTGATGACACGCCGGGGATTAACAAAACCTGTCGGTTCTATGACACAGTATGACAAAATACGTGTGGGCAAGGGAAACGACAAAAAATATCTACACTACAAAGACATCGTGCCACTGGCATCGCTCGACGATATCGTGTTCGGCACGTGGGACGTATATCCGCAGAATGCATATCAGGCTGCAATGTATGCCGAGGTGCTGAAGGAGAAAGACATAGACCCAGTGAAAGACGAACTGGAAAAAATCAAGCCGATGAAAGCCGCTTTCGACAAAAACTATGCTAAGCGTCTTGATGGCGACAACGTGAAAGACTGCAAAACCAGATGGGAAATGGTTGAGGCTCTGCGCGAGGATATACGCAATTTCAAAAAAGAAAACAACTGCTCTCGTATCGTGGTGATATGGGCTGCTTCAACGGAAATATATGTGCCTGTAGACGAAAAGGTGCACTATAAACTGGAGGATTTGGAAAAGGCAATGAAGGCTGACGACCGCGAACACATCGCACCTTCGATGTGTTATGCCTATGCTGCCCTCACCGAAGGAGCTCCTTTCATCATGGGCGCACCTAACACAACGGTGGATATCCCGGCAATGTGGGAACTCGCTGAAAAAACGAAAATGCCTATCGCCGGCAAGGATTTCAAAACAGGGCAGACTCTTGTCAAGAGCGGATTCGCACCAATTATCGGAACACGCTGTCTGGGACTGAGCGGATGGTTCTCTACAAATATCCTTGGCAACCGCGACGGACTCGTTCTTGACGAACCGGCAAACTTCCATACTAAAGAGGTGAGCAAGTTGTCTACGCTGGAGACAATCCTTAAACCTGACGTGCAGCCAGACCTATATGGACATGGCAACGACGAGGATACTCAGTATTACCACAAGGTGCGCATCAATTACTATCCGCCACGCAACGACAACAAGGAGGGATGGGACAATATAGACATCTTTGGATGGATGGGATATCCTATGCAGATAAAGATAAATTTCCTGTGCCGCGATTCTATCCTTGCAGCACCTCTGCTTCTTGATCTCTGCTTGCTGAGCGACCTCGCAATGCGTGCAGGAAAATACGGCACACAACGCTTCTTGAGTTTCTTCCTGAAGAGTCCGATGCACGACTACACCAAGGGCGAGGAGGCTGTGAACAATCTGTATCAGCAATACACTATGCTCAAGAATGCCATCCGCGAAATGGGTGGATACGAGGCTGACGAGGAGATTGACTGATAGCTTTAGTTTGTAAATCGGGATAATATACATTATATATAAAATAAGACTGTGCAAGATACGGAGCTTAAACTGCTTCAAGTATGGAGCCGTGTCTAGCACAGCCTTTTTGAATGTTTTTCATATATTTAGTTGTCTGCCAAATATCAGTAGCATAATTCTGGGCAGATTGGGGTATTTCAATAAATTGCAGTAGTTTGAGAGTTTTCAGAATAACATTATTATTATTGCTTCTGGCGATTATGCCACATGCGTCGGAAGCTCAGATTAGAGGATACATTATCGATGCAGAAACGGGAGACAGTATTCCGTATGCCAGTGCTATATATAAAGGACATGGTGTGGCTGTGGCATCGGGAATCGACGGCAAATACCAGATAAGCAGGCATGACGGATGGCAGCTGACATTCAGTGCCGTAGGTTATGTTTCGCAGACCGTGGTAATTAATTCAAAGGTGAAAAATACGTTCAATGTGCACTTGAAGCAAGACAGCAAATTGCTTGGAAACGTCGTGGTCAAGTCGCGCAGACACAGATATTCACGAAAAAATAACCCTGCTGTGGAATTGATGCGCAAGGTTATAGCTAAGAAAAAACAGACAGATTTGAGCAATCGTGACTTTTATCAGTTTTGCAAATACCAAAAGCTCACTTTGGCTATAAACGATATCACAAAGGAAAAACTGGAATCGCCAAAGCTGAAAAAGAAGCCGTGGCTTAAGGATCAGGTGGAGAAATGCGAGTATAACGGAAAACTTATTCTTCCTGTTTCGGTAGACGAGACTGTTACTCAAAGTATTTACCGTAAGCATCCTAAAACGGAGAAGAATATTGTAAAGGGTCAGAATTCAACGGGTGTGAACGACTTGTTTCAAACTGGTGATATCCTGACCACGGCTATGAAGGACGTGTTTACCGACGTGAACATCTACGACGACCAGATACGTCTCCTGCAATATCCGTTCACATCTCCAATAGGCAAGGATGCTGTAGGCTTTTACCGCTATTACATTACAGACACGCTTGATGTGGACAAGGATAGATGTATCCATCTGCGTTTTATGCCAAACAACCAGCAGGATTTCGGTTTTCAGGGCGATTTGTATGTCTTGGCAGATTCTTCGTATCAGGTAAAGCGCTGCGACTTGTCGATACCTAAGCGGAGCGACGTGAACTTTGTGGAGGACCTGAAAGTGATACAGGAATTTTCTCAATTGCCCGACAGTACGTGGGTGCTGACACGTGATGACATGATTGCCGAGATGAAGGTGGCAAGTTTTCTCAGCAAGGCTGTTGTGATAAGAAACACCCGCTTGTCTGACTATGCTTTCGACGAGTTGCCTCGCCAACTTTTCAAAGGTAAGGCAAAAGAAGTGAAAGAAGCCGACGCCATGATGCGCGACGAGGCCTTTTGGGATAAATATCGCCAGGTGAAGCTCACTAAGAGTGAAAGCGACATGAGCACTTTTGTTCATAACCTGGAGCAGATTAAAGGCTTCAAGTATATAATTTTCGGACTGAAGGCTTTTATTGAGAATTTTGTGGAAACAGGAAATCCGAGTAAGTTTGACTTAGGGCCAATCAATACAATGTTCACAAGCAACAGTATTGACGGGTTCCGCACGCGACTGACAGGACAGACCACGGCGAAACTTAATCCTCATTGGTTCTTTAGCGGGTATTATGCGCATGGATGGGGTAGCCATAAAAATTATTATAAAGGTGAGGTAACTTATTCGTTCAACAAAAAGGAGTACTTGCCAAGAGAGTTCCCTAAGCGCACGCTTACGTTCAGTTCCACTTATGATGTATGTTCGCCGTCAGACAAATTTATGCATACTGACAAGGATAATGTGTTTACATCTCTGAAATGGGCTAAGGTAGAGAAGATGATGTTCTATAACCGTCAGGAACTTTCGTTTGAACGTGAGGAAGACTGGGGCTTTAAAACCACGATAGCGGCAAAGTTGGAAGAAAACCGTGCCTGCGGCGAACTGTATTTCCTGCCTATGCGGGATTATACCGGTTTATATGCTGCATCTACAGATGGTGAAGTGGATGATGCATCGCTTCGAGCTCTCTCTCGCAGGTTCCGCACAACCGAGCTTCGGGCCGAACTTCGTTTTGCTCCTGGCGAGACGTTTATAAATACGAAACAGCGTCGTCTGAAGATGAATTTCGATGCTCCGGTATATACTCTGAGCCATACTATGGGATTTAAGGGCTTGTTGGGTGGCGACTATAATTACAACTATACTGAAGCAAGCATTTACAAGCGTTTCTGGATGAATAGTTGGGGCAAGATAGATGCATATGTGCGTGGTGGAGTGCAGTGGAACAAGGTGCCTTTCCCGTTGTTGTGCTTGCCGGCAACAAATCTGTCGTATATCATTCAAGACCAAACCTTTCAGTTGATTAACAACATGGAGTTTCTAAACGACCGCTTTGCCAGTCTTGATATCTCATGGGATATGAACGGAAAAATATTCAACCGTATTCCGTTGCTCAAAAAGTTGAAGTGGCGTGAGTATATTGCTTTCAAATGTCTTTGGGGTACGCTGACAGACAAGAATAATCCTACTCTTGCCCAGAATGCAAATGATGATATCTTGATGAATTTCCCTGAAGGCTGTCATATTATGGACAGGAACCGGCCGTATATGGAGATTGCAGCGGGCATACATAATATATTCAAATTGGTCCATGTTGAATATGTGCGCCGTTTGAATTATCTGTATCCTGGAGTACACAAAGACGGAGTACGTTTTATGATACGAATGACATTCTGACAATCATGACACGCTATTAGTTATGACACACAATTATTCATGACACACTATTATTCATGACAATCTAAAGATTATGACACATGATTAGTCATAATATGAATGTTGTAGTATGAAATACAGACGATTATTGTGCAGATGAATTTTATTCCATCTGCACAATAATCTTTTTTAGTCTTCTGTTTATTTTTCGTCGTCGAGCCAAGCGTCGATAAGCTTGCGCGCGATGCTGAGTTTTTCTGGAATCTGCGGCAGGTTGTTTTTGTTGAACCATGCTCCGCGTGCCAACTCCTCCTTTTGCAGTTTTATTTCGCCGCTCACGTAGTCGGCGTTGAATCCCACCATCAGTCCGCATGGGTAAGGCCACGGCTGACTGCCGAAATATCTCAGATTGGTGATTTTCAGATGTGTTTCTTCCATCACCTCGCGGTGTACGGCCTCTTCAAGAGTTTCGCCGGTTTCCACGAATCCTGCCACGAGTCCCATGAAATTGCTTTTGAAGTTGCGTGCATGTACGAGCAGCACTTCATCCCCCTTGTGAATCAGCACAATGATGGCAGTTGCAAGCATTGGCCATACCTCTTTTCCACACTCTGTGCATCGTTTGCTTATGTCGGTATGCATTTTCATAGGCGCACCGCAGACTCCGCAGAATTTTGTGTTTTGGTCCCAATACAGTAGTTCCTGACATTTGCCTGCCTTTAGATAAAGTTCGCGCGAAAGCTTGTAGAAACTTGGACGCAAACCGCACATTTCATATTTCTCGCTGTCGGTAATCGGTGAGTCTATGCGGTATGTGTGAACCTCCATTTCGTCGAGCGGACTCACGTTCATTATGTTTGTCCAAGGCTTTATTTCTGTTGGCGGCTCCTCTTCAAAAGGTATTGTATATGTGCCGTCGGGAAGTTTCTCGAGCATTATGTCTCCTTTGCAGAAGACGAAATATAGTTTTTTCATTTTTTCTTTTTTTTGATTGATGGGGATTATCTTATGGGAGAACTGGGAGAACTGGGAGGGCTGGGAGGATTGGGAGAACTGGGAGAACTGGGAGGGTTGGAAGAACTGGGAGTGTAGAGTCTGATTTTTATTTTCCGAACAGCAGTTCTCTGTCGCGCTGCAACGCCTGTTTGGTCCAGTTTTCAGGCACGAAGCGCCAGTTGTTGTTAGCTTTAGGACTGATTTTTCCTTTCTTCCTTATCTCTTCGGCAAGATAATACCTCAGGTCGCGGTCGCTTTCGTAAACCTTTCTCTTCTGTAGTTCCTCCTTTGGTATGCCAGCCCCCTTGGTGAGCAGTTCGCCGCCTCCGTTGGCCCTATAGCTGTTCATGGCAACATTATACCATTTGTTTGGGTCAAACTTCTTTCCATTGGCCATGCTCAGGATTTTCACCTTCTCTCCATCCGGTTTAGTTACATCAACCACATAGTTTATTCCGGCAGCAGAGTCGAAATTGAAAGTCATGTTTTTGAATCCGAATTTCTGCATGTCGGTGGTATTCCTTTTGTCGAGCAGCATGATGTGGTCGTCTTTATCCTTCATGGTGTTTACCCACAGGTCGTAGCTCATTTCCAGATGGCGTCGAATTTCCTCGCCCGTCATACGCAGCACGCAAAGCTTGTTTTCGTATCTGTACAGTTTGAACATATCGCTCATGTATAGCGGACCCTCTTTGATTGTGGCGTTAAACTGCAGCGGGGCATTGAATGAGATGTCGGCTTTTGTTATTTGTAGCTGAAGATTGTGTACAAGGTCGATAAACATAGAACTTCCGAAGAAGCTGTCTCTTGTGTACATGGTTTTTCCCATTACTCCGATTTTCTGCCCAACGTATTTCTTCACCTCCTCGATGTCGTTGGCAAAGTGTTTCACGTATTCCTCGTCAACAGGTTCGCCTGTTATGTCTTTCACATCTCCTGATATGCTTTTGCCCACCACTTTGCCGTTTTTCTTTGTTATAACGATTTCTGCGTCAGACACGTTTATGGCATTGTTCGACGGGTCAAGGCAGAGAACGTTTTTGCCGCTCGGACTGTTCACTTCCGCTTTTCTTGCTCTGTGGTCGTGTCCAAAGAAAATTATGTCGAAGCCGTCTACATTTTCAGCCGTGGCTTTAGCGGCATCCTCTTTGTATTCAGAAGTTACGATACCACCATCCCATCCGCTGTGGAAGAGTCCGACGATAACGTCAGGCTTTTCGTTTTTCTTGAGATATGCAATCCATTTTTTTGCCGACAGCTCGATGTCTTCAAACTTTAATCCGCTCCATATTTTGTTTTCGAGCCAATTAGGTATTGCTGGTGTCAGCATGCCGAGCACAGCCACTTTCACTCCGTCCCTTTCGATTATGGTGTATGGCTTCACGTATGGCAGTCCGGTGCTTGTGTCTATGATATTGGCGCCAAGGATAGGGCAATCAACTTCGCCCACCCATTTGTCGTATACCGTGTGTCCGGGTTCCACATCATGGTTGCCGAATGTTGCGGCATCATATCCCATATAGTTGTATATTTTCGAAACGATGTTAGGTTTGTCGGTAGCCACAAAGTTTGAGTAGTAGCACGAGGGTTGCCCTTGCAGAATGTCGCCGTTGTCAATCAGAATGACGTTCTTGCCGTATTCTCGGCGCAGTTTGTTCACATAAGAGCTGACCCTTGCGAGCGAGCCTTTAGCTTCATTCCTTTCGATGAAGTTGTATGGAAAGAAGCAGCCATGCACGTCGCTTGTTTCAATGATTCTCAACTTTATTGTCTTTTCCTCCTGAGCCGTGCTGCCGGTTATTGATGCTATGCAGAGCACGGAAGCAAACAAATATTTCAGTTTCATATTCTTTTAGTGATATTAATTGTGCAAAAGGTAATGCAAAGATAAGGATAAAAGTTGAGAGAAATGAATTAGTAGGCAAATATTAAGTATGCAGCTCATGCTCTTACCCTTATGATATGGTGGCGCCTGTGTTTCCTCGACATCAGCTTGTGTTTGTGCCGCTTGTATTTGCGGTAGCCTATGATAGCAGTTATGGCTACGGTTGCACACATCAGCATCATCACGATGCCTCCGCCCAGGTTGTCGCCCTTCACTTTCGACCACATGTCGAGCACCAGAGGAGTGCTGTCGCCGGCATCGTGTATCATGGCACAGCGTGCCACCACGGAACTGTCGGGATACATCACGGGGTTGAGGTGAGCCTTTCTTCCTTTCTCTCCGAAGAAGTATGCCAGATTTTGCGTTTCGGGGTAGGCGAGCGAGTCCTGCATTGCCGTCAGAATTTCGTCAGATGCAATGCTGCTCACGTAGCCTGTCGCTTCCATGTTGGCAAGCGCCACGTCGCCGCGACACAGATAATTAATAAAGTAGGCCGCAGCTTTTGGGTTGCCGGCATATTTAGGTATTACCCATCCGTCGAACCATACGTTGCTTCCCTCCTTAGGCACTTCGTATCCCAGATTGACGCCCACTTTTCCGGCCTCTTCGATAGCCCAAACAGCATCGCCGCTCCATGTCATGTTGAGCCAGGCCTTGCCTTTTGTCATGGTTTCTTTGCCGAAGTCAGCCTCCCATCCCTCGATGTTCGGTTTCAGAGCCTTCAGGTATTTCTCCACGGTGAGGATATTCCGTGGCGAGTAGTCGTTCATCAGCAGTTTCACCGAAGTTTTTCCACTCTCTATCTCCTTTCTCCTGGCGTAAATCAGGGCGGTGCCGTAGCAGTCGCGGTAAGAGTCCTTCATCAGCAGTTTTCCGCGATATTTTTTGTTCCACAGCGAGCCCCATGTCAGAGCGTCGCTGCGTTCCACTTTGTTTTTGTTGTATAGGATTCCTGCTGTGCCCCACATGTATCCCACGGCATATCTGTGTGCCACTCTGCCGTTGTTGCTTGTAGCGTCAATTTCCTTTTTTATATATGGCGACACGTTGCTGATATAGTTTGGCGTATTGCCGAAACACGTGTCGATGGGCAGAAGCAAGTCTTTGCGCAACATGCGCTCGATGATGTATTCCGAGGGGCACACCACGTCGAAGTCTTCGTGTCCGCGCTCAATTTTTGTGAGCATAATCTCGTTTATGTCAAACGTCTGGTATATTATCCTAATGTCCTTCCCCGTCTGTTGCTTATACCAAGCCGGGAATTTAGCCAGCATATCCTCGTCGATATAGTCGCCCCAGTTGTATATTTTCAGCACCTCACTTCTGTTCTCCTTATGGGCGCATGATGCCAGAGATAAGGCAAAGATGGAGCATACCAGCCAGAAGCAGATATTTTTCAGAAAGTATTTTCGTGTCATTTTCTTTTCCCCCCTCTTTTGTTTATAATAATAAGCATCACGAGCACGAGCAGGAAGATTATTGTGGAGAGCGGCCGTAGTTCAGGCGTCAGTCCACCCTTTCTTGCATCGGCATAAATGAATGTGGAGAGAGTTTCGAGTCCCTCGTTGCCTATTGTGAATATGGTGATGGCGAAATCGTCTACCGAGAGCGTTATGGCGAGCATGAATCCGGCAATCATGCCCGGCAGGATTTCGGGCACGATAACCTTGCGCAGGGCTTGCATTGGTGTAGCTCCCAGGTCGAGCGCCGCCTCGTAGAGGTTGGGGTTCATCTGTTTCAGCCTTGGCAATACGCTGAGCACCACGTAGGGCGTGCAGAATGTGATATGCGCCAGCACCACAGTGAGATATCCCTGTTTTATGCCGAGCGATACGAATAGCAGGAATAGCGATATGCCGATGATTATGTCGCCGTTTAGGATAGGAATGTTGTTCACGAAGAGCAGCACCTTGCGCGTGCGGTTCTTCATATTGTATATTCCGATAGCCGTGAGCGTGCCGAGCAGGGTGGAAGCCACGGCTGTGATCATGGCTATCGACACAGTGTTCAGAAGAGCATCAGTAAGCGAGTGGTGGGTGCCGCTGACAAATAGGTTCTGGTATAGTTTCATTGAAAATCCCGTCCAGTTGCCCATCACCTTAGCCTCGGTAAACGAGAAAATCATGATTATGATTATCGGTGAATAGAGCAAGAGCAGCAGCAGCCACAGATAGCCCTGGCAGAGGGTCTTCTTGATTAATCCTGTCATAACACGCCTCCTTTCTCGCCGGTATTGTCGTCAGAGGCGAACATGGTTGAAGCACCGATGAGAAACAGCATTATGAGCGAGAGGGCGGCTCCGTAGTTCCACATCGAGTTGTTTATGTTTTCCTGTATGGTTGTGCCAAAGAGCTTGATGTTGTTCATCGTGAGCAGTTCAGAAATAGCGAAAGTGCTTATTGTAGGCATGAAAACCATGAGCACTCCGCTTGCCACTCCCGGCATGCTCAGCGGCAGAATTGTTTTTACGAACACCTGGCGTGGCGATGCTCCCAAGTCCTCGGCAGCTTCGATATAGCTGCGGTCCATTTTCTGCAGCGTGTTGTATATGGGGTAAATCATGAACGGCAGGAAATTGTATACCATTCCGAATATCAGCGCTCCCTCGCCCAACTGAATGTCGGCAAAGTCGAACAGTGCCACCGTGGCGAGAGTCCTCACGAGAATGTTCACCCACATGGGCAGGATGAAGAGAGCGATAACCGTAGAAGCGTATTTCGTTTTGCTTTGCGCCAGGATATACGCCGCCGGGTATCCCAGCAGGATGCATGTCGCTGTGGTGATTGCAGCAATTCCGATGGAATAAACAAAGGTGTTCACGTCTTCGGAGTGTTGCGTGAACTTATGGAAATTGTAGAGCGTGAACTCTCCGTTGTCTCCCGTGAAGGCGTATGCCACGATGAGCAGCAACGGCAGCACGACGAAAATTGCCGAGAATATGGCATACGGCAGTGTCCAGCTCTTTCTTGAAGTGAAGAATTTCATTTTTTTGTTTTTTTTTGATAGGACGGATAGGACTAATAGGACTAATAAGACTAATACGCTCTAATCCCTAATCATTAATCTCTATTCCTAATCTCTAATCCAAATCTCTTGATAATGATTCCCACGTGGTCGCCCAGGTCCCATTGGTCTTGAGTGTCCACATAGAGCTTTTCTCCCCAGTCAGTGTCCACGGTCAGATGGTAGTGGTCGCCCTTGTACAGGATGAAGCTCACGTCGCCGGTGAAAGTGCCGTCTTGCTCGTTGTCAGTAAGTTCCACTTCCGAGCACGGCACCTTTGCCACGATGTCTTTTCCGGCATTCTTGGCGATATCCTTCATCTCGTTGTTCATAGTGTATTCACAACCGAGGAATGTTACCGTGTCTTCGCTCAGTTCGGCACGGAACACATTCTCCGTGGCCCTGTGCATGATGTGTATATTGTCGGGAGCCACGCTCATGCCAATCGTTTCGCCCACGTCGTATCGGTTGTAGTCTTGAATAAGGAATTCAAACCCGTCGGCCTCGGCAAGCATCTCGTAGTGCACGCCCTTGAAGATAGACGAGGTAACTTTCCCTACGAACTGTGCGCTTTCCGTGTTTCGCGAAATCTCGATATCCTCCGGACGGATAACCACATCCACGTCTTCGTTTTTCTTGAACCCCTTGTCCACACATTCAATCTCCTTTCCGGCAACCCTCACCTGGCAGTCGTGTTCCATCACTCCGTCCATGATGTTGCTCTCGCCGATAAAGTCGGCCACGAAAGCATTGGCCGGTTCGTTGTATATGTCGGTCGGTGTGCCGATTTGCTGAATCCGCCCGTTGCTCATCACCACGATAGTGTCGCTCAGCGTGAGCGCCTCCTCCTGGTCGTGGGTCACGTAAACAAAAGTGATGCCCAGCCTCTCGTGCATCTCCTTTAGCTCCAGCTGCATGTCCTTGCGCATCTTCAGGTCGAGAGCCGCCAGCGGTTCGTCGAGCAGCAGCACCTCCGGTTCGTTCACGATGGCGCGGGCTATGGCGATGCGCTGTTGCTGTCCGCCCGAGAGCGAGTTCACGTCGCGGTATTCATAGTCGCTCATGTTCACGGTTTTCAGAGCCGCCTTCACCTTCTTCACCGTTTCGTCCTTTGGCGTGCCCTTCAGCTTCAGTCCGAAGGCGATATTGTCGAACACGTTAAGGTGGGGAAACAGTGCGTACTTCTGAAACACTGTGTTCACTGGTCTTTTGTATGCCGGCATGCCGGTGATGTCGTGGCCGCTTATTTCAATAACGCCCTCCGTGGCCGTTTCGAAGCCGGCGAGCAGGCGGAGCAGAGTAGTTTTTCCGCATCCCGACGGACCGAGGATTGTCATGAATTCCCCCTTTCTCACGTAGAGGTTGATGTTGTCGAGAGCAGTTTTCTCTCCAAACCTTTTCGACACCCCTTTGATGTCGATGATATGTTGCGCTGTAATGTTCATCAGCTATTCCAAATATTTTTTTTAAAAGGATGAAAATATTTATTGTTGGTTGTCCGCCAGTGTGTGGCGTACAAAGTAATGTGCAAAGTTACTCATTTCAACCACAAAACCGCATCTTTTTTGTCGTGTTTTTATATAAAAATACAACAACGGAATGATTTGCGGATAAATATACCGAAAAATCTTTTGCGGGAAGAGAAAAGAAACAGAGAGTTGCCCCGTTGCAGAAAACAATAAAAACTGTTCCAAATGTCTTATTTTGCCTCCGCCGAAGCGTTGTTGCATGCCATGAAAATTGAGACAAGTGATGCTGTGTAAGGCTAATCCGTTGAAAATCAACAATATATCATGATATTTCTGCCGTATGCAATTTTTTTGTTCAGGAAAAGCGCTGCTTTTTCGGTGAAGAAGCAATGCTCCTTCGGGAGAGAAGCAATGCTTTGCTCCCGGAAAAGCAATGCTCCGTTTAAGAAATGAGAAAAGAAAAGTGTTCTAAAAGTCGGATTTATGATAATGTATATTATCGGAAGTTCTCTTCTTGTACGTTTTAGACAAAAACCTATAAAACCCCCGATGTTGTTTTGCAAGCCTTCGGCTTATTGTATAAAGTAAGATATGTCCTTTAGAGAGCAAGCTCTCTTACGTCCACATCTTACTTTATACAAAGAGTCACTTCGTGTCTCCATGCAAAACAACATCGGGCGATAAACATAAAAAACACAGGAAATCATACTTTGTAACAAACAATAAAAACAGAGTGAGAGTAATATCTTTTCTTTTTACAAGATAGACATATCTAAATGATACTCTGTTTTACTGGTTGTTAAATAGGTTGCACGTTGTTTTTTATGTTTATCGCCCGAACCAAGTAAAAATGCCGAAGGCATTGACGGTGGATTGCTGGATTTCCGGTAGAGAACTTGTTCTCGGAAGGAAATACGGCAAGCCAACGGCTAACCCGAGGAACGAGGGTTTTACTTGAGTGGAGGGTGTTTTTATTGTTTTTGTCGAAAACCTGCTACTTC
>CAKQDG010000010.1 GCA_934219025.1 uncultured Prevotella sp. | reverse complement strand
CGGTAATAGCTCAGTTGGTAGAGCACTAGCTTCCCAAGCTGGGGGTCGCGGGTCCGAGTCCCGTTTACCGCTCAAAGTTATAAATTACACAGAAAAAAAATAGGACATAAGGACGACCCAACAAGGTTGTCCTTTTTTTTCGGCTCTTCCGGAAAATGGAGTGATAATATATTTTTAGAAATCTGTTTTATTTCGCCGAAATATATTGTGTGTTTTTTTTACAAATTCTTTTCTCTGAAAAAGAAATAATGATATTTTGCCACTTTATAAGTCATAATGATTACATATGAGTATTTGTAATTCTAAATGAAATTTTAAAACATGATAAAAATACAATCTGCAATAGATATATTTGTCATATACGCTGAAAATCATTAACTTTGCAAAATGTTTAAACGAAAATACAAAAATACATTATATAATGGAAATAGCAAGTAAGTATGACCCACAGGATGTGGAGTCGAAATGGTATCAATATTGGCTTGACAACAAACTTTTCAGCAGTAAGCCTGATGGACGCGAGCCTTATACTATAGTTATCCCGCCACCTAACGTGACTGGAGTATTGCATATGGGACATATGCTGAACAATACGATTCAGGATATTCTCGTTAGAAGAGCCAGGATGGAAGGTAAGAACGCTTGTTGGGTTCCCGGCACCGACCATGCTTCTATTGCTACAGAGGCAAAAGTGGTGAACAAGCTGGCACAGCAGGGTATAAAGAAAACTGACCTTACACGCGAGGAGTTTCTGAAGCATGCATGGGACTGGACTGAAGAACATGGCGGTATAATTCTGAAGCAGTTGCGCAAGCTTGGAGCAAGCTGTGATTGGGACAGAACTTCGTTCACCATGGATGAAACCCGTTCAAAAAGCGTCATAAAAGTATTCTGCGACCTTTATAACAAAGGTCTTATTTACCGTGGCGTAAGAATGGTGAACTGGGATCCTAAGGCTCAGACTGCACTTTCCGACGAGGAAGTTATCTATAAGGACGAACATTCCAAGTTGTATTACCTGAAATACCGGGTAGTAGAAAGTGATGTAAAGCAGGTGTCAGAAGACAATGTGATGCACAAAGACGAAAAAGGATACTATGCCGTTGTTGCCACCACTCGTCCTGAAACTATTATGGGTGATACAGCCATGTGTATTAATCCAAATGACCCGAAGAACACTTGGCTTAAAGGCAAGCATGTTATCGTGCCGCTCGTAGGTAGGGAAATTCCGGTGATAGAGGATGATTATGTAGACATTGAATTCGGTACCGGATGTCTGAAAGTTACTCCTGCTCACGATATAAACGACCATGCCCTCGGACTGAAGCACCATCTTGAAACGATTGACATATTCAACGACAACGGAACTATCAGTTCTGCCGCAGGTATGTATGTCGGGATGGACCGTATGGATGTGCGTAAGCAAATCGAGCAAGACCTGAAAGATGCAGGTTTGATGGAAAAGGTGGAAGACTATAACAATAAGGTGGGCTTCTCAGAGCGCACAAATGTGCCTATCGAGCCAAAGCTCTCCACACAGTGGTTCCTTTCCATGCAGCATTTTGCAGATATAGCCTTGCCTCCGGTGATGGATGATGACATTCAGTTCTATCCTCCAAAATACAAAAACACCTATCGCCATTGGCTTGAGAACATAAAAGACTGGTGTATCAGCCGACAGCTTTGGTGGGGACATCGCATACCGGCTTATTATTTCACTACATCCGACGGAAAACGTGACTTCGTCGTTGCAGAAAATGCTGCTGACGCATTGAAGATGGCACAGGCAAAGAATGCAAGTCTGAAGGCAGAGGATTTGGAGCAAGACAGCGACTGTCTTGACACTTGGTTCTCTTCATGGCTTTGGCCGATTTCTTTGTTCAACGGAATACTTGACCCTGACAACGAAGAGATAAACTATTATTATCCAACGAGCGATTTGGTTACAGGCCCGGACATTATCTTCTTCTGGGTGGCACGTATGATAATGGCAGGCTATGAATATCGTGGCAAGATGCCTTTCAAGCATGTGTACTTCACTGGCATCGTTCGCGACAAACTTGGCAGAAAAATGTCTAAGAGTCTTGGCAATTCGCCAGACCCGCTTGATTTGATAGAAAAATATGGAGCTGACGGTGTGAGAATGGGAATGATGCTCTCTGCTCCTGCAGGAAATGATATCCTTTTCGACGAAAGCTTGTGTGAACAGGGACGCAATTTCAACAACAAGATTTGGAATGCTTTCCGTCTTGTCAAGGGATGGCAGGTGGCTGATGTAGAACAGCCGGAGGCAAACAAGATTGCGGTGAAGTGGTTTGAAGCAAAGTTGCGTCAAGCTAATCAGGAAGTGAACGATCTGTTTGGAAAATACCGCATATCCGAGGCTTTGATGAGTGTTTACAAACTCTTCTGGGACGAGTTCTCAAGCTGGTATCTGGAAATGGTAAAACCGGCATACGGACAGCCGATAGACAAGGCTTCATATGATGCAACACTCAACTTCTTTGAAAATCTGCTGAAGATGCTCCATCCGTTCATGCCGTTTATCACCGAGGAACTGTGGCAGCATATTTATGACAGAAAAGACGGTGAGTCGATTATGCGCGTTAAGCTCGAAATACCTGTTCCTTCGGCAGACGACTTGAAACTTGTCGAGGATATCGAAAGTGTAAAGCAGATTGTAGCAGGTGTCCGCACCGTTAGAAACCAGAAGAACATCCCTAATAAGGAGACTTTGAAGCTTCAGTCTGTTGGCGAAAACTCTTTCAGTGTCTACGACAGCATTGTGGTGAAGATGGCAAACATCGACAGTATTGAGGTGGTAAGCGAGAAAGACAATACTGCCGCTGCATTTATGGTTGGTACTTTTGAATATGCCGTTCCGCTTGGCGATATGATTGATATAGATGCCGAAATTGAAAAGCAGGAAGCTCAGCTGAAACACCTTGAAGGTTTCCTTGCTGGTGTGATGAAGAAATTGTCCAATGAACGCTTTGTTGCCAATGCTCCAGAGGCAGTTGTTGCTCTTGAAAGGAAAAAGCAGAGCGACAGCGAAGAGAAGATAGCTGCTCTAAAAGAGAGTCTTGCTTCGTTGAAAGCTAAGAAATGACAATGTGAAATTATACCAATAAAGAATGGGGTTGCAAATCGCAACCCCATTCTTTTTATAAGTTAACCTTCGTATTCAAAATGTATATTTCAAAATATACGGCAGTGTTTTAGAGTCCTAATCTTTCCTTTATTGCTTTGCTGTCAGCCTCATATCCAGGTTTGTCGAGCAATGCAAACATATTCTTCTTATAGGCCTCAACTCCAGGCTGGTTGAACGGATTTACACCGAGGATAAGTCCGCTTATACCGCAAGCCTTTTCAAAGAAATAAATAAGTTGTCCGATATAATACTCGTTGAGTTGCGGCACGCTGATATGAATGTTTGGCACTCCACCGTCCACGTGAGCCAGTCTTGTTCCGAGTTCAGCCATCTTGTTCACTTCGTCCACTCTCTTTCCGGCAAGGAAGTTCAATCCGTCAAGGTTGTCATCGTCGTTAGGGAACAGCAACTCCTTGTTAGGCTTTTCAATGCTGATAACGGTTTCGTAAATTGTGCGCTCACCCTGCTGTATCCATTGTCCCATGGAATGGAGGTCGGTAGTGAAGTCGCATGAAGCAGGGAAAATACCCTTTCCGTCCTTGCCTTCACTTTCTCCGTAGAGCTGTTTCCACCATTCAGAGAAGAAATGAAGTTTAGGCTGGAAGTTCACCATGATTTCTATTTTCTTTCCTGCCTCTGCATACAGACCGTTTCTCACGGCAGCATACTGTGCTGCAGGGTTTTCATCAAACGGCACATTGATGTCGCATGCCTTTTCCATGGCAGCAGCACCTTCAACCAGTTTCTTTATGTCGAATCCGGCACATGCGATAGGCAGCAGTCCCACAGGAGTCAATACAGAGAAACGACCGCCCACGTTGTCTGGAATTACAAATGTCTTGTATCCCTCTTTGTCGGCAGCAGCTCTTGCGGCACCCTTCTTTGCGTCGGTAATGGCAACGATAACCTTTTTAGCCTCATCCTTGCCGCGTTGTTTTTCGCATTGTTTTTTCAGCAGTCTGAATGTAAGAGCCGTTTCAGTTGTTGTGCCGCTTTTCGAGATATTTATAACACCGAATTTCTTGTCAGCAAGATAAGCGGTAAGCTCAGCCAAATAGTCCTCACCGATATTGTTTCCGGCAAAAAGTATTGTAGGGTTGTTCTTATCGTTCACGAGCCATGCAAAAGAGTTGCTCAGAGCTTCTATCACAGCTCTTGCTCCAAGATAGCTGCCTCCGATTCCTGCCACAACGATAGCCTCGCAGTTGCTTCTCATCACATTTGCACAGTCTTGCAGTTCTTTCAGAAAATCTGCTGATATAGAAGTAGGCAGATGAAGCCATCCCAGGAAGTCGTTGCCCGGGCATGTACCGTCTTCAAGAGCTTTCTGAGCCTCTTTCACTTTAGGCTCAAATTCTTTCACTGCATTTTCCTTCAGGAATTGTGCAGCCTTTCCAATGTTAAGTTTGATATTTTCCATATTATATTTAATTTTTTATGGTTATTCGTTTGCTTTGACGAAAGATTCCTTAGGTTTTTGATAAAGCATTATCTGAACGAGTCGGTAAGAAGTTTTATCTCGATTTGCGGACTTATCCTTTCGTACAGAATGTTGTATACTGCATCAAGAATAGGCATATTCACGTGCATGTGGCGGTTAATCTCCTTCATGCATTTCGTACCGAAATATCCCTCGGCAATCATTTCCATTTCTATCTGTGCACTTTTCACGCTGTATCCCTTTCCTATCATAGTTCCAAAGGTGCGGTTTCTTGAAAAGTTGCTGTATCCGGTAACGAGCAAGTCTCCCAGGTATACCGAATCATAGACACATCGTTCTATAGGATGCACGGCAGTG
The DNA here is from genome assembly GCA_934219025.1 of uncultured Prevotella sp. Classification (GTDB taxonomy): domain Bacteria; phylum Bacteroidota; class Bacteroidia; order Bacteroidales; family Bacteroidaceae; genus Prevotella. Next base: position 38,707 of record CAKQDG010000010.1, on the reverse strand, counting down.
AGAAAGCGGTCCATTTCCTGCACGGCATTCGACATGAGCACAGCCTGGAAGTTGTCTCCGAATTTCAGTCCGCTGCATATTCCCGACGCTATGGCATAAACATTTTTCAACACCGATGCGTATTCAATCCCGATCACGTCGCTGCTTGTCTTGGTTTTGATGTATTCGTTCACCAGAATATCGGTGAAAGCCTGAGCCTTTTCCACATCAGAACATCCCACAGTGAGATACGACAGCCTTTCGAGTGCCACCTCCTCGGCATGCGACGGACCACCCAAACATGCGATATTGTCTTCTGGCACATCGTAAACCTGGTTGAAATATTCCGAGCATGCAAGGTTTTCGTCGGGCACGATACCTTTTATTGCCGTGATGATGAATTTGTCGTTGATGCTCGTTTTCAGTTTCTTCAGATGGTTTTTCAAGTATGGCGATGGAGTTACAAACACGAGAGTGTCGTAGTTCTGAACGATTTTGTTTATGTCCGACGAGAAAAAAATCTCGTTGGTGTTAAACCTCACACTCATCAGATACGAGGGGTTGTGTCCGAGCCGCTTAAAGTCCTCTATACGGTCGTCCCTTCGGATATACCATCCTATGTGGTGAGTTTTCTCCACAATTATTTTGGCTATTGCCGTAGCCCAGCTACCGCCGCCGATAATAGCTATTTTACCGCAGTCAAACACTTTATTATACTGTTGAATGTTTCTTTTTTATATTCTATCTTATTGATGGGGGAGACTGTGTCTGCTTGTCATATTGCAGGATACAGGCTCCCCTCAAGGTGCGTTTCCTTCAGAGTGTCAGGCGTTAGCCTTGTCAATCCAGTTTTGCACTTCATCAACAGACGGCTTTTCGTATCCGAGTTTGTATTTCTTGTTTATTTCTCCGATTTTCTGTTGCAGTCCCTGTGCTTTTTCTTCCTTAATGTCGGATATCAGGTTGAATCCAGCCTTGCGCATAACATAAGCCCAATTTTCGCTCACTCCGATTTCTTCCCATTCTTTGATAGAGCTTTGCGGCATTTTCTTTTCCGGTTTCATCTGCGGGAAGAAGAGCACCTCCTGGATATATGTCTTTCCGGTCATGAGCATTACCAGACGGTCGATACCGATGCCGATACCCGAGGTTGGAGGCATACCATATTGCAGGGCACGCAGAAAATCCTTGTCGATAATCATGGCTTCGTCATCGCCCTTGTCGGCAAGTTTCATCTGGTCGATGAATCTCTCCTCCTGGTCTATCGGGTCGTTTAGCTCAGAGTATGCGTTGGCAAGTTCCTTTCCGTTTACCATCAGCTCAAAGCGTTCTGTCAGACCCGGCTTTGAGCGGTGCATCTTGGTCAGAGGCGACATTTCCACCGGATAATCCGTAATGAAAGTAGGCTGTATGAATGTGCCTTCGCAGAACTCGCCGAACAACTCGTCTATGAGTTTGCCCTTGCCCATAGTCTCGTCCACTTCCATTCCCTTCTCTTTGCAGAAGTTGCGTATTTCCTCTTCAGTCTTGCCGTTGCAGTCGAATCCTGTCTTTTCCTTTATTGCGTCAAGGATAGGCAGACGGCGATATGGAGCCTTGAAGCTTACAATGTTTCCGTTTATCTCGCGCTCCGGTTTGCCGTTTACGGCGATACATATTGTTTCCAGAAGTTTTTCGGTAAACGACATCATCCAGTTGTAGTCCTTATACTGCACGTAAAGCTCCATACAGGTGAATTCCGGATTGTGATTGCGGTCCATACCCTCGTTTCTGAAGTTCTTTCCAATTTCGTAAACGCCTTCGAATCCACCCACGATGAGTCTTTTAAGATACAGCTCGGTTGCGATACGCATATACATGTCCTGGTTGAGGGCATTGAAATGGGTAATGAACGGGCGTGCCGATGCACCTCCGGCAATACTCTGCAGCGTTGGTGTCTCCACTTCCGTGTATCCTGCTTCGTCGAGCACTCTTCTCAGCGTGCGCAATACTGTGGCACGCTGCAGGAACGTTTCTTTCACGCCGTCGTTCACCACGAGGTCCACATAGCGCTGGCGGTAGCGCAGTTCCGGGTCGTCGAATTTGTCGTATGCCACTCCGTCTTTATATTTCACGATAGGCAGAGGCTTCAGGCTCTTTGAGAGAAGAGTAAGCTCTTTTGCATGCACAGAAATCTCTCCTGTCTGTGTGCGGAACACAAAACCCTTCACGCCGATGAAGTCGCCAATGTCCATCAGTTTCTTGAACACGGTGTTGTACATGTCCTTGTTTTCGTCCGGGCAGATCTCGTCGCGTGCGATATACACCTGTATTCTTCCCTTTGAATCCTGTATTTCTGCGAAAGAAGCCTTTCCCATTACGCGTCGTCCCATCATGCGTCCGGCAATCACCACCTGGCGTGGCTCTGCGTCGTCTTTGAATTCTGATTTGATGTCTGTACTGAATGCATTTGTGGGGTACTCTGCTGCCGGATATGGATCAATGCCCATATCACGCAATGTCTGTAGGCTTTGTCTGCGAACTATCTCCTGTTCGCTAAGTTCTAAGATATTCATTTTATATTTGTTTTTATTGTTTCGTAACATTGAAATGCAATACCGCCCTGCTGTTTCTTTCCCTATGGATGGTTTCTGGCAATGCTATGTGCAAAGTTAATGAAAATATTTCGAAATGTGTTATTATTGTTCCTTTTTTTTCTTATTGTCAGGCATTTGCTTCTGTGCCGTCAATCGCACCTAAAATTTATGTCTCGTTTCTTTGTCGAAACTGCGTTTGTCTGCCTCCACGTCTTAATAAAATTTATGTAAATACCGGTTTAAGCAAAAAAATCATTATCTTTGCAAAATGTAATGCAACCGGACATTTTGTACCGGACAATTTGCCTTACAAAAGAATAAAACAAATTAAATAAAAAATGGACAAGAAAACAAACAAGTACATTGCCGTTGCTTATAAACTGTACACAAACGAAAACGGCACTGAAAACATGATTGAGGAAGCTACACTGGCAAAACCGTTTCAGTTTATCAGCGGAATGGGGCTTGCGCTTGATGACTTCGAAAAAAAGGTGGAAGCACTGGAGACGGGCACGGATTTTGATTTCACTCTTGCAAAGGAGCAAGCCTACGGCGAGCACGAAGACGAGAGAGTGTTGAGTCTTGACCGCGAGATGTTTTGTATTGACGGCAAACTCGACGAGGAGCACGTCTTCGTTGATGCCATCATTCCGTTGCAAAACGAGAACGGTCAGCGTTTTTTGGGCAAGGTTCTCGAAATAGACGACAGCAAGGTGAAAGTGGACCTGAATCATCCGCTTGCCGGAAAGGATTTGCATTTCGTTGGCTCTATACTTGAGTCAAGAGAGGCCACAAACGAGGAGATACAAAATCTTATAAATCACATGAATGGCGGCTGTGGCGGAAACTGCGGCGACTGTCACGGGGATTGCGGCGGTCATGGCGACGGCTGTGGCGACGGTTGCGACGGTAACTGCGGCTGCCACTGATTTTAGACAAAGAATATCAAAAAACGAGGATTATGCGGAACACTTTCGGAAACGTATTCACGCTCACCACTTTTGGTGAAAGTCATGGGCCTGCGGTAGGGGGAGTTGTCGATGGATTCCCCGCTGGGGTGGAAATCGACATGGAGTTCATACAGAGCGAACTTAACCGCAGACGACCAGGCCAGAGCAGTATAACGACAAGTAGGAACGAACCTGACAGAGTGGAATTTCTGAGTGGTGTTTTCGAAGGAAAGTCTACTGGGTGCCCGATGGGATTTGTGGTTAAAAACACAAACCAACATTCTGCCGACTACGAGAATATGCGCCAGTTGTTCCGACCTTCGCATGCAGACTATACCTATTATAATAAATACGGCATTAGAGACCATCGCGGTGGCGGACGTTCCTCGGCGCGCATTACCATCAGCCGCTGTGTGGGCGGGGCCTTGGCCAAGCTTGCACTCCGTAAACTTGGTATCGGGGTTTATGCTTATACATCGCAAGTGGGCGACATCTGTCTGGAAAAAGACTATACACAATACGATCTCTCTTTCATTGAGAAGAATATCGTGAGGTGTCCTGACCAGCAGAAGGCTAAGCTGATGGCCGACCTTATTTCCAGAGTTAAGGCCGACGGCGACACAATAGGTGGCACCATCACGTGTGTGATAAAGGGCTGTCCGGTAGGATTGGGCGAACCGGAGTTCGGTAAGCTCAATGCCGAACTTGGCTATGCCATGCTCAGCATTAATGCTGCAAAGGGCATAGAATTTGGTGCCGGGTTTGACGGTGTTGCCGCCAAAGGGAGTCAGATGAATGATTCTTTCTATAATAACAATGGTGTGTTGCACACGCGTTCCAACAACAGCGGTGGTATACAGGGCGGCATAAGTAATGGAGAGGATATATACTTCCGTGTGGCATTCAAGCCCGTTGCAACAATACTGAAGGAGCAGGAAACGGTAGATGTTCACGGCACCCCCGTCAAGTTCAAAGCGAAGGGCAGACATGATCCATGCGTGTTGCCCAGGGCTGTTCCGATAGTTGAAGCAATGGCTGCAATGACCGTTTTAGATAACTATCTGTTGGCAAAAACCATAAAATTATAATTTTTAACTTTTGAATAAGAAAAAATAATGCATAAAATTGTGCGGTATTAAAATATTTGCCGTATATTTGCACTTGACAACGAGAGGCTTGCGAAAGTCTCCGTTAGTCTAATTAAGTCTAGTTTAGTTTTTGTGTTGGTTGAGTGCGGTCGTTTGACCGCACTCTTTTTTTGTTCTTCCGGAATTTGGTTTATAATCGAAAGAAATCTCCTTGCCAACTTTTAGACGATAACCAACAAATAAAACAGAGTGTAAGAATACTAAAATCCTTGTCAGTAACTATATAGACAAACCTTGTTGCCATTCTGTTTTATAGGTTTTCGTCTAAAAATATATTTGCCACTTCCAATAATATTTTTTCTTACTATAATTAACAACGAATTGAAAGACAAAAAAATCATCCGGTATTTGAAATGAATTAAGATTTTATTGTCATTCCAAATACCGGATGAAAAAGTTTATAAGAAAGAATCTTACTTATCTACAAATTCCTAATCTCTTATTTTATTATTCCCTGTTCCACAAAAATCTTCTTCAGAGCAACAACACCGCGCTCTACTTCTTCTTCTGTATGCGTTGCCATAAGAGCAAAACGCACCAAAGTATCCTGTGGAGCACAAGCAGGCGGAATAACAGGATTTATGAAGACACCGGCATCGAAAGCCAATTTCGTAACAAGGAATGTCTTGTACGGATCACGAACGTAAAGCGGAATGATTGGACTTTCCGTATCACCTATCTCAAATCCTTCTTCGCGGAATCGTTTCAGAGCATAGTTTGTTACTTTCCAAAGACGTTCCATACGCTCTGGCTCCTTACGGATAATATGCAAGGCTTCCATCGCAGCAGCTGTTGCCGCTGGCGTGTTGGATGCACTGAAGATGTAGGTACGACAACTATGACGAAGATAATTTATCGTGTCTTTGTCGCCAGCAATAAATCCACCGATACTTGCCAAACTCTTTGAGAAGGTACCCATTATCAAATCCACATCGTCTATAACACCAAAGTGGTCGCATACTCCCCTACCCTCTTTTCCGAAGACTCCGAGTCCATGAGCCTCGTCTACCATTATTGAAGCATTATACTTCTTCTTCAAGCGAACAATTTCAGGAAGATTGGCAAGATCGCCTTCCATTGAGAACACACCATCTACAACGATAAGTTTTATCGCCTCCGGACGGCATTTCTTCAATTGTTTCTCCAAATCCTCCATGTCATTGTGTTTGTACTTCAGACATGTGGCAAACGACAGACGACGACCATCAACGATACTTGCATGGTCACGCTCATCGCAAATTATATAATCCTCTCTTCCGCATACAACCGCAAGTACACCGGCATTAACAAAAAATCCGGTAGAGAAACACAAGGCGTCATCCTTATGTTCAAACTCTGCCAATTCTTTTTCCAGTTTCACATGCAAGTCAAGTGTACCGTTCAAAAAACGGCTTCCTGCACATCCTGTGCCATACTGGTCGATTGCTGCTTTTGCTGCAGCCTCAACACGTGGATCGCCAACAAGACCTGTGTATGCATTTGACCCGAACATCAGGACATCATGTCCATCCATCTGAACTTCTGTACCCTGTTTTCCGGTTATCTCACGGAAGTACGGATACACACCCGCTTCTTTGTATTTCTGCGGTTCACGATAATTCTTGTATTTTTCTTGTAAAAGTCCCATCTTAATAATATAGGTGCAATATAATACTGCATTTATTGAATTGGCTGCAAAGATACGAATTTTGCTCAAGAATGAGAACTTTTTACAAAGAAATGTTTATTTTTAGTAAAATATTAATGCATTGCAATGAAAAACTATTGATATTTTATTAATTTTGCAAACATGCCAGACAAGAAAAATATCGTATTTATAATGAATCCTATTTCCGGCACAGTGAAAAAAGCCGGAATTCCGAAACTTATCGAGCAATATCTCGACAAGGACTGCTTTGCATACACAATCGAATGTACGCAATATGCAGGGCATGCCACAGAACTTGCAAACAAGGCAAAAAACGATGGAGCCGACATTGTGGTAGCAATCGGTGGAGACGGCACAATAAACGAAGTGGGAAGAGCTTTGGTGCAGTCTGACACAGCTATGGGAATTATCCCCTGTGGCTCGGGAAACGGGCTGGCAAGGCATCTAATGCTGCCAATGGACATCAGAAAGTCCATTGAGATACTTAACATGTGTGAAATTCATTCGCTTGATTACGGGCTGATCGACACGCATCCTTTCTTTTGCACATGTGGAATGGGATTTGATGCATTTATAAGTATGAAATTTGCACTGGCTGGAAAAAGAGGGCCTGTAACATACCTTGAAAATGTACTGAAGGAGGGAATGAAATATGAACCAGAAACTTATACGATAGAATCCGAAGAATATACCGTCAGACAGCGGGCTTTTCTTGTTTCATGCGCCAATGCATCACAATACGGCAACAATGCATACATTGCGCCACAGGCTTCAATGAGCGACGGTATGCTCGATGTGATCATTATGGACCCGTTTGATATTCTTGATGCTCCACAGATTAGCATAGACATGTTTAACAAGACATTAAACAAGAATACAAAAATAAAGACGTTCAAGACTACAAGCCTTGACGTGAAGAGAGAGAAGCCTGGATACATACACTACGACGGTGACCCCATTATGGCTCCGGCAGACATTAATATACATATAATAAAGAAGGGTATCAAGATAGTTGTAAATCCGTATGCCAACAAGACAAAGAGGCAACCGAACGTTGTACAGAATGCCTTTTGCGAATTTTTCAACGATTTGAGTGCCGTGAGGACAGACTTGGCAAAACAGGGTAAACACATTCAGTCTATCAACAAGTATCTTTTGGGTAAATTGAACAAATAAAAAAAGCGTGCAAAAGAGACTATAACAAAGTTCTCTTGGCACACTTTTTTACTTTCAGAAAAAAAGATATCAAGCCTATTTTATATATAATTTAGAGGTAAGGCTGTCATACCATTCCGTCTTACTTCCATGTGCATCACACAAACAAACTTCACATTCCTCATAACTATAAATCCTGCTTCTTGAATATGACAGGAGATAACGGCGAACCGGTTTACGGGGCACAGTTTTCACCGCACATTTGCGTATACAGCGAAATCCTGCCATACGAGCAGCACAATCAAACAGACTAAAAGTTTCTGCTGGCAAGACGGCAGAAAAAGTGCCTTGTTCTGAAAGCAAGCGGGAAACGCAACGGAACAGTGCGGAATAATCCAGTGTTGTTGCATGCCTGGCAATGTTGCGCTGCGCATCTGGACAATTCAAAGAATCAACAAAGTATGGAGGATTGCACACAATAGCATCAAATTTCTGATTATCCATACTCTCATCAAACCGCATTGAAAAATCTTGAATAGAACTTTCAACAATTCTGATTCGTGAAGAAAATGGAGACGAAGAAAAGTTTTCGCGTGCCTGAATACAAGCAGACTGGTCTATTTCAACCGCCGTAACAGTTGCCGACGGAAAGCGTTGCGCCATAATCAGCGCAACGAGTCCCGTGCCTGTCCCGATATCCAGAATCGTATCGCCACCACAAGCCCAAGCGCCAAGCAGTGTGCCGTCTGTACCAACTTTCATTGCACACCTGTCTTGAAAAACCTTGAACTTTTTGAATTCAAAATAATTGTTTGACATCTATAACCTGTAATTTTATTTGTCGTAATCAAAATCTTGGAGGACGGCCACCGCCACCGAAACCGCCTCTCGGAGGCATGCCACCCATACGGTTGCCCATACCTCTTCCGTCAAAATCCATCCCCGGAGAATGTTTCCTATCTTTATCCTTAAAGGATTCTTTTCCTCCAAATAGATTAAATCTATAAACCACATGAAGCATGGCATAACTGTTTATACTGTTATACTGAGTATCGCTACGCTGCATTGCATTAACCGTACGGCTAAAGTTACTCATATTCTGCAATATATCGTAGAACTGTAAAGATACACTTAGAGAATTTCCCTTCAAGAAGCTCTGACTGATTTGTGCATTCCATACAAGTTCGTCTGTGTTAGCTCCTCCATCATAGCCTCTACGACTGTTTTCATGCAAATCTGTAGCTATACTCATATTCCAAGGAAGATATACATTAAGATTGGCCCCATATGAGAATTGCCATGTGTTTTGGTTTCCACTTGACTGTAACATATTCCGAGTTCGCATATAGTTAAGCGAACCGTCAATACTCAGGTCAAGCCAGTCTTTGCGGTATCCCATACTGAGTTTCTCGCTTATACTTTCCGTACGCGTGGTGTTCTTTTGCGTTGCAGAAGTATTTCCTTGTGTCAAGTAGCCAACATAATTGTTATGGTTGTATGTTGTAAATGTATTGACATTCCACACACCTGCAGAGTCTATTGACGTGTTAAGCATCAATGCTGCCATCATATCCCAATTTCCGTTTATGTTCTCAGGCTTGGTAATGCGTCCACCGGTATTCTCGTCATACGTAACGGCATTACTTACACTATTGCGTACATTCTTGTAATTAACGAATGTCATTATAGCCGTTTGATGATGTTCGATATAAGTATTGTAGAATAATCTGAAATTGTTTGTAAACGAAGGCTTCAAGCCTGGATTTCCTTTCTTTATGTTCAGCGGATCACTGTCGTCGGTTATATCAAGCAAATCAGACATGTCTGGCTGGGAGGTTGTTCCACGATAGTTTATGCGTAAGTTGCTATGCTTTGAGAATTTATACTTGAACTCAAGTGCCGGCGACACATTTACCACATTTCTCACTGTATCTGTGCTGACATCCCTATATTCTTGTATAAACTTTGAAGTCTGCGGCTGAACCATAACTCCTGCATTGAGGTTGTAATTCTTCTTGACCATCTTAAAGCCTAACTGGATTTCGTGAATAAAATTTTTGTATTCAGAATAGCGACTTTGACTTTTGTCGTAATAATACGACAGATCATTGTCGAGTTTAGAAAAACATTCGTTCCAATTACGGTATCCCCATGATACATTATCGAAAAGATTTGTATCAACATCACTAAAATCATAAGTAGAACGGTCGCTCTTTTTGTAATTATACGTGAACTTATAGCTAAGTTGCAGGAATGTGCCGCGCCACAATGGTTCGCTGTACGTAAGTTGCAAATCCGTATTCCAATTCTTTGTCGGAGTATAGTTATATCTGTTGGTTTGGTAAACGGAATCATTGCCCATAACATCTTTCACCTGATACAAATGCACATTTGACATAGAAAGATTCTTGCTCTTTGAGTCGGAATAATTCAAATTACCAAGCAACGTAACATTTCTTCCTGTTTGGCTTAACTTTCTGTTTATTTGTATCTTAGCACCGGCGGATTTGCTTTGCGAATATGAAATACCTGTGTTGGAACGTGTATTTACCATCATCCCGTCGGAAGCCATATCTTTTATACTGGCGTCTGACAAAGGATTTTCAGAATACTCAAACGGACTTATATTATATGTTGCCGATGAACCTGAAGTTCGAGTATCATTCTCTGAATATGAAAATTTCGGACGGAAAAGGATATTTGTCAAAGAATCGGGTTTCCATTCCATCCGCATTCTTGCATCGAAGCTGTTGCCACGCGTAAAATTCCTATTGTCGCTATACGAATATGCACCGTTCTTATTTACATAATTCTCAATAGACTGGACAGAATGTGTATCACCGTCAGAATGGTTCCAACGAGCGCTTCCGTCAAGTTTCAATTTTGCATTGTCGTCATAGTTTATGTTTAATCCTATCATTTTCTTAGCATTCAATCCTTGGAGTCCTCTACCCCAAAGACCGCCACCTCCTGGAAAACCGGCATCATTTACGTTGTTGGCATTTCCAAATGCCATGACTCTTAATTTATCGTAAAAGCCTGCCCCCATGAGTTTCTCCGAATAACGGCTATGCGTTCCTACAGACAAGTCGGCATTTCCGAATATTCCTTTGTTCATGCCTTTCTTTATACCGAAATCAAGCACTGTTTCCTCTTCTCCATCATCAATACCCGTAACCTTTGCCAAGTCGCTTTTTTCCTCGTATGCTTTTACTTTTTCTATTATGGCAGTAGGAATATTTTTCATTGCAGTCTTGGTGTCGCCAGTCATGAATTCTTTACCGTCAAAAAGTATTTTCTTTACCTCCTTACCGTTAATTGTAATCTTACCGTCATCGTCTATTTGAGCACCAGGCAATTTCTTTACAAGTTCTTCCACAGCAGATCCCTCGGGTGTACGGTATGCAGACGCGTTGTACACAAAAGTATCCTCCTTTAATGTAACCTTTGCAGCCTGTCCAATCACTGTGGCACCTTTAAGCATAATGGCATCCGATCCCATTATAACCTTACCGATATTAATGTCCGGTTTACCAACAGATGCAGTAACGTTTTTATAGCCATTTTTATAGCCCACGCTTGTGAATTTCAATACATACTTACCTTCTTTCGGCAGTTCTACAGAAAATGCTCCGTTTTCATCTGAAAGCGTGCCACAGACAAACGTACTGTCTGCCTTCAAAAGCTGAACTGTTGCCATATACACACCATCCTTTGTGTCTCTATCCACAATGACACCGCTAACCTTCATAACCTGAGAAAAAGAAGCAAGCGACATCAATGCGAACAACATGAGTAATGATAATCGTTTCATTTTAAATTCTATTCTAATTGTATTTTTATTTATATTCTTTTTAAAGAAACACAAAAGAAAGAAAAATTTATTTGATAAAGAAGCAAAGTAGCCAAAAAGTTTTATTTTATCTACCATTTTAATTATTTTTGCAAAAAATAAACTTTAAAGCAACGAGATATGAGCCAGAAAATTATATTCACCAGCAATGTTTGCAAAGACATCGATTCTTATTTTAATAACAAGAATTATGACTGTGTCTTTATCCTAACCGATGAAAATACGAAAAAAAATTGTCTGCCGCTCATAACTTCAACCCAAATATATAAACAGGCAAAAGAGATAAAAATAAAAGCATCTGACACGAACAAAACTCTTGACAATACCGCACTTGTTTGGGAAGCTCTTAGCAACGGCGGTGCCACCCGCCACTCTTGCATCATTAATTTAGGGGGAGGAATGGTTACTGATTTGGGGGGCTTTGCAGCATCAACATTCAAACGGGGCATTGATTTCATTAACATACCAACAACACTCCTCTCGCAGGTTGATGCCTCTGTCGGAGGAAAAACGGGAATAAATTTTAATGGACTAAAAAATGAAATCGGAGTTTTCAATGATGCAAGCGCTGTTTTTATTGACACTAATTTCCTGAAGTCTTTAGACTCTGAAAATATTTGCTCCGGATATGCTGAAATGCTTAAACACAGCCTGATAAGCGACAGGAAAATGTGGGCTGAACATCTCAACTTCAATTTGTTTTCACCGAACCACGACATTCTGCTAAAAATGATTGAAGACAATATTGCAGTAAAAGAAAACATAGTAACAGAAGACCCCAAAGAAACCGGTATTCGAAAAGCTCTAAATTTCGGGCATACAATAGGACATGCCTTTGAGTCACTTGCACTAAACAGGAATGAGCCGATTCTCCACGGTTATGCTGTGGCATATGGCATTATCTGTGAACTGTATCTCAGTACTGTTTTATTGGGTTTCCCTACAGATGTGTTGCGAACAACAACAACATTCATTAGAGAGAATTACGGACAGATAGACATTACATGCGACGACTACGACAATATATTACAACTGATGAAACATGACAAAAAGAATACTGCCGGACTTATCAATTTTACCTTGCTCAAAGATATTGGACAAATAAAGATAAACCAGACTGCTTCTAACGAAATGATAAAAGAGGCCCTTGACTTTTACAGAGAATCATGAATTAAAGCCATCTATGTGTGCATTCATAAAATGGCCTACTCTTGAGCCACAGCCGAACGAACACGACTTAAAGTCTCCGGAGTCATCTGCAAATAACTGGCAATATATACCAAAGGGGCTTTCATAATCATCTTGGGATTTAACTTGCAAAGCTTGCGATAACGGTCCTTGGCACTTTCGAAACGCAACATGTCTGCCCTTCGCTGAGAAATTATAAGACTTTCTTCAAGAATTTTCCTATACAAAATCTGTATATTGACGTTATGCAAAGCTACTTCTTCAAGACGCGCCTTAGGCAAGGCATAGATAAAGGATGTTTCCAAGGCTTCAACCACAAGTTGTGAAGGCTCTTCTTTGAATAAGCTCTCTATACACATGAATATATCTCCATCAACAGCAAGATACTCGGTAACTTCTTTGTTGTTCTTGAAGTAATATTCACGTACCATCCCCCTGTCTATATAAAAAATAGAACTGCATACATCTCCCTTGTCTACGATTTTATCGCCTCTAACAAATTTCATTGGCACAATTATGCTCTCTAGAATGTCCAGTTCGTCGTGTGCCATCGTACTGTAACGCCTTGCCAATTCCCTGGCAATGTCTCTCGTTGTCAATACTGGTTCTTTCATAGTAAACTCCTCACTTATATATAAATTACCATTACGTTATTTTTCTTTAAAGGCAGGGGGATCTACCCCCCTGTCTAAAATCTACTAGAGTATACGTCTTAGTCAAGTTTCAGAACTGCAAGAAAAGCTTTCTGAGGCACTTCAACATTGCCTATCTGCTTCATCCTCTTCTTTCCTTTCTTCTGTTTTTCAAGCAACTTTCGCTTTCGGCTGACATCTCCGCCATAACACTTTGCCGTAACGTCTTTTCGTACACACTTTATAGTTTCGCGCGCCACAATCTTGGCTCCTATCGCTGCCTGTATGGCTATATCAAACTGTTGTCGCGGTATGAGTTCTTTCAGTTTCTCGCATATACGCCTACCAAAAGCCACAGCATTATCCTGGTGAGTAAGAGTGGACAAGGCATCAACGGGTTCGCCATTCAGCAAGATGTCAAGCTTGGCCAACTTAGACAATCTGAAACTGTCTATATGATAGTCAAACGATGCGTATCCTTTTGAAATACTCTTCAGTTTGTCATAGAAGTCAATCACGATCTCTCCCAACGGCAACATGAAATGCAAATCCACACGGTTGCCGCTAATATATTCTTGCTTTATCAATTCACCTCGCTTGTCAAGACAAAGCTTCATAATAGGACCAATATAATTAGTGTCTGTTATTATCGAAGCCTTTATATAAGGTTCCTCAATATGGTCAATCATTGTTACATCGGGCAAACCTGACGGATTATGCACCTCTTTTGAATTTCCATGCTTGTCGTAAACCATATACGAAACATTCGGCACAGTAGTTATGACATCCATATTGAATTCTCTGTCAAGACGTTCCTGTACGATTTCCATATGAAGAAGGCCAAGAAAACCGCAACGGAATCCGAATCCCAAAGCTACCGACGATTCTGGCTGAAATGTCAATGAAGCATCATTCAGCTGAAGTTTCTCCAACGATGTTCTAAGATTCTCATATTCAGACGGATCAATAGGATATACACCGGCAAAAACCATTGGCTTTACTTCTTGGAATCCGTCTATGGCATGCTCACAAGGGGCTTGTATATGGGTAATGGTATCGCCAACCTTTACTTCTGTAGGGTCTTTTATTCCACTTATTATATAGCCAACTTCACCTGTGGACAATATTTTGCGAGGAATCATGTTCATCTTCAATACTCCTACTTCATCTGCGGTATACTCCATCCCAGTGTTATAGAACTTCACTTTGTCTCCCTTACTAATTGTGCCGTTCTCTATTTTAAAGTATGCTATAATACCACGGAACGGATTGAATACAGAGTCGAATATCAATGCCTGAAGCGGAGCTTTGGGATTTCCATTCGGACTTGGTATTTTTTCTATAACAGCTTTCAGGATATCCGGAACGCCCTCGCCAGTTTTTCCTGATGCCCTGATTATATCTTCTCGCTTACAGCCTATCAATTCTATTATTTCATCTTCCACCTCGTCTGGCATAGCTGATGGCATATCTATCTTGTTGATAACCGGAATAATCTCCAGGTCATGGTCAATAGCCATATACAAATTGCTTATTGTCTGGGCCTGAACGCCCTGCGTAGCATCGACAACGAGCAGAGCCCCTTCGCATGCGGCAATACTTCTTGACACTTCATACGAAAAATCCACATGCCCCGGAGTGTCTATAAGATTAAGAACATAGTTTTGGTTATTGTATTTATATTCCATCTGTATGGCATGACTCTTAATCGTAATGCCACGCTCTTTCTCCAGATCCATATCGTCAAGCATCTGCCCCTCTACAATTTTAATTGTGTCGGTATACTCCAACAATCTGTCTGCAAGCGTTGACTTTCCATGGTCAATATGTGCAATGATACAAAAGTTTCTGATATTCTCCATTAAAGAATTATATATGTATTATTCCTGTTAATTATATATCTGTCAAGCCCACAGCCCCCAATCACACGGGTTTGGCTATAAACAAACTATTTTTAATAGTATGCAAATTTACAATTTTTTTGTTTTATATCAAATTAAAAACTGCTTATTTATTTTGTATTATGATTTTTTTGTAATGCACATAAAATAAAAAAAAGAGGTTATGCCTTTTATAAAAAAGCATAACCCCAAGTTTCTAACATAACAATGTCATTATTTTTCGATGGCAGCAACACCAGGAAGTTCTTTTCCCTCAATTGCTTCAAGCAAGGCACCACCACCGGTAGAGATGTATGAAACCTTGTCGGCCAATCCAAACTTGTTTACACAAGCAACAGAATCGCCACCTCCAATCAAAGAGAACGCTCCGTTTGCAGTAGCCTCTGCAATAGCAACGGCAATAGCTTTTGAACCTTCTGCAAATGTGTCAAACTCGAACACACCTGCAGGGCCATTCCACAGAATTGTCTTTGCACCCTTGATTGCATTTGCGAAAGCAACGCGAGAATCAGGACCTGCATCCATTCCTTCCCATGCATCTGGAATATTCTTTACATCACATACCTGTGTGTTTGCATCGTTGCTAAAATCATCACCTGCAACGCAGTCGGTTGCGAGAACAAGATTTACGCCCTTCTCTTTTGCCTTTTTCATAACATCAAGAGCTACATCAAGCTTGTCGTCCTCACAGATAGACTTACCAATTTTACCTCCGTTTGCCTTTGAGAATGTATAAGTCATACCTCCACAAAGAATGAGATTGTCTACTTTGTCAAGAAGATTTTCTATAATGCCAATCTTGCTTGAAACTTTAGAGCCACCCATAATTGCCGTAAACGGACGCTCGATATTTCCAAGCACCTTGTCTACTGCATTTACTTCTTTCTCCATAAGATAGCCAAGCATCTTATGATCCTTATCGAAGTATTCGTCTATGACTGCAGTCGAAGCATGTTTACGGTGAGCTGTTCCGAATGCGTCCATCACGTAGCAATCTGCATATGAAGCAAGTTTCTGGGCAAATTCTTTCTGTTTCTTCTTCATATCTTCTTTTGCCTGTGCGTATGCTGGATCTTCTTTATCTATACCAACCGGTTTACCTTCCTCCTCTGCATAGAAACGAAGGTTTTCAAGCAACAAAGCCTCACCGTCCTTAAGGGCGGCAACTTCCTTGTCTGCATTTGCACAATCCGGTGCAAACTTAACCACAACGCCAAGTGCATCAGAAACATTCTTTACAATCTGCGAAAGAGAGAGTTTTGGATTTACTTTGCCTTTTGGCTTCCCCATATGGCTCATCATAATAAGGGCTCCTCCATCAGAGAGCACTTTTTTCAATGTTGGCAGAGCGCCGCGAATACGCGTATCGTCTGTTACATTTCCATTCTCATCCAATGGAACATTAAAGTCTACACGTACGATTGCCTTTTTTCCGGCAAAGTTGAAATCTTCGATTTTCATAACTACTTGTTGTTTATATTTATTATAATACTTTTTTAATTGCTGAACAATGCTTATTAAAACAATATATTGTTCTAAATACATTTATTAATGCAAATATACAAATTTAGTATTGTTTACCGAAAACAACTCATGATTATTTTACGATTTTTGACACGAAACGCTCGCAAATGTAAAACTGATGTAGCAAAAATTGTCAAATTAGAGTCTTTTTACTAATTTCAGACAATAGAATCTTTTAGTTTCTCTGCAACAAGATTTGTCAATTCCACGAATTGCTCTATTGTTAATTGTTCCGGACGCTTTGTCATCAACTCATGTGAAAAGAAATTATCCGTATTTGCTATTCCGCCCATAATTTGCCTAAGAGAGACCCGGAGCATCTTTCTTCGCTGATTGAATACTGTCTTCACCACGCGTTTGAACAAAACTTCGTCACAGTCAAGTTTCTTCACGTTGTTCCTGACCATTCTGATTACAGCACTTTTCACTTTTGGAGGTGGATTAAACACGTTTTCATCAACGGTAAAAAGGTATTCCACATCATACCATGCCTGTATCAACACACTAAGGATTCCGTATTGTTTATTTCCAGGTTTAGATGCCATACGCAAGGCCACCTCACGCTGTATCATTCCCGTACAACAGGGTATAAGATCGCGGTTGTCGAGCATTTTGAAGAATATCTGCGAAGATATGTCATAGGGATAGTTGCCAGTAAGTACGAATTGTTTTCCGTCAAATACTTTTTCCAGATCCATCCTCAAAAAGTCCTCTCCAATTATATTGTCGCGAAGCATTGGATAAGCCTCATTCAGATATGCTACAGACTCTCTGTCTATTTCAACAACTTTTACCAATCGGCTCTTCTCTGTCAGATATTGGGTAAGCACACCCATTCCCGGTCCAACCTCAAGTATTGGAATATCCGGACACGCATCTACTGTATCGGCAATTCCTTTAGCCACATTCAGGTCTGTCAGGAAATGCTGCCCCAAGTTTTTCTTTGGACGTACGGCTTTCATTAATCGTCTTTCTTCTTTAATTTAAATTTAGCAGTATACTATATATAGCATTACTTTTATTTCATATCCACAAACGACAAAGGCATGAGGTTTCTGACGGAATCCATCACATACACCTCTTCTTTTCCATACAAGATTATATGTATCGGCTGTGAGTATTTTTGTTCTATCTCCACCATTGCCTGTCGGCACGACCCACACGGAGAAACAGGCTTTCCAGTATATCCGTTGTCATTTCGGGCTGCTATTGCAATACTCACGATAGGCAACTCGGGATAGTTTGCCTGAGCTGCAAATATTGCAGAACGCTCTGCGCAGATGGTAACCGAAAAGGCTGCATTTTCCTGGTTGGCCCCTTTTACTATTCTTCCATCTGAAAGGCGAATTGCTGCCCCGACACGGAAATGGGAATATGGAGAATACGAATTTGAAGTGGCCTCTTTTGCTTTTTCCACAAGGATTTTGTCTTGTGATGACAACTCTTCCACCTGACAGCACTTGATATCAGAATAAATCTTCAGTTCTTTCATATGTAAATTATTTAATTAAGG
This sequence comes from uncultured Prevotella sp., assembly GCA_934219025.1. Classification (GTDB taxonomy): domain Bacteria; phylum Bacteroidota; class Bacteroidia; order Bacteroidales; family Bacteroidaceae; genus Prevotella. Next base: position 20,640 of record CAKQDG010000010.1, on the reverse strand, counting down.
TTTACAATTATTCCTTTGTCTCTGCAACATATTCATAGCATCCCATATCCGGTTCGTCATCACGCTTACGTCCGTCTCTGTCATAAAGCATAAAGTAATCCCCGTTTTTAGATGCAGCCCCGATAGCCCGTGATTTGGCGCTGAGATGGAAATCATAATGTTGTTTGTTTCTGTCGACAAGGCGAAAATTCTTTTCTCCCCCCGACACGGAGTCTATTTTCAGGGAATCGGCATTCTCCCAAACAACGTTTTTAATATTTTCGCTGTTTGCAAGAGAATCCGTTCGAAGTATTGAATTTTCAAACTTGTACGAATATGCCACGGTTGAATCTTGCACCACGCCCATTACAACATCGTTGGCGTATCCCGTTACTATGGAATTTATGCAATCCATCTGGTATAAAGGATAATCGTGCTTCCCGTTTTCATCTTCCATGCCATTGGTAAAACGCAATGCTGCCCCATAATTGGAGTCGAACGGATAGAATTGGGCGATTGTACAGTTCAGCAGGAGTGCACCTCCGCCATATATAGCCACGCAGTCGTTCAATACATTTGTTATCTGACTGTTTCTTACATCCACCACGCTGTTCACCGACTTCAACCCATATCCTTGACAGTTATGCACCGTACTGTTATAGAGGGCTAGCTTTAATTTACTCACATCAGACGAGTCGCAAACTATGCCGTTGAATGTGCTGTGCGTATCGGTGTATGTCATGGAGTTTTGATATGATGAAGAATGGAAGTGTATTCCGTTCCATTGTCCGCTTACCATATCATAGGGAAGATAGTCGAACATTCTGTCTGTGCGGTCACCACGGAACACTATATTTTTTTCTGCAGTTCCGTTGGCCACCAATCTGCCATACACATCAAGCTTTGCTCCGGAATGGAAATAGAGTGTAGTTCCCGGAGCTACCGTTGCCGTGGCAAGACTATCTATTCTCATATCTCCATAGACTACTATCGGACGTTCTGACGAAATCAATGTGTCCGACTTAATTCTGAGGTTTCTCACAATATCTGCATCCCAGGAGTAAGCGTTGAGATTTACCTTCTGTTCCACACCGCTCTCAAGCTTGAACACAAGATTGTCTTCCATATACTGTGGTCCCATCTTGCCGTTCTGCCTTGCCGTCAGCTCAATATTTACAAAGACACTGTCTTTATTTCTGATTTCCACATCCGTTGTCTGATATCCTGTTTCATTACCAAGATAAGTACCATCAACGTTTATGCGGAAACCCGACCTGCTTCCATTTTCCAGTCTCACATTGGTCAGACGGATTCCGTCTCCGGATTTATTGTAAACCCACAGCGACTTTCTGCTTGTAGGAACTCTTGAGAATACAGTGTCCATGCGCACGGTATCGGCAGAAAAAGTGAGCAACTTGTCTGGCGATGTCGTGAATGAATCGTCGTCCGTACAACTTGCCGCAAGCAATACTGCGACAATAATCCATATATATTTTTTTATTCTGTTCATCAAATACTATAACGCGGATTTATCGTTTATATTGCATACAATGCGCAAAAGCTAAATCTCTGGCAACATTATTTTCATCTTATCTGTTGTAGACTAACGGCTAATTTATGAGAGTCGGTCTATTTCCTGAAGCCAAATAGAGCTATCGGCATCTGTAGGCATTCGCCAATCACCACGCGGACTAAGGCTTACGCTTCCCACTTTCGGTCCGTCGGGCAAGCATGAGCGTTTAAATTGTTGATTGAAGAATCTTCTCGTAAATTCTCTAAGCCAATGCTTTATGGTTTCGCCATCATACTTCTCTACATTCTTGTTTGTACCGTCAAACGCTTTCTTTGCAAGCATGAATAATTTTGCAGGACGGAAGCCAAAACGCAGAAAATTATACAGGAAAAAGTCGTGCAGCTCATATGGGCCAACAAGATTTTCCGTTTTCTGTGTTATATTTCCGTTTTCATCAGCAGGAATAAGCTCCGGGCTTATCGGGGTGTCGATTATATCCAGCAGCGTTTCTCTTGCCTTGCCTTCCACCTCGTTCATTGCCACATGGCTGACCATATATTTTATCAGAGTTTTCGGTATGCTGCAGTTCACTCCATACATACTCATATGGTCGCCGTTATATGTTGCCCATCCGAGTGCAAGTTCCGAAAGGTCGCCCGTTCCTATCACCAAGCCTCCGAGTTTGTTGCTCAAGTCCATAAGGATTTGCGTGCGTTCACGAGCTTGAGAGTTTTCATACGTCACATCATGAACGTTAATGTCGTGATTTATATCCTTGAAATGCTGTATTACTGCTGCCGAAATATTTATTTCCTTTTGGCTGATGCCAAGACTCTCCATCAGAGCAACGGCATTATCGTGTGTTCTGTCAGTTGTTCCAAAGCCAGGCATCGTTACCCCCACAATTCCTTTTCTCGACAGTCCGAGTTTGTCAAATGTCTTTACACATACCAACAGCGCCAGCGTACTGTCGAGTCCTCCGCTGATACCCACGACAACTGTCTTGCTGTGTGTATGAACAAGACGTTTGGCAAGTCCCATAACCTGAATCGAGAATATCTCACTACAACTTGAGTTCATATCCTTCGATTGTGGTATAAACGGCAATGGGTTTATGTCTCTGACAAGTTCAAAATCACGTTTCTTTACAGGGAGAGCATTAACGAAGTCTGCCTCATAATCACGCTGTGCGTTGGCATAAGTGCAGTTTGCCCTGCGCTCACTGCGCAGCTTTTCGATATCAATCTGTGAAACAACTGTTTGTGGATTTAGAGAGAATCTCTCTCCACAGGCAACAATATTTCCATTCTCACAAATTATTGCATTTCCACCATAGACCACATCTTGTGTGCTCTCTCCAAAGCCACAGCTACTGTATATGTATCCCGTTATTGTCCGTGCACTCTGTTGCTTTACAAGTGTTTCAAGATAGGAATGCTTGCCGATAAGTTCGTCGCTTGCCGAAAGGTTGAACACCAATTCAGCTCCTGCCATAGCTAAATTATTGCTCGGCGGAACTGGAGCCCACACATCTTCGCATATCTCAACGCCGAAACATACTCCATCCACCGTGCGGAACACCTTTGGTCTGGAATCCACATTCAGTTTTTGTCCGGCAAAAATCACCTCGGTCGGCTTCAAGTCGCGAGACGACGCGAACCAGCGTTTCTCGTAAAATTCATTGTAGTTGGGAAGGAAAGTCTTGGGAACAATTCCCAAAATATTTCCGTGTTGCAGAACTACAGCACAGTTAAGCAACAAGTCTCCGGCGACTACCGGTGTGCCTACAATGCAAATTATATCAAGTTCCCTTGAAAGCTCAAGTAGTTCTGCCACAGAGCGTTCGGCTTCATCAAGAAGCATGCGTTGCCGGAACAAATCTTGACACGTGTAGCCAGTAACCGACAATTCCGGGAAAACGATTATCTCTACCCCTTTACATTCAGCATCGGCTATAATATTCTCTATTTGTTGCAGATTATACTGGCAGTTGGCAACCTTTACCGATGGTATTGCCGATGCCACTTTAACAAAACCGTTTTGCATATAAAATCATTAGTGGATTATTACCTGTGTTGCTCCATATCCATATTCCTGGAACGAAGCATCCTGATAAGTGTAACTCTTGTATCTGTATCTCAGTTCATGAACAATGGCATTGCGCAATACACCCTCACCTTTACCATGGATGAAGATGATTTTCATCCCTTTGTTTTTCTTGAACTCTTCAAGGGTCTTGCGAAACACGTCAAGCTGATAATTCAATATGTCTACATTCGACATGCCTGCCGTGGTTTCGAGTATCTCTGACGCATGAAGATCGATCACAAGCGGTTCATTATTCCCACGCTCATGCTTTTCCTGTTTGCGTGCAGGGGCTGTAATGTCTACCTTCTTTTTCTCGAGCATTTTCTTTCTCAAGTCAGCATTGTCTATCGCAAGTTCCTTTACTGGCACACCGTCTTCTACAACTGGTATTATCAATGCGTCCTCGTCAAAGAAGTCGTTCTCGCGGAATGTATGCAATTTATAGAACTTAACCGGATCTATTCTCAACCTCACGTCAAGCGTAGGCTGTAGCGCAAATGGCTTGCTCACTTTATAGGCATTCAACTGAACTGCACCGTTTTTGAAATCTGCCACCGACTCTATTTCTATCTCCGAAACAAGAAGTTTAGTGTTCGGTTCCAACTCATTGTGCGACTGCAGTTTCCATTCTTTTCCATCAAAAAGTGAATAGGTGTACGACAGAAAATAATTGCAATCATTGATTATATACAGATGAAATTTTGTCTTGCTTATATTTTTCTTGTCTTGTGGCACAAAACCTAAATATAGGCTAACGGTATCTGAGCCGTTCCGTTCTATCACGTGCATACCTACACTGTCGTTCACCTTGTCGAGCAAATCATTCTTATGGTTAGAGTTCTTCCTCTCTATCACGCTCTGCGTGTCATCTGGTTTTGGAGTAGGGATTCCTGCCACCGACTTGTTTTGCTTGTCTTCGTTTACAACAACCACATCGTTTGCCATAGTGGGGATTTGGAAGCCGTCTTCGTCTTCAACAAGAACTACGCTGTTTGACTGAAATCCTACCACTACGCCACCGCCAGTGGTGCTCAAAAATCTTACTTTGTCTCCTATCTTCATATTGTTATTTTCTTTTTTCCTGTAGTTTATATTTTTCAAAAAAAATCCCATATTTAATGGCTTAACCACTTTACCGCACGAAACACTACTCACACAAAGCTGGACTTTTCGTCTGAAAAGCTTTGTTTTATCTTCATTGAATGAGGATATGAGATTTTAAAGCGATGCTTTACAGCCAGAGAAGCAATGCTTTGCTCCAGGAAAAGCAATGCTTTGCTCCTCCATGAGAAGCAGTCTCACGCTAATGGTAAAGTCTGTTTCTAAGGAATGAGCAGCGAACTGTCTCCGTAGCTTAAGAAGCGGAAATCATGCGCCAATGCATAGTCGTAAACCTTTTTCCAGTCTCCATGCAAGAAAGCACTTACAAGGAGAAGCAATGTGCTCTGAGGCTGGTGGAAGTTAGTAACAAGCATTTTTACAATCCTATATTGATATCCCGGAACTATGATTATCTGTGTGGAGAAATGTATTGTATTAACATTCCTGTCGTCCATATAGTCAAGTATTCTTTTGAGGGCATCAACTGTGGAAACATTCTGCAAGTCATCGGCATAAGGTTCCCACTGATTCACATGAAGTTCGTCTTCTGTCAGCTGTATATTTCCAAGCAGTTTCAGTCCCACGAAATACAGGCTTTCCAAGGTTCTCACACTTGTAGTGCCCACAGCTATAGCCCTTCCGTCATGACGCAGAAGTTTTTCAATCGTGGAGCGGTGCACGCAAACGAACTCCGAGTGCATATCATGTCCGCCAATCTCGTCGCTCTTCACCGGTTTGAATGTTCCGGCACCTACATGCAGGGTGATTTCCTCGCGGTCCACTCCGTGGTCATCAACAGAGGCAAGCACATTATCCGTGAAATGCAGTCCGGCTGTTGGAGCCGCAACACTTCCTTTTATCTTTGAATAAACTGTCTGATATGTGGTCTTGTCACTTTCCTGCGTCTCCCTGTTCAAGTATGGAGGAATTGGCAACTCTCCGACAGCATCAAGGATTTCGGCAAAGGAAACCTGACTATTATCCCATGAGAACTTTACTAGATGCGAAGTGTGGTGTTCGCTTTCATAGTCCACTTTGATAACAATCTTATTTCCCTTTACAGTAATTTCCCGACTCAGTTGCTGCCCTTTCCATTTTTTCAGATTACCTACAAGACAGAGCCATGAACATTCTGATGTGGTTTGAAACATCTGTTCATAGTCAGCAGGAGCAAATGGTTCAAGCAAGAAAACCTCAATCAGCGCCCCCGTTTCTTTACGGAAATGCAAACGTGCCTGTATAACCTTGGTGTTGTTGAATATCATCAAGGAATTTTCCGGGAGATATTTTGATATATTGAAGAACTTGTCTTCTGTTATTTCTCCTTTGTTGTAAATAAGCAATTTACTGTGATCTCGCTCCGCAAGCGGGAATTTTGCAATTCTCCCGTCAGGAAGCGGATAATTGTAGTCGTGTATCTTAATGTGTTTTACCTTATCCATATTTTGATTTTTTTATTTGTCATTAAAAAACATTTTTATGCAACGATAAAAGCTCTAAGGATAGAAAATATGTACGACAGCACAAGTATCATCACAACGATGTCTATTGTTACAATCGTATATCCTTTCGAGGTATATTGAGTTGAGATATATTCTCCGTAGCTGCAAATTTTTGTGTAAAGTCGGGTATATATATAATAAACTGCCACTCCTATGGTCGTACCCCAAAGCAAACCTACAACTATGTCGGAAGGATAATGCAGTCCCAAATACAATCGGGTATAGCAGTTTGTAAGCGACCAAAACAAAAGGGCAACAAACAATCTTGTGTTTCTGACAAGCAGCGAGAAAAATATTGCAATACTCATCGTATTAGCAGCATGCGAAGAAAAAAAGCTGAAATCTTTTGGTCTTATCTCGCAAGCCGAAACTATCACACCGCGCAAAGCATAGTCGTTTATAGGGCGCACTCTTTCTACTAGTGGTTTTACAACATAATCGCACAAGCCTCCTGCCAGCACGACACACAATATTGCGCATCCTGCAACAAGTATTATATGAGCCATTGTTTCACTGTTGCTTATCACTAAATACAGCAGGGCCACATACAGCGCAATCCACGTGTACCCACTAGTAAGTGTCAGCATCAGGGCATCCCAGAATGACGAACCGCTACCATTAAACAGCTCAAGCAATGCTATGTCTAAATTCCCAGTCATCATCATGTCTATTTAAATTCTTTCTATCTGGGATACGAGCAACCATCCCTCGCGGTTGTCTCCGAGTCGCACATGCTTCCAGTCTTTAAGCGTGTTGTCGATTATCTCTACCTTTGTGCCCTCGTGCACAACTGTGGCATTCGCCCCCTTTGCATCCGGAACTTTTTTCAGTTGAACGGAAGGGGCTATAACAATAGCGCACTTACGCTTTTCAAGTTGGTTTTTCTGACTGTAGGCACATGAGATGGCCATCACTACAATAATAAAAAAAAGCATGCTGGCAAAGAAGCCAAACTTACGCACAACAACTCTGTCGGAACACAGATAGACGCCAAGTAAGACGAAAGCGAGTATCAAACAGAACACCGATACCTTTGCCCAGGAATCTACATTCATCAGGTTTACTACAGAATTGAGCCACTGGACAAGAAACATCTGCGGTTCGGGAGTTATCTTGTCAATGGTTTTCGACTGGGCTATTTGCAGATTTACCTGAATATCCTTGTCGGCAGGAGAGAGCATCAACGCACGCTCATAATTCAATATGGCATACGTGATGTTGTCTGAGCGGTAATAGGCATTGCCCAAATTATAGTACAACACGGAGCTTTCGCCCGCCTTCAGCAATTCGGTATAATCTTTGATAGCCTGCTGGTAGTTACCGCTTCTATATTCTGCATCCGCATTTTCTTTTGTTATAGAATATGCAGGCATAGCAATGCAGACCAAGAGGAGAAGAGCGAAGAATTTACCTGTCGTTCTCTTCTTTCCGCCCTTTAATGCATCTTCAACTGCAATAATCACATTCATCGAATCTTCAAATATTTCATTCATGTTGTTTTCTATTGACGACTGGGAATAACGCGCCATCTCGCAATCGTCTATAATGCCAACGAACTTTGATATCAATTCCTGGTCTACACCATTCTCCGAAAGCAATCTCTGCACAGACTCACGCGTGAGCTTGCCTGAAGGAATATTGAATTTTTCTTCAATATACCCCCAAAGAGCCTTCAAAACTTCTTCATAAAATCTTGACTTGTCTCCATGCAACATGAGTTCGTCTGCCTTGCGGAGTCTTTTCAAAGCTATCCTGTTGGCACCTTTCACTCTACGTGAAGCGCTACTGCTTACAGACGAATAGCGACGCCCGAAATATATCAAGCCCATAGCCAACACCGTTATGACAAGCATAACTATCCAATAGCCAAACGAATTGAAAAACAAATTGTCCATATTTTGAATCTCGGCATCCCCTTCCTTTATCTGGCGTATATCCTGATCTTTCAAGCCATCAGTATAGTCTGTTACTGACGAGGCATTTCCTGTTCCTTTTTCTACAACGATATTGAAAGACTGTGTTTTCACCGTCTTATAAGAATTGGTATTGGTATCGAAATATACAAACTCTATTGGCGGGATTGTATACGAGCCACGATTACGGGGCACGACAATGAAATCATATATCATATTGCCTTCAAGCCCGTTGCCCGTAATCTTTGTCTTGTCGGTTATCTTAGGATCATACTTGTCAAAATCTTTCGGAAAATTAACCACCGGCTTCTTGAGCAGCTTCATATTGCCACGTCCGCTGACCACAACACGCAAAGTGAAAGGATCGTTGGCACGAATTTCTGTTTTGTTCAGCTGAGCACTGACATTGAAGACACCCACTCCACCAGAGAAGTTCGATGGCTTGGCTGGAAGCGGAAGCACATTTAGCGTCAAGCCTGGAGCTACAATATTCTTTTTTACTTCCACATAAGCCGAACCGCCGTTGAGGAATGCTTCCAAAGGGTCCACGTTTCTATTTTGCTGAACCACAGAGCCTTTAAATACTATACTCGGAATTTTTAGCGCACCATGCATCTGCGGATACATGATATACTGGCTCCACGTAACACAGCGATATGGCCTTCCGTTATAGTTTTCTATATGGAAAGACTTTTGTTGTGGCAACGGAACCTCAAGCGTATGAAATCCTGTAAGATCAGGCATGTCTCCCTTCAGTTCGTTCAAATCAACAAGTGTGTACACCTTATACGTGAGCACAACAGGTTCTTGCTCATAAACTTTATTCTTGCTTGCGCTGACTTTAATAAACAAATCCTTTCCGCTGATTGCACTTCCTGCACTACGCAGTCTGGGTTGATCTGATGCGTCATTATGCATTCGCGAGCCACTGCCCCCTGCAACCGCCCGTCCACTCACTCTTATCTGTACGGGCTTTGAAGTATAGCGATGGCCATTGACTACTACCGATGCCGACGGTATTTTATAGGTTCCACCCTTTGTAGCACACAAAATATATGTGAAAGTGGTAGATGAAGAACTGCTTGCATGACCGTTTATAACTTGATAGCTTGACTGTGAAGAACGATAGGGTCCGGTTATGAGTTCCAGAGCCTCCGGTATATTGCCAAGGTGGATATCGCCGACATCCTGCGTGGAAATGACATACGACAGACGGAAATTTTCGCCAGTCGAAACATGTGACGGTGCATTGACTATCACCCCCTGAGCTCCACAGGTCAATACATACAACACAAACAATATATTAAACAAAGCCCGTTTCATATTAAAATCGCTTTAAAAATATTCTCTATACAAAATTCATTCATTAAACAAGCATAATCACCAATTCTTGTCCAGATGTCGTGACTGTTGTTGCTGGCGACTCTTGTTCAAACGCTCTTGAGTTTGCTGTTCCTGCTGCATTGCAGCATTCAGAAGTTGCTCGGCATTGTCTTTGCTCATCTGGGGCTGAGAAGCATTCTGCTTCTGACTGTTATCCTGTTTATTCTTGTCATCTTTCTTCTCCGATTTATTTTTCTGCTGCTCGCGTTTGTCATTACCTTTGTCTTGCTGCTTGTCTTGCTCCTTATTTTTGTTGTTTTTTTTGTTGTTCTTCTTCTGTAGCTTTTTGCAGAGAGCAAGATTGTATCTCGTTTCATTATCCAAAGGATTGTTTCGCAATGATTCACAATAAGCCTTTATAGCCTCATCATACATCTTGCCCGACTGACAAACTACCCCAATGTTATGATAAATTTTCGCCTTCCGCAGCTTATTCGTTTCCAAAGAACTTGCTTTCTCATAAAACTTTACAGCCTCTGAAGCCTTGTTCTGCATCATCAAGGCACAGCCCAAATTATATAAAGCCTGTGGATTCTGAGGATTCTTGGAAACAGCCTTGCGGTAATCCACTTCTGCAGCAGAATATTTTTTCTGTCGAAACAGTTTATTACCGCTTCGGATAAGCTCACGGTCTTGCTGTGCCATAGCAGTCAACGGGAGCAATATCAGTAATAAAATCAGCAGTTGCTTTATCTTTTTCAAATTCATTTTTCCTCTCTTTTAAACAGACGTAAATTCTTGAACATTGGATTCTTTACATCCAACATCAACATCTCCATGACCAACAATATAAGGGCAAGGAGAGCAAAACTCTGAAACTGCTCATCATACTCGCTGTAGACAGCATTGAAGAGCTCTCCAGTCTGAAGTTTTGTCAATTCCCTTTCAAGTGCATCCTGAGCACTGTTTGTATTATCCACATGTATATATGCACCGCCACCAGCCTGAGCAATCTGTCTGCACATATCCTCATTGAGAACCGAAAGCACCTCATTTCCATGATTATCTTTGATATAGTCTCCACGACCATCGGGCACTAACCCGCCCTTAGGCATACCAACACCCAGCACGAAAACATTTATGCCTTTTTTCTTGGCTGCCTTGGCTGCCTCAATAGCGCCACCTTCATGATCTTCGCCATCGGTGATAATGATTATAGCTCTGCCAACATTTTCTTTTTTTGTAAAGCTGTTCATGCAGGTATTTATAGCCCCGCCTATATCTGTACCTTGAGTAGCTATCAAAGAGGGAGAAAGGCTCTGCAGAAACATCTTGGCAGAAACGAAGTCTGTTGTAATCGGAAGCTGAATGAATGAGCTACCGGCAAAAACAACAAGCCCCACCTTGTCGTTTCTAAATCCGTCCACCATATTTTCAATGAGCATCTTGCTCTTGTCAAGTCTCGACGGAGCAACATCCTCAGCGAGCATGGAATTACTGATATCCAATGCCACCATAGCCTCAATACCGTTGCGCTTCTCATTGCTTATCTTTGTTCCTGCCTGTGGACGGGCAAGCGAAACTATCATCAAGGCAAGGACAAGAAGCGAAAGAATGAATTTCACAAGCGGCCTTGTCTTTGAGCGGTTTGGCATCAAATTCTCCTGAAGGCTCTTGTCGAAATTGGCATTCAGAAGTTTCTTTTTCCTTCTGACGTATACAATCCATACAGCTGCCAACACAGGTATAACAAGAAGTAAATATAAATATGTAGGTTCTGCAAATCTAAGCATCGATATAAACTTTTATACAAATTACACTTATACACAAACTGAAAATCAAGGCAAACGCCGGAACACAGTAAGCCTCAACAATATATCCAGTATCAAGACTATCACCGCTGCCAGTGCAAACGGCATAAAACATTCTGAACGCTTTGAAAAATTCTTTGTGCTGAGTCGTGTCTTCTCCAGCTTGTCAATGTCTTTATATATTTTTTTCAGTTCCGTATTACTCGTAGCTCGATAGAAATTACCATCAGCAGTATACGCAATGTTCTTTAATGTTTCAGTATCAATATCGGCACGCAAATTTACATACCTTACTGTTCCTGCCACTTGAACCGGATATGGTGCGAGAGCCTTGCTTCCGATTGCTATTGTATACACTCTTATGCCGTAGCTTTTGGCAATCTGGGCAGCTGTAAGAGGAGAGATGTCTCCCATATTGTTGCTACCGTCTGTGAGGAGAATCACCACCTTACTTTTCGTTTTGCTGTCCTTCAGACGAGCCACGGCATTGGCAAGTCCCATTCCTATTGCTGTTCCGTCTTGCACAAGTCCACGTTCCGCCAAATCGGTACGCACATCTTTCAGCATGTTCAACAAAGACTGATGGTCGGTAGTCATCGGACATTGCGTAAAAGCCTCTCCTGCAAATATCGTAAGTCCGATGTTGTCATTCTCTCTATCTGAAATAAACTCTGCAGCAACATTCTTTGCAGCCTCTATTCTGTTTGGTTTCAAATCTTGCGCCAACATACTTGTCGACACATCCATTGCAAGCATAATGTCGATGCCCTCGGTTTCTTTTGTACCCCAACTGTTATGACTTTGCGGGCGTGCCAGGACAAGCACAATAAGTATAAAGGCCATTACCCTCAAAAAGTCAGGCAAGCCTATAAGTCTTGTGCGCAAACTTTTATGTGCATTTAGATAAGCAAAAGAATCTGCAACCCTTAACGTTGGTTCATTCTTCTTTCTGAAAAGCATACACCATATTATATATGGGATGACTAGAAGCAAAAGAAAAAGATATTCTATATTGGCAAATTCCATAACTCCATCAAATTAAAACATACAAACGATATACGACATACAACAAGGACAACAATGCCAACAAGACTGTTACTCCTGCAACAAGCTTTTGCAACAAACGCCTGTTGTTTTCTTCTTTGTTCTTTCTTTCTTCCGGCGTAACAACCTTCAGTTGTGGCTTTTCTTCCAGCTTTGTATCGTTTACGAACGACAGGGCACTCATAAGGTTGGCATCATTCTCATTTATAAGTGCAGAATGTTTGGCAAACTTCACCAAGTCAGCTGTACGGAATAGATTGCTTATCTCGCTTATTGCATCATTTCCTTCAGCACGAAGCCTGTCGATAATTTGCGAGCTGGTCATCTCCATAGCATCAAAATGGAAACGCTCTGCAATGTATTGACGAAGAATTAACGTAAGGCGAGTATAATATTCTTTCTGGTTTTCCGAAACCGTTGCTTGCTCTTTCTTGAGTTTCTCTATATCCTTTATCGCTTTCTGGTGCGGAGGCACATGCTTAACGATACGAACAACATTCACTATCGGCTTATTGTGCTTTATCCTATATAACAAATAAAGCGACAAAGCCAGTAAAACTACGAAAAGTAAGCTACAATAGAACGCCCCACTCCATTCTGCCCACGAGAAAGGATTGTCTTGAACATCCTTCGGCGGATAGAATTTATCTGCATGCACTGTGTCTACGGACACTGTAAGCACTTTCAATGCAAGGGATTTTGTTTTATAAGCCTTTCCGTCTACCAGAATATTCTGCGAAGGTATACAATACAGTTTCTCATCAAATGAAGTCAGCACATACGACTTTGATATCGTCAGTTTGTCATTGTCTGTTTCAAGTGTATCTTGACGGGAATCAAGGACCTCAAGTCCTGGCACTATGTTTTGGCTACGGGCAAACTCCGGAAACTTCACCTTCTGACCTTCGTTTACTGTTGCCGAGAGTGTCAGTTTTGTTTGTTCTCCTATCAGGATTTGCATAGTATCGACACGCTGGTCTATCACAACCTGGGCGTTGGCAGACAAATAGTAAAAAGCAAATAATATAGAGTACAATATATGTTTCATTTAATTTCTCCTATAAGTAAATTCGCTACGATCTCATTTTGAAGAGATGTATCAAGCCTTTCACAAAATCCTCGTCTGTGGCAAGTGAAATACTGTCAACATTGCAACGCTTAAACAGACTATCCAGTTCTTTTTCCCTGTCTTGCCAGTATTTGTTATGCGCTGCACGCAGTTTTCTGTCGCTCGTATCGATATACATTTCATGACCGGTTTCCAGGTCGTTAATTTTCATCAAGCCAACATCAGGCAGCATTTTGGCAAATGTGTCATAAACCTGAATAGCAACAACATCGTGTTTATTGCTGCATATCATCAACTGCTTGTCGAAGTTTCTTCTTGCGTAAAAGTCGCTGATTATAAATGCTGTACATCTGCGTTTTACTGCGCTGACAAGAAATTCCAAAGCACAAGACAAATCTGTTTTCCGGCTTTCTGCCTTAAAGTCGAGCATCTCATGAATGATATACAGGATGTGCTTTCTGCCTTTCTTTGGAGGTATATACTTTTCTATCTTGTCCGAAAAGAACACGACCCCAATCTTATCATTGTTTTGGATTGCACTAAAAGCGAGCGTTGCTGAAAGTTCAACCACGACATCACGCTTCAACTCATGGCGAGTGCCAAAATCCAACGAACCGCTGACATCAACAAGGAGCATAACAGTGAGTTCACGCTCTTCTTCAAACACCTTTACATAAGGCGAGCCTGTTCGCGCCGTTACATTCCAGTCTATATCGCGCACGTCGTCTCCATATTGGTAAGCACGCACTTCACTGAACGCCATTCCTCGTCCCTTGAACGCCGAATGGTATTTTCCGGCAAAAATATTACTGCTTAACCCGCGAGACTTGATTTCTACGCGATGTACTTTTTTTAGTAAATCCTGAGTTTCCATCAAGGAACCTCCACCTTATTTATTATTCTACTTACAATCTCTTCACTCGTAACATTGTCGGCTTCCGCTTCGTATGAAAGACCGATTCTGTGGCGCAACACGTCATGGGCAATGGCTCTTACATCCTCAGGCACAACGTATCCGCGATGACTGATAAATGCGTAAGCACGGGCTGCCTTTGCTAGATTGATACTTGCACGCGGACTACCACCGAAAGTGATGAGAGATTTCATATTCTCCAACCCATAACGTTCCGGATAGCGTGTTGCAAAAACGATGTCGGCAATGTACTGCTCAATTTTCTCGTCAATATAGACTTGTTCCACAACGCTACGCGCTTTCAAGATTTCATCAATGCCGACCACAGGCTTCACTTCCGGCATGCTGCCCGAAAGATTCTCACGGATAATCAACTTTTCTTCTTCAAGCGAAGGATAGTCTATAATCACCTTGAGCATAAATCTGTCCACCTGTGCTTCCGGAAGCGGATATGTTCCCTCTTGCTCTATTGGGTTTTGGGTTGCCATTACAAGGAAAGGACTGGGCAAACTGAATGTTGAACTGCCTATAGTAACTTGCTTTTCCTGCATTGCCTCAAGCAAGGCACTCTGAACTTTTGCCGGGGCTCTGTTTATTTCATCTGCTAAAATAAAATTTGCAAACACCGGTCCTTTTTTCACTTGGAAATCTTCGCTTTTCTGAGAATAGACAAGTGTTCCGATAACATCTGCCGGCAACAAATCAGGAGTGAACTGTATTCTGCTGAAGTCGGCATCAATCAACTGTGAAAGGGTTTTTATTGCCAATGTCTTTGCCAAGCCCGGTACACCTTCAAGAAGGATATGCCCATTACTAAGCAAACCAATAAGTAATGTGTCAATAAGATGTTTCTGACCGATAATGACATTATTCATGCCATTCTTGATATTTGTAATAAACGCGCTCTGCTGTTCTATTATAATATTCAGCTCGCGTATGTCTATAGCCTCTGCCATGATATTTATATTTATAAATTGTTTACATGTTCTTTTTATCAGCGCAAAATTACTATTTTTATATGCGTAATAAAAAGAACATGTACATAAAATATATTAAAAAATTTCTTTTAAGGATAAAATTAAGAAACTTTTTTATTCGAAGCTTTCTTCTTGAGCTTGAGTTTAGGTATATTCACAATCTCACCTTCAGCGAACTCTGTTTTTTTATTATAAACTATTATATAACATTCCATACCTTCGCCAAGATAGAATTTGGAAATTCCGCTCAGCGTCTGCCCTTTTTTCATTTTCACTCTTTCGCTCAAACCTTCTATAACATACGCACCCGTATTGACTAACCTACTTGCATTTTCAAGTTCTGTCAAATTTGTTTTTCCATCAACTGCAACTTCATGTTTTTCCGTTTTTTCTTCCGGTTGTTCTGCTTTCACATTTCTTTCCTTTTCTCCTAAAGTTGTCGTGCTGTCAACGATTTCCGAGACAGGTGTAGTCTTTGTCGGTGATTTTGGCAACGGTTTATGATTTACAGCAACATGTATTTTTTCTTGTTTCCCCACATTGGGCTCTACTTTATTCTGCTTACTGCTGCCAAGATAATAGCCGCCACAGAATATTATCAGCATTATTGCAACTACCGACACGAGGAATACTACCTTTCTCAATATATTTTGATTATTGAAAACTCTTCCGTTTTCAGAAACATTGGCTTGTTCTTCTTCGGAAGAAGCAGGCATACTGTCTCCTTCTGTTGAATCTGATAAATTTTCACCTACCGGCATGGAAATAGAACCAGTATCCGACGACAGCTCGATATCTTCCAATGGTTCTATTGTATCATCTGTTGATACAGGTGTATAAGGTCCAACAGTTACCGGTTCTACGTCACCATCATTTTTTTCGTCCTCGACCTTATCCGTCTCAGGAGTTTCATTTGATACTTCAACTTTGCTTTGTCTGTCAATATCTGTATCTTCATCTACCGTTGGCACGGACTGTTCTGTCTCAGTTTTTTGTGGTTTAACTGGAGATATCGGCAATTTTTCTATCTCATCCGAAATCTCCACATTATCATTACCAATTTCATTACCTTCGCTTATATTTTCTTTCTCAAAATCAACTCCGTCATTAAGAACAACGGTTTCAAACTGAGAGAAAGGTTTATTTACAAGCTCTTTCAAGGTATTGTCTGGAACGAAAGAAATCTTGGAATGTCCGTCTATGACCACCCTCTCACCTGTATTTACATCAACACTCTCTCTGTCGCGCACATCTACGAGTTTAAACGTGCCAAAGCCTTTTATCTTGACGATTTTGTCTGGAATCAGGGCTTCGTTTATAAGAGAGAAGAATGTTTCAACGTATTTTTCTGCTTCATCTGGAGAAAGGTTCTTCTTTCTTGCCAATGCATCTGCAATGTTTTTTATTCCTATTTTTGCCATCTACTCTCCTCCGGCTTTTAACCTTTCCTTTATAGAAGCGGCTGGTTTGAATGCCAATACGAGTTTTGGCGGAACAAGCATTCTTTTTTTTGTGGTTGGCGAAACCATAACCCTTTCCAAACGTTTTTTTACTTCAAACGTTCCGAAATTGTTTACCGAAACCACATCACCTTCCTGAAATGCCTCATTCATCGTATCAACAAGCGAATATGTGAGCATTTGTGTCTCGTCTGCCGTCTTGTCCAAACGCTTTGCCAACTCGGATATAAAATTTCTGTTATTCATCGGTTTTGCCCTCTACCGAAGCATAGACATCGTATTCTTCTGCACCGGTAACTTTTACATTATAAAATTTACCTATCTCTAAAGGCATCTTTTCATCTGCCTGTATCAAAATCTCCGGGTCTACTTCCGGCGAAGAGTATTCGTCTCGCGCTATATAGTAGTCCCCTTCTTTCCTGTCTATTATTGCCTTGTAAACTTTTCCTATTTTCTCTTCCTCAAGTTCTGCGCTGATTTTTTCCTGAAGCATCATAATCTTGTCAAGACGCATTTGTTTCACTTCTGGGGGGACATCGTCTTTGTAATGCTCTGCGCTATATGTGCCATCTTCTTCCGAATAAGCAAAGGCTCCCATCCTGTCAAAACGGGCCCAATCCACAAACTCCTGCAATTCCTTGAAGTCCTCATCTGTCTCGCCAGGGAAGCCAACCATAAGGGTTGTTCGCAGACATATTCCCGGAACTTCATTTCTAAGTCTTTCCACAAGTTCATAAGTTTCCTTTTTGGATGTATTTCGTTTCATCCGCGAGAGCATATTGTCTGATATATGCTGCAGGGCTATATCAAGATATTTGCAAACATTATCATGTTTACGCATGACTGGCAGAAGTTCATAAGGGAAATGCGTGGGATAAGCATAATGCAGTCTTATCCACTTTACACCTTCAATTTGAGCCATCTCATCAACAAGTTCTGCAATTTTGCGCTCTCCATACAGATCCACGCCATAATAAGTCAGCTCTTGTGCAATAATCTGAAATTCTTTCACCCCATTTGCCACAAGCGACCTTACTTCTTCAAGTATGTCTTCTTTCTTGCGGCTTTTATGCCTTCCTGTAATAATCGGTATAGCACAATACGCACAATGCCGGTCGCATCCTTCACTGATTTTCACATATGCGTAATGCGACGGAGTTGTTGCGCTGTGATTTCTTTTCTGCTCTTTCAAACAGCCATCGGCCTTTCCAAGTTCATCAAGCAACATTTCATAATCAAACTTTCCGTAATACTTGTCCACCTGCGGTATTTCTGCCTCAAGTTCTTTGCGGTATCTTTCCGACAGGCATCCCATAACAAAGAGTTTTTTCAGCCTCCCTTCTTCTTTTGCCTGTGCAAAACGAAGTATCATGTTTATGCTTTCTTCTTTAGCGTCACCAATAAACCCACAAGTATTGATAACGGCAATCTCTCCTTCGGGAGAATCGCTGTCATGAGTGCAGTCATATCCGAATGCTTCGAATTTTCTCATGAGCTTTTGTGTGTCAACGAGATTTTTCGAGCATCCCATCGTAATAAAATCTATCTGATTATGTTTCACTTTTCTGTATTGAATAAAGAATCCACGAATTGTTTTTTGTCAAAGAGCTGCAAATCATCAACACCTTCACCAAGCCCGATATATTTCACAGGAACTTTCAACTGATCGGATATACCGATAACCACTCCGCCTTTTGCGGTTCCGTCGAGCTTTGTTATCGCCAGGCTCGTGATATTTGTTACCGCGGAGAACTGTTTAGCTTGCTCAAAGGCATTTTGTCCTGTACTGCCGTCAAGTACAAGCATGACTTCATCTGGAGCCGTTGGAGCAAGTTTTTTCAGGACATCTTTGATTTTTTTCAATTCGTTCATCAGCCCCACTTTATTGTGAAGTCGTCCAGCCGTATCTATAAGCACAACATCCGCGTTATTTGCTATTGCTGAACTAAGTGTATCGTATGCAACACTTGCCGGATCTGCGCCCATCTGCTGCTTTACAACGGTAACACCTACCCTTTCACCCCATATGCACAACTGCTCAACCGCAGCTGCCCTAAATGTGTCTGCAGCTCCGAGATAGACTTTCTTTCCTGCATTTTTAAACTGCTTGGCAAGTTTGCCTATAGTTGTGGTCTTGCCCACACCATTCACGCCAACCACCAATATCACGTATGGTTTATGGTCTGCCGGCAAATCCCAACCAGAATAGTCGTTGCTGTCGTCCAGGAGGCTGGCAATCTCTTCACGAAGGATGGAATTAAGTTCAGACGTAGAAACATACTTGTCGCGCGCAACACGTTCCTCTATACGCTGAATAATTTTTATTGTTGTATCAACCCCCACGTCGGAAGTTATGAGAACTTCCTCAAGGTCGTCCAACACATCATCATCCACTTTAGACTTGCCTGCCACTACATGAGCAAGTTTTGTAAACACACTTTGTTTGGTTTTTTCAAGCCCCTTGTCAAGTGTCTCTTTGTTCTTTTTACCAAATAGTCCAAAAAAAGCCATAATATTTATATATTTTCGGCTACAAATTTATAAAAAAAAATTCAGCAAACCAAATTATATGCAAATTTGCAGGAAAAAGTGCATTTCATTCGGTGCCACAAAAAGTCTATATGCAAAAAGAGCTGCAAAAATAATTTTGCAGCTCTCTGTATCTATAAGAATTCAGGATTTATTTGAAGAAATCCTTTACAGCCTCATTAGGAACCATACGCTCGTCAAAAACATAAGCTCCCGTCTTTGGGCTTTTCACCATCTTTATAACCTTTGTATAAGCACGCCCATCATTTGAACCTTCATGAAGGGTTGCGACCGCTTTCTTTGCCATTTCTAATAATATTTAATTAGATTATTTAATTTCTTTGTGAAGAGTCATCTTTTTGAGAATCGGATTGTACTTCATCAGCTCCATTCTCTCAGGTGTGTTCTTACGGTTTTTTGTTGTTACGTAACGATTTGTTCCTGGAAGACCGCTCTCTTTCATCTCTGTGCATTCCAATATAACCTGCACACGGTTGCCTTTAGCCTTCTTTGCCATTATATTACTCTCCTATAACTTTTATATCTTTCCAATCACAATAACCGTTGGAAACGGCGCTCTTCAAAGCTGCATCCAATCCAACCTTATTGATCAAGCGCAGACCAGCAGCACTTACCTTAAGGCTAATCCAGCACTGCTCCTCTACATAATAGAATTTTTTATTAAACAAATTTACATCAAAGGAACGCTTTGTGCGGTGCTTTGAGTGGGAAACGTTATTGCCTATTTGAGCTTTTTTCCCTGTGATTTGACAAATTTTCGACATTGCTATCTACGTTTTTTGTTGTTTCCTTTTGATACTTATTCCAAACAGGGTGCAAAATTACAAACTTTTTCCGATTTTGCAAAACATTAATTCGCCAAGCTTCAAGAATTAAGTTTTTTTTGCTTTTCCCTTCATCATATCAAGTAAAAAAGGAGCAAGCTTTAGCCTGCCCCTTAAATTTCTATCAGCGTTTAGAAAAAATTATTCAGCTGCTGGTGCTGTCTCCTCTGCTGGAGCCTCAGCGGCAGCTTCTTCTGCAGCCTTAGCAGCCTCTGCCTCAGCTTTTTTCTCTGCCACTTTCTTAGCTATAGCCTCATTTACTTTTTTCTCTTCAGCCAGATTCTTTTCATATGCAGCCTTCTTTGCCTTAGCCTCTTCCTCGCGAAGCAAGTCAAGACCTTTCTGCTTGTCAGCTTTCCATGCGTCGAATCTCTTCTGCGCCGTAGCTTCGTCGAAAGCGCCCTTCTTTACACCACCCTGCAAGTGCTTCATCATATAAACGCCTTCGCGCTGCAGAATGTTACGAACTGTATCTGTAGGCTGTGCACCTACATTTACCCAATAAAGAGCACGATCAAAATTCAAATCTACTGTGGCTGGATTGGTGTTTGGATTGTATGTACCAATCTTTTC